>DMTU01000230.1:541-736 GCA_003476595.1 Acidimicrobiaceae bacterium | reverse complement strand
GGCGACCAGCGACGCGGCGTGCATCGCACGCATCCGGGCCGGCGGCGGCCGCATCGTGGGCAAGGTCAACCTGCACGAGCTGGCCTTCGGCGGGAGCGGCATCAACCCCTACACCGGGACGCCCCAGAACCCGCTCGACCCGGCCCGCATCCCCGGAGGCTCCTCGTCCGGCTCCGCGGTGGCGGTGGCCACCGG
>DMTU01000230.1:0-323 GCA_003476595.1 Acidimicrobiaceae bacterium | reverse complement strand
ATCCCGTCGACGTGCTGCGGCGTGGTCGGGCTCAAGACGACCTTCGGCCGCATCCCAACCGACGGCGTGCGGCCCCTGGCCCCGTCGCTCGACACGATCGGGCCGATGGCCACCACCGTCGCCGGCGTCGTCACCGGCATGGCGCTGCTCGAACCGGGCTTCGCTCCCGGGACCCCTGCGACGTCGCTCGGCCGGTTCCGCCTCCCCGGCGCCCACCCCGAGATCGAGGACGCCATCGACCGCCTGCTCGCCGCGAGCGGGCTGGACCTCGCCCCCACCGTGCTCCCCGGCTGGGAGCAGGCCGCGGACGCCGGCACGGCGAT
>DMTU01000316.1:3652-7240 GCA_003476595.1 Acidimicrobiaceae bacterium | reverse complement strand
CCCTGTCGGACCGCTACCTCACCGGGCGCTTCCTGCCCGACAAGGCCATCGACCTCATCGACGAGGCCGCCTCCAAGCTGCGCATCGAGATCGACTCGCTGCCCACCGAGATCGACGTGGTCGAGCGCCGCATCCGCCAGCTCGAGATCGAGCGGGTCGCCCTGGCCAAGGAGACCGACGCACCCTCCGTGGCCCGTCTCGACGACCTCGACCAGGAGCTCGCCAACCTGCGCGAGGAGCGCGACGGCATGCTCGCCCACTGGGACCGCGAGAAGCAGGCCATCGGCGAGATCCGTGCGCTCAAGGAGGAGATGGAGACCCTGCGCGAGCGCCTCGAGCGCGAGCAGGACCTCGAGAAGGCCGCCGAGATCCGCTACGGCCGCATCCCCGAGCTCGAGCGCCAGGTCGACGACGCCACCAAGCGCCTGGCCGAGCTGCAGTCCGAGTCCCGGATGCTGAAGGAGGAGGTCGACGAGGAAGACGTCGCCGAAATCGTCTCCCGATGGACGGGTGTCCCCGTCTCGCGCCTCATGGAGGGCGAGATGGCCAAGCTCGTCCGCATGGAGGACGTCCTCCACGAGCGGGTCATCGGCCAGGACGAAGCGGTCGAGGCCGTGGCCAAGGCCATCCGCCGCAGCCGGGCCGGCCTCTCCGACCCGCACCGACCCATCGGCTCGTTCCTGTTCCTCGGCCCGACCGGCGTCGGCAAGACCGAGCTCGCCCGCACCCTCGCCGACTTCCTCTTCGACGACGAGCGGGCCATGGTCCGCATCGACATGAGCGAGTACATGGAGAAGCACTCCGTGTCCCGCCTGGTCGGTGCGCCCCCCGGCTACGTCGGCCACGAGGAGGGCGGCCAGCTCACCGAGCTCGTCCGGCGCCGGCCCTACTCCGTCGTGCTGCTGGATGAGCTCGAGAAGGCCCACCCCGACGTCTTCAACATCCTGCTGCAGGTGCTCGACGACGGGCGCCTCACCGACAGCCAGGGCCGCACGGTCGACTTCGCCAACACCGTGCTGATCATGACCTCGAACATGCCGGGCGACCCCCGGGACCACCTGCGCCCCGAGTTCATCAACCGCATCGACGACATCGTCCGGTTCCGTGAGCTCACCGAGGCCGACCTGGCCCCGATCGTCGAGATCCAGCTCGGCCACCTGCACCAGCGCCTCGCCGACCGCCGCATCACCCTCGAGGTGACCGACGCGGCCAAGGAGAAGCTGGCGGCGCTCGGCTACGACCCGGCCTACGGGGCCCGCCCGCTCAAGCGGGTCATCCAGCGGGAGGTCGCCGACCGCATCGCCGGCGCCATCCTCGAGGGTCGCCTCGTCGACGGCGACGTCGCCACCCTCGACGTCTCCGGCGCCGAGCTCACCCTCGAGACCACCCAACCCGTTTGACGCCCGGGGTGACTGCCGGACGTTCTCTGGAACTGGCAGTCACCACGTCGCGCGGCGTCACTCCGTGGCGCCGCCGGCGTAGGACCCGAAGCTCCAGGCGTTGCCCTCCGGGTCGCGCACGGAGAAGCCCATGCCGCCGGGGTCGTAGTGGGGTTCCTCCGGCTCCCGGATCACCTCGACGTCGGCGGCCCGGCAGCGATCCCACACGGCGTGCGGGTCGGCGGTGACGACGTACAGCCCGTTGCGCCCGGGCGGGGGAAGGAACGGGTTGCCCTCGTCGGCGGCGGAGATGCCGACGATGCCGCCCTCGGGCCAGCGGTACTCGCTGTGGACGATGCCGCCCTCCTCGTCCCGGACCAGCACCAGCTCCTCGAAGCCGAGGACCTCGGTGACGAAGCGGATGCCCACCTCCG
The DNA here is from genome assembly GCA_003476595.1 of Acidimicrobiaceae bacterium. Taxonomy (GTDB): domain Bacteria; phylum Actinomycetota; class Acidimicrobiia; order Acidimicrobiales; family Salinilacustritrichaceae; genus Salinilacustrithrix. Next base: position 5,427 of record DMTU01000316.1, on the reverse strand, counting down.
GGTCCGTGTAGGTCATCGAGCCCCAGATCCCGTCGACGTAGGGCTGCCCGTCGCGGCTCGCCCCGGCGGCGACCTCGACCCGGTACGGGCTGCCCTCGGACCGGGCGGCGTACTCATCCAGGGGAACGTCCTCGATCGGCTGGGACAGCATCCAGCGGTGGCCGTACGGGTCCAGCAGCGAGCCGTGACGGGCGCCGTGGGGTTGGTCGGCCGGCTCCAGCTGCGCGGTGGCGCCGGCCGCGACCGCCCGGGCGAACATCGCGTCCACGTCGGTGACCGTGAGGTGCATGGCGAAGGGCGTGCCGCCGAGGCTCGTCGGGGACACGACGCCCATGGCCGGGTGCTCGTCGGAGAGGTAGAAGACGGCGTCGCCGATGCGGAACTCGGCGTGTCCCAGGAGACCGTCGGGACCGACCACCCGGAACTGCTCCTCGGCCCCGAAGGCCTGCGCGTACCAGGCAAGGGCGCCGACGGCGTCGGTGGCGGTGAGATAGGGGATGACGGCCGTGGCGGTCGGCGTGATCGTGGTGGTGGTGGGCATGGGCTTCCTCCTCGGAAGGTCGATCGGTGGTGCGGTGTCGGCCGGGTCGAGCTCGAGCGCATCGAGCAGCCGGGCGCGCAGGGCGCGGGTGAAGCTGGGCCGGGGCTGCTGGGGCTCGGCCGGGCTGGCGAGGGATTCGAACGGGTCGGTCATCGCTCCCCCTCTCCTGCGGTGGTCGGTCGCTGCTGCTCGTAGCGGGCACGGAACGCCGCCCGGGCCCGGACGAGCAGCACCTCGGTGGCGCCCTCGGTCCGGCCCAGGCACGCCGCCACCTCGCGCACGGGCAGGCCGTCCAGGTACCGGAGCGCCAGCGCGCTCCGGTGGTGGCCGCCGAGCGTCGCCAGCGTCTCGTGCGCGGCGAGCACGTCGAGGTGCACGTCCCACTCGTCGTCGGGCGGTGGCGGTTGTCCGAGCTCGGTGGTGAGCCGCTCGTCCCGCTCGTTGCGCCGCCAGTGGTCGACGAGCTTGTGGCGGGCGACGCCGATCAGCCACGCCACGCTCAGGTGCGGCACCGCCCCGCGCCGCACGGCGTCCACCGCAGCGAGGAACGTCTCCGAGGTGAGGTCCTCGGCCACCGACGCCGACCCGCAGCGCGCCGCGAGGTAGCCGTACACGTCGGGCAGCGCCCGGTCGTACAGGTCGACGAGGGCGTGGCGCTGGTCCGGGGTCGCAGGCAGCTCGCTCACCATCCCCTCCATCGTCCGGCCGCGCCGAAGTCCTACACCCCGATCTTCCTGGAGGAAGCGGCGCATGGGAAGTGGAAGCATCACCGCATGACCGACACGCCCTGGACCGGGGATGCCTGCTCGCTCGTCGACGCCTTCCGGGCAGGTGAGCGCTCACCGAAGGAGGAGCTGGAGGCGACGCTCGCCGCCATCGAGGCCAGCGACCTCAACGCCTTCTCCCACGTGGACCCCGACCGGGCGCGGACCGCGGCGGCCTCGGCCGATGTCTCCCAGCCCTTCGGCGGCGTCCCGACCGGCATCAAGGAGCTGGATCCGGTCGAGGGCTGGCCCTACACGGAGAGCTCGCTCGTGTTCCGCGACCGGATCGCGACGCAGACGGGCACGGTCATCGAACGGCTGCTCGAGCAGGGCGGTGCCGTGCCGGTCGGGCTGACGACGGCCAGCGAGTTCGGCGGGCTGAACGTGAGCGTCACGAAGATGAACGGGGTCACCCACAACCCGTGGCGCCACGGCCGCACGGTCGGCGGCTCCTCGAGCGGATCGGCGGC
>DMTU01000316.1:0-3453 GCA_003476595.1 Acidimicrobiaceae bacterium | reverse complement strand
GACGGCGGCGGGTCGATCCGCATTCCGGCGGGCTACACCGGTCTCCTCGGCTTCAAGGGCACGTTCGGTCGTACGCCACGCAGCCCCGGCGCCTACATGCGCCCCCACACCGTGGTGCTCGGCAACCTGGCCCGCTCCGTGCGCGACGCTGCGCGCTACTACGACGTCGTCACCGGCCACCATCCGGCCGACCCGACCAGCCTGCCCAAGCACCCCTCCTTTGAGGACGGCCTCGGCAGCCACGACCTCGCCGGCAAGCGGGTGGCCGTCATCCCGGCCTTGGGCGGGGTCACGCTGGAACCCGGTGTCGAGGAGCGCATCCGGGCCGAGGCCGACGCCCTCATCGCCGCGACCGGCATGGTGCGCGTCGATCTCGATGTGCGGCCGCCGAACCTCGCCGCCCAGTGGATGATGGGCAACCTGGCCACGCTGCTGGCCGACCTCGGTGACCGCTGGCCGGGCTGCGCGCCGGAGCTCACCGAGGAGGTGGCCATCGGCCTGCGGCTCGCCACCTCGATGTACAACCTGCACACCGCGGCCGCCGCCGAGCGCATGCGGGTGGCGGCCAACGAGGAGATGGCCCGGGCCTTCGACGAGGTCGACTTCATCATCGCCACCACCAACCCCGGCCCGGCCTTCCCTGCCGAGTCGACCACGAGCAGCCCGAGCGACTCGTTCCTCGAGTGGGCGCAGACCAACGCGGCGGCCAAGTGGGCCTTCCGAGGCGTGCTCGGCGGCGTGCGGGTGGCGAGCGCGTTCGCCCCCGGCCTGCCCGATCAACTGCTCGACCGCGTGGGCAAGGCGTTCCCCGACCTCATCAACATGGGTGCGCTGACGATCATCTCCAACATCTACGGCAACCCGGCCGTCTCGATCCCCGCCGGCACCGTCGACGGCCTGCCCGTGGGCATGCAGGTGCTGGGCCGCCACCACGAGGATGCGCTGCTGTTCGACGTGGCCCTCGCCGCCGAACGCGAGCGACCCTGGCCGCTCGTCGCCCCGGGCGTGGGCGCGTCCACCTGATGCCGGTGCTGGCACGCACCGTGCCAGCAACCTGCCCGGACGAACGCAGAGCGCGGCAATCGAGGCGCGAAACGTCTGCTTGCGCACACGCTGCGTGAGGTTTTTCCAGCTCTCGTGACACGCGAGCGTCAGAAGGGCCCGGATCTGCCGATTTGGGCTGGTCTGCCCCTGGTACGCCAGCACGCTGCGCAGTTCGATGACACCCGGAGGCGCCCACGGGGCGCTTCGAGGATCGAGCGATCCCAGGGCAAATGCGGGCGGCAGCGTGCCGACCCGGGTGCGAAACGAAGGCAGGCGAGATGAATTCACGACAGCGGTTCAAGCTGGGTGCGGGAGCAGGTCTGGTGACCATGCTCCTCGGCGCCCTCATGGTGCTGGCGCCGGGCGCCGGCGCCGACGATCCGGTGCCCGTCGACGACCCGGATCCGTTGACGAGCTACCCAGAGAACCTGTACGGCGTCTACGGCGGACCGCAGGGCAACAATGCGAATCTCAAGTGCGGGGCCGGCCTCCCGGATCGGTACGTCGATCGTCCGGACACCTGGGACGACGCACCACTCGACATCCTGCAGGGGCTGAGCTCAGTCTCCGGCAGCTACTCGGCCGTCGGGACGAACCCGTTGCGCCTCGACTGGACCTCGTCAACGCCGGTCAACGTCGTGATCGTCAAGCAGAGCACGGTGTCCGCGGTCTACCACTACCCGAGCGGCGCAACCTCCGGCACGGTCGAGGTCGTGCTCCCCAGCGCGCAGCAGGCGAGCACGAACGGCGTCTCGCACGTTTCGTTCTGTGGAGGCGGTGGACAATCCGAAGGGTCCGGACAGCTGACGGCGGTGAAGGTCGTGACGGGTGCCACGGAGTGGTCGGTCCCCTTTACCATCTCCGGGTCGGAGGAGACGCTCACGAACGCTTCGGACACCTCGAACACCTACGTGGTCACCCCGGGGACGCACGAGATCTCGGAGAACCTCGTAACCGCAAGTCCTGACATGACCTTCACGTCGGTTGCATGCTCGAAGGTGGACACGTCAGTGGAGAACGGCAGCGCGGAGGTCGTCAAGCCGGAGGAGGATCCGACTGACGGGACCGTGAGTGTGGTGGTCAATGACGACGAGCACGTCACGTGCACGTTCACGAACACCGTGCGCACACAGCCGGACATCACGATCGTCAAGGACGAAGTGCCTGGTACCAACATCCCCTCGAATGAGGTCTTCACGTTCGACGGTCCTTCCCAGTCGCAATTCACGCTCTCCGTCGGTGGCACCCACACGGATGCAGATCTCGAGGGCACCGAAGGCGGCTACGTGTACACCGAGGTCGAGGATGTCGACTACCCGCTCGCCTACATCGAGTGCGGTGATCTGACCTTGGAGGACATCCAACCCCAGGACGAGCGGATCTCAGCTCTGGTATCGGCAGAGATCACCGGCGTCTACGACAACGGTGACCTCCGCGGCGTGCAGATCTTCCCCGGTGACGAGGACGTGTCCTGCACCTTCTTCAACGAGGGTGACGACACGCCGGAGATCCCGCCGCCCCCGCCCGTCCCCACGCCCGAGGCCGATCTTCGGATCGTGAAGGCCGTCGAAGGTGATGCCCCCGACGGCTGGACGGCCACGTTCGTGGGCGTCCCGGGCGACGAGCTCGCCCGGTTCCAGCTGGGTGAGGGTGATGAGACCGAGGAGTTCCTCGACATCGCGCCGGGCACCTACCGCGTGGAGGAGATCGGGTCGATCGACTCGGAGCTCACCGGCATCGAGTGCGTCGGGGACGGGACGTGGGACGAGGTGGGCGACACCGTCGAGGTCACCCTCGTCGACGGCGACGACCTGACCTGCACCTTCACGAACTTCTACCCCGAGGAGCAGGTCCTCCCCGAAGAGGTGGAGCGCGGCTCCATCACGATCGTCAAGGCTGTTGAGGGCACCGTGCCCACCGACGGTTGGGCGTTCGGGTTCAACGTCAGCGACGGTGTCGGCCGGGCGATCCTGACCAACACGGATGCTGATGCGACGTTCGGTCAGCTCGACGCCGGTCAGTACACGATCGTCGAGGACGCCAACTCGTTCACCTCGCTGAAGAACATCGCCTGCAACGACGAAGACGCCGTCTCCAACGGCCGCACGGTGACCGTGGACGTCAGCGAAGGCGAGAACGTCACCTGCACGTTCACCAACGTGTTCCCGGCGCTGGCCCAGGCCGACACCGAGGTGCAGGGTGACGTCATCACCCGGACCCTGCCCCGCACCGGGTGACGAGACCCGCAACCTCGCCGGCCTCGGTGCCTTCATGCTGGCGCTCGGTGCGGCCATGGTGCTCGGCAGCAAGCGCCAGCTCGCCAGCCGCTGAGGCTGACGGTCTGCCGCTGAGCGGCATGCCCTGATCGGAGCCCAGCCACCCACCCGGGTGGCTGGGCTCCGGCGCGTC
>DMTU01000260.1:7732-11760 GCA_003476595.1 Acidimicrobiaceae bacterium | reverse complement strand
CCGAAGTGATGTCGATCCTGTGGAACACCGACGACTGGCTCACACCGCGAGACGTCCTGGCTCGACTCGAGAGCGACCCCCCGGTCGTGTACTCGACGGTGATGACGATCCTTCGTCGCCTGTGGAAGAAGGGCGTCGTCGACCGGCGCACCGTCGGGAAAGCGTTCGCCTACCACCCGATGAAGGGCGAGGGCGAGCAGACAGCCGAGCGGATGACCGGAATTCTGGAGGCTGCTGAAGATCCGGAAGCGGCGCTCATGCACTTCCTCGCCGGCCTCGATGCCCGACGACGGCGCCATCTCCGCGAGCTCCTCGACGACGGCCCTCACCGGTGACCCTCCTGCTCCTGGCCTGCGGCCTCCTCGCCGTCGCCATGCCGGGCATCCGCCCCAAGCCCATGCTGGTCGCTGCACCGCGATGGTTCGTGCGACTCGCGGTGGCGTCGGTCGGTCTCGGGATGTTCGCAATCATCGCTGCGCTCCTCCTCTCCACCTCCGTTGGCGCATTACACCTCATGGTGGGACGGGCCGTGACCCCGGTCGATCACCTCGCGCCAGAAGGGGCCGTCGGATCCGCAACTGCCGCTGCTGCGGTCGTCTGGATCGTCGGTCGGTCCGCTGTCCTCGCGAATCGAGCGGCGCGAGGCCATCGGGCCGCTCGGGTCGACGCGTGGTTGGGCGAGCACGAGACCGCCGGGGACCTGGAGGTCGTCATCATCCCCACCCATGCGGCCGTGGCCTTCAACATCCCGGGTCGACAACCCCAGATCGTGATCTCGGAAGGTCTACGCACTCGACTGTCCGCCGACGTGTTGCGCTTCGTGGTCGACCATGAGCGTGCACATCTCCGAGGCGGGGACCGCTGGAGCGCACTCATGGCCACGGCTCTGGAGACGGTGTTCGTGTTCGTTCCCGGAGCCGCGCGCACGGCGGCAGCGTTGCGCGTCGGTCTCGAGCGAGCGGCCGATGAAGATGCTGCGGGTGCGCAGATCGCCCGGCGGAGGACCATTGCTCAGGGCATCAGCGCCGAAGGCCTGCGCACCGCCTGCGGCGCCGAGCTGTGGCAGTTCCGCAGCCGAAACCTGGTGGATCCTCCGCCCCCGGCACGTCCGGATCTGTCCCTCGCCGCATTCGGCGTCACTGCGCTCGCGGCAGTCGGTGTGTCGGTCGCCGTGCACGCTTCGGCCGACTTCACCCCCTACCTCGCCCTGCTGTGAACCAAGCATTGCCGACGTTGTTCGCCCATCAGGGCGGCTGGGATGAGAGCCTCTTCGCTCTCGCACCGGTCGTCGTCTTCGCCGTGCTGCTCCTCCTCGCCCGGCGGCGAGTTCGTGACGTGGAGGACGAAGGCGCCGAGCACGGCGAGACCGAGGACGGCCGAACCACGGAGTGAGGAGAGGGGCCAGGTCCACTCACATGGCGACGGCGTCTACTCGGCTCCCGGCCCGGAGCGGGAGAGGTCGGACACGACCTTGAGGAGGCCGTAGGGGTTGACGGGTTCGCCACCTCCCGGGTGGATCTGGAAGTGGGTGTGCGGGGCCCCGCCCTGGGCGTTGCCGCTGTCACCGACGTAGCCCACGAGCTGGCCGGCGTTCACGACGACCCCTTCGGCGATGCCCTCGGCATATGCCTGCATGTGCGCGTAGTAGTAGTAGGTGCCCGACTGGCCCTTGAGCCACAGCTTGGTGCCGCCGAGGACGTCCGTGCCGACACGCGTCAGGACCCCGCGCTCGACGGCGTAGACGGGCGTGCCGAAGGGCGCCATGATGTCGACGCCCTGGTGCCCGTGTTCATACTCGGTCCCCGTCATGCGTGGGTAGCCCCAGGAGTCGATGAAGCTGTAGGGCTCGCCCAACGGGAACACGAACCCCCGGATCACGATCTCGGAGCCGGCGCTGAAGACCGCGAGGTGGAACTTGCGCTCGGTGTTGAGGCGGAGCGCGTCCTGCAGGCCGCCGCGCGCCGCGCGCAGCTCACGCCGGGTCCGGGCCACGGCATCCAGCGCATCCAGCACGCTCCCGTCGATGACGGCCTTGGCCCGCGTCAGGTCGGTCACCGACTGGCGGTCGGCCTCCGACACCGACGTCAGGAACACCTTGCGCATCTCGAGGATCGTGGCGTCCTGGGACGTCATCACCGTGTCGAGCTCCGCGGCGTTGCCACGCACGACCGCGTTGGCGACCCGCTCACGGAAGCGCACCTCAGCCTCCTGCAGCTCCCGCACCTTCAGCTGCTGGGCGACATCGAGACGGGCGAGCTGCCGCTGGAGCGTGGCGAGGCGGTCGGCCAGCTGGTCGACCAGGTCGGCGGCGTCGGCGACCTCGGCGGCGCTCTGCAGAACCTCGGCCTGAGCGACGCGCAGCTCCCGACGGATCAGGCGCTCGGCCTCGAGAGGATCAACCGGCTCACCGGGCGGCGGCGGGACGGTCTCCTCCGAGAGCGGCACCTCCTCGGGCGGGGAGTCCTGGTCACCGGCGTGCTCGGGCGGCACCGTGGTGGTGCTCTCCTCGGGCGGCGGGGGCGGCTCAGGCTCCGAACCGGTCGGCGGGGGCAACAAAGTCGTCGGTGGCGCCGTCGTGGCCGGTGCGGTCGTGGTCGACTCCGGCGCCGTCGTCGTTGTGGTCGTGGTCGGGCACGGGTCCGACGTGACCGGGGCCGTCGTCGTCGTCGTGCAGTCGGGTGGCGCAGTCGCTGGCGGCTCTTCCTGGGCCAGCGCCGGGGCGCCGACGGCGACGACGAGCGCCGCGACCATGACGCTGCGGCGGAGGGACAGGCTGGGTGACATCGACAGGGGTGCTCGTTCCGAACCCGCCCAGGGCTGGTCGGGCTGGGCGAGCCTACCGGCGGACTCCATGGGACCATGCCCGGCTGCCCCGGAGAGGTTCTGTCGGCCTCGGGCCTTTCACGATCCGCCCGCCTCATCCTCGTCGCCGAGGTGCTCGCCGTCCACGTCACCCACCTGAACCTGGCGGAGCAGGTCCTCGAGAGCGTCGGCCGTGACGCCACCTTCGATCTTGGTGAGGACGATTCCGTCCGGTCCGATCAGGTAGGACTCGGGGACCCCGGTCACGCCGTACTGCAGTGCGGTCCGTCCATCGGGATCGGGGACGACCGGCCAGTCACCGCCGTTCTCGTCGAAGAAGTCACGCACTTGCTCGGTCCGGCTGTCGAACACGACGGACACGACCGACGCTCCGCCCTCCTGGCGCTGGCGACGTTCGAACTCGACCAGCTCGGGGTGCTCGCGAATGCAGGGCACGCACCAGGTTGCGAAGAAGTTGACCACGACGAACTCGCCGCGCTGGTCGGCCAGGTCGTAGGCCTGCCCGTCGATGGTCTCACCGGTGATGCCTGGCGCCGGGCGGCCGATGAGGGTGGACCGCACGCCGTCGTCATCGCCGCCAGTTGCCAGCACCCCGATGAACGCGGCGAGCACGACCAGTGTGGCTCCGGCGATCCACGGTCCGATCCTGCGACGCCTGCGCACGGGTGCGGTCACGATGCCGAGCCGACGAGTTCGGGGTCGGGTCGACCATCGGGGTCCTGGCCCGAGTGGGCCGTGCCACCGGGTGAGGAGGTGGGCTCGGTGGGTCGCCGCCGCTTGCCGGGGAAGGCGGCCAGGGCGGTGCCGAGGGCCATGACGCCGCCGCCGATCCAGAGCCAGGTGACGAGCGGCTGGATCACGACCCGGATGACGGCGGGGTCTCCGGGCTCCTCGGGCACGTCGAGCAGGGCGAGGAAGACGTCTTGGCGCAGACCGGTCGAGACTGACGGGGTGCCGATCGTCTGGCCACCGAAGACGAATTCGTTGACGGCGGGTTCGTACACCTGGCCGTCCACCCGGACCTGGGCGGCGATGGTCGTCTTCTCCGGGTCCTCGGTGGTCTCGATGCCCTCGAACACGAGGGTGTGGCCGTCGACGGTCGCGGTCTCGCCCTCCTCCATGCGCAGCTCGATCTCGGAGGAGTACGACTGCGAGGCGGAGAGGGCGACCGCGATGAGCACCACGCCGAGGTGCACGATCATGCC
>DMTU01000260.1:3066-7548 GCA_003476595.1 Acidimicrobiaceae bacterium | reverse complement strand
CCGGCGAGCACGGTGCCCACGACCGTCACCGTCGCCGCGGCAGCGGGCCAGAACAGCCGGACCCGCAGCAGCTCCTGGGACGCCTTGCGCCACGGCAGGACCGGGGCGATGGCCATCAGGAACAGCAACAGCATGCCGATCGGCATGGTCATGCGGTTGAAGTACGGGACGCCGACCGACAGCTGGTCGCCGTTGACCGCCTCGACGACCAGCGGGAACACCGTGCCGAGCAGCACCACGAAGGCGAACGCAGCGAACAACACGTTGTTCGCGAGGAACGAGCCCTCCCGGGAGACCGGTGAGTCCATGCTGCCCGGCGCCCGGAGCCGGTCGCCACGCCAGCCGATGAGGCCGACGGCGACGATGACGACCAGGCTGAAGAAGCCGAGCAGCCAGGGACCGATCTGGGACTCGCTGAAGGCGTGCACCGAGTCGATGACCCCGGAGCGGGTGAGGAACGTGCCCAGGATCGTCAGCGCGAAGGTGGCGCAGAGCAGCGAGATGTTCCAGACCCGCAGCATCCCCCGCCGCTCCTGCACCATCACCGAGTGCAGGTAGGCGGTGCCGGTGAGCCACGGCAGCAGCGACGCGTTCTCGACCGGGTCCCACGCCCAGTAGCCGCCCCAGCCCAGCACCTCGTAGGACCACCAGGCGCCCAGCAGGATGCCGACGGTGAGGAACCCCCAGGCGAACAGCGTCCAGCGGCGGGTGGCCAGCAGCCAGCCCTCCCCCACCCGGCCGGTGACGAGCGCGGCGACGGCGAAGGCGAAGGGCACGGTGAAGCCGACGTAGCCGAGGTAGAGCATCGGCGGGTGGAACGCCATGAGGATGTGGTTCTGCAGCAGCGGGTTCGGCCCGGGCCCGTCCAGGGGCACCGGGCTCACCGTGGTGAACGGGTTCGCAGGTCCGAGCATGAGACCGAAGAAGAACACGCCCACCAGCAGCATCGTGAGCAGCGCCCAGCCGACGAGGGGGTCGGTGAGCCGGGACCGGAACTTCTGTGCGATGACGGCGGTGTAGCCGGCGAGCACGAGCGCCCAGAGCAGGATGGATCCTTCGAGTGCGGACCACATGGTGGCGACGTTGAACACCGCCGGCGTGCGGGTCGAGCCGTTGTTGGCCACGTACTCCAGGGAGAAGTCGCGGGTGATGAGCGCCCGCTCCATCGCCACGGTGGCCAGCACGGCACCGGCGAGGGCGAGGAACGCGTACGTGCGGCCGGTGCGGATGAGCGCAGCCCGTTCACCCCGGAGGCCTATGGCCATCGTGACCGTGCCCGCCACGCACGCGACCAGGCCGAGGGTGACCCCGGCGGTGCCCAGTGCGGCGTTCACCCGGACCACGTCCCCACGGAGCCACAGCTCGTGAGGCCGCCCGCCACACGCACGCTCATCTGGCGACGAACGGGGATCATGCTTCGGTTGGCGTTCGGGTCGTGATGTCGGTGAGGAGCAGCCCGCTTGCCGGTTGGGTCGGGAAACGTCGATGGCTGACACGAAGGTCTTGAGCGGGAACCGTGTAGTCGATGCGACGCGTCAGGACGCGGAGGGCGAGGTTGATCTGGGCGATGGTGAGCCACTCGCCGGCGCAGCGGTGACCGGACTCGTGGTCGCTTCCGCCTTGGGGGACGAGGTCGAAGGGGCCGATCTCGCGGTCGAAGAACCGTTCCGGATCGAAGCGGTCGGGGTCGGCCCACACGTCGGGGTGGTGGTTGGTCCCGTAGAGGTCGAAGAGGGTGAGTCGACCGGCAGGGAAGTGGAGCCCTCCCCAGTCGAACGGGGTGCGGACCTTGGCGGCGGCGGCCGGGAAGAACGGGTAGTGCCGGCGGACTTCTTGGGTGAAGGGTTCGATGGCGTCGTCGGAGGTGCGGAGCCGTTCGTACCACTGGGGATGTTCGACGAGGGCCAGGGCGGCGAAGACGATGAACCGGTCGATGGCGATGGTGGGGCGCAGGATGTTGATGAGCTCGACTGCGGCGACGGAGGGCTCGAGGAGCTGGCCGTCGCGGGTGCGGTGGGTGGCGATGGCGTGCAGGGCGCGACCGGCGGGAGGTTCGAGTTTGCCGGCACGGACGTCGTCGATCAGGTCGGCGGCCCACCGGTCGGCGCGGGATCGGGCGCGGCGGCCGCGCCAGTGTCGGGGTCCCACTCTGGCAGGCGTGTCGATGAGGGCGTGGAGCATGTCCGTGCGCTGGGCGACGTCGTCCTCGGCGAGGGGCACGCCCGACCATCGGTGAACGGCGCGGGAGAGCACTTGGGCCGCGTCGGTCAGCAGCCGGATCGGTTCGTGCCGAGCTTGCCAGCGTGCGATGGCGGCGTCCCACTCGGCGTCGGTGATGGTGGTGAGATCGTCGAGTGCGTCGGGGGTCATGAGGGAGAGGAACAAGGCCTTGCGGTGATGGTGATCCTCGCCGTCGAGGCCTTGGACGCCACCTTCGCCGAGGAGCGTTCGTCGGACGCGTCGGGGCATGGCGCCGGCGCGCTCGAACCGGTCGGAGTAGAAGACGGTGCCCGCCTCGGGGCCGCGCATGCACGTCACGGTCAGGGGGCCCACGCCGAGCTCGAAGCAGTCGGTGCCCCGGCGTTCGCACTCTCGCCGGATGAAGTCGTAGCCCTCGATCAGCGGGCGGATGGGTGATGTCATCGTGTCGTCTCCGGTGCGTGATGCACCGGCCGTGGCCGGTGTCGTGGACGTGGGGGATCTCGGGGTAGGGCGCAGGAGGCAGGAGCTGCCGATGAACGGCGGTGGACGGGCGGATCTACGTCAGGGTCTTCGTCGCGGCGGCCAGGTCGAGTCGGGCGACCCGGCGCAGCGGGAGCAGCAGCGCGGCGACGACGATGGCGAGGATGCCGCCGGTGGTGGCGGCGTAGCTGGTGAGGGTGAGCTCGATGGGCAGGTCGAAGAGGCCGGCGGCGACGGCTTCGCCGAGTCGTTGTGCGACCCAGGTGCCGGCGAGCAGTCCGGGGACGAGGGCGAGGAGCCAGAGTGCGGTGCCTTCGGTGACGAGGAGCCGGCCGATGTCGGCGGGTCGGGCGCCGAGGGATCGCATGGTGGCGTACTCGCGTTCGCGTTCGAGGACGTTGATGGTCATGGTGTTGAAGACGAGCGCGAAGGCCATGGCGACGGCGAAGGTGAGCATGACGGCCATGATGGCGTTGAAGATGGCGAGCAGTGATTCGAGGTCGGCTCGCTGTTCGGCGCGGAGCTTGACGGACTCGGCGCCGGGCAGGTCGAACAGCTGGGCGCGGATCTCGGGTCCGGCGTCGGGTGCGGCGCGCAGGTAGAGGCCGTTGATGGGTGGCGTGTCGGCACCGGCGAGGCGGGCGGCGGTGGTCAGGGACAGGTAGGCCCGGGCGGGGATGGGTTCGTCGCTGGTGCCCCCGACGACGAGCTCGTGGGTACCGGCGGGGGTGGTGAGGGTGACGCGGTCGCCGACGGTGACGCCGAGGTCGTCGGCAGTGGCGTCGGTGACCACGATGGCGTCGTCGTCCAGTGCCTCGGCGGTGGTGGTTCCAGTGAGCCGCAGGGTACGCAGGTCCTGGTCTGGTTCGAGTGCGGTGACGAGCAGGTCGGCACGGCCGTCGGGTGTCGTGACCGATGCGGGGAGTTCGAGGAACGGCGTGACGTCGTCGACGCCGGGGATGCGGCGTGCGTCTTCGACGATGGTCGCGGGTTGGGGTTGGTCGAAGGTGGCGGCGATGTCCCAGCGCTCGAGGTCGTCGAAGGTGCGGGAGAGGAACAGGCCGATGCCGTCGCGGAGGCCGAGGACCATGAGGAGGAGGACGAACGCGGTGGCGATGCCGGCGACGGTGCCGATCGTTCGTCCCCGGGCGCGCTGGAGGGTGCGCAACGGGAGTCGGATGGTCATCGGCAGGGGCAGGAGTCGTTCGAGTCGCCCTCGTCGGGCCCGGCCCGCCGAGGCCACGTCGACGCGGACGGCGGTTGCCGGGGGCAGGCGTGCCGATCGCCACGCCGGGCGGGCGGCGGCGCCGGTGGCTGCGAGCACGGTGAGCGTGGTCGCGATGACTGCGATGACGGGATGGAAGCTCGTGTCGGTGAAGGGGATGCCGAGCTCGGCGGCGTAGCCGCGGGTGATGACGGCGCCGAGGGCGGTGCCGGCGACGACGCCGACTGCGGAACCGGCGGCGGCCAGGACGAGGGCATAGGTGAGGTAGTGGCGCAGGACGGTCGTGTCGGGGTAGCCGATGGCCTTGGTGACGCCGATGAGAGGTTGCTGGTTGCGGACGATCCGGCCCAGCAGCATTGAGACCGAGACGATCCCGGCGAGGAGGATGAGGGTCGGCATGGCCACGGCGATCGACCGGAATGCGGTGAGGTCCTGCTCCAGGGCGGCGTAGGTGGCCTGCTCGGTGCGGCGGGTGGTCTGGCGCAGCACACCGCGTTCGCGTAGCGCAACGTCGAGTTCTTCGATGACCGTCCCGGGTGCGCCGTCGTCGAGGCGGATGGCGACGTCGTTGACGA
>DMTU01000260.1:2144-2937 GCA_003476595.1 Acidimicrobiaceae bacterium | reverse complement strand
GGCCTGCTGGAGTTCGGTCAGGTCGACGAAGAGGACCGCGAAACTGGACGGGGCGGGCAGCAGCTCGAAGCGGTCGGGGGTGACCTGGAGGTATTCGGGGCTGGCGACGGTGCCGGCGACCCGCAGCGGCAGGGGCTGGCCGTTGACGGTCGGGGTGATCGTGTCGCCGATGACGATGCTGCGGGCTTGGGCGAAGTGCCGCTCGACGAGCACTTCTCCGGGCTGGCTCCTGGGGGTGCCTTCGATGATCTCCACGTCGTTGAGCGGCTCGGGCAGTGGCGGTGTGCCGATGAGCCGGGCCCGGACGCGGTCTCGTTCGTCGACGGGAAGGCCGGTGTCGACGATGAGCCTGCCGTTGGCGGCCGCGACGCCGGGGTGGGCGGCGATCTCATCGACGATGCCGGCGTCGGTCGGGATGAGCTCGAACCAGGCGTCGGCGAAGCGGAGCTGGTCGAAGGTGCGGGTCTCGGAGGCGTCGAGGTCGAGGTAGGCGCCGATGGCGGCGACGAAGGTGGTGACACCGAGTGCGAGGACGCCGATGAGCGCCGCAGTCTGGGCGGGTGAGCGGTGGAGGTCGCGGAGCGTCTTGCGGGTCAGGAGCCGCATCGGGTCACCAGGTGAGCTCGGCGGGTTCCTTGCGCCGCCGTGGCTTCTGTTGGCGGTCGATGCGCCCGTCACGCAGGTGCAGGATCCGGTCGGCCATGGGGGCGATGGCGGCGTTGTGGGTGACGAGGACGAGCGAGGCGGCGGCGTCGCGGCAGGCGTCGACGAGGACCTCGAGCACGCGCCGGCC
>DMTU01000260.1:1601-1959 GCA_003476595.1 Acidimicrobiaceae bacterium | reverse complement strand
AGGGCGCGGGCGATGGCGACGCGCTGCTGCTCACCGCCGGAGAGCTGTCCGGGGAAGTGGTCGCCTCGTTCGCCGAGGCCGACCAGGTCGAGGAGCTCGGCGGCGCGGCGGCGGGTGGCAGCGGTGTCGGGTTCGGTGAGGGCGAGGGCGAACTCGACGTTCTCGGCGGCGGTGAGGGACGGGAGGAGGTTGAAGAACTGGAACACGAATCCGACGGTGCGCGCTCGGTAGTCGGCGAGCTGGCGGGCGTCGTAGCCGCCGATGGATTCTCCGGCGACGACGACTTCGCCGGAGGTGGGCGAGTCGAGGCCGCCGAGCAGGTTCAGCACCGTGGTCTTGCCCGACCCGGACGGGCCGA
>DMTU01000260.1:775-1522 GCA_003476595.1 Acidimicrobiaceae bacterium | reverse complement strand
CTTGCCCGACCCGGACGGGCCGAGCATGACGATGACCTCGCCATCGTCGATGTCGAGGTCCACGCCGGCGAGCGCCTGGACGGTCACCTCGCCGGTGCGGTACTCGCGGGTCAGGCCGCGTGCTTCGACGACCGTCATCACCCGTGGAGCGCCTTGCCGGCGACGGCGAGGTGGGCCTCGCCGATGGCTTCGACGATGGTGGGGTGGGGATGGATGAACTGCGCGACCTCGGTCGGTAGGGCCTCCCAGTTGTAGATCAGCTGGGCCTCACCGATGATGTCGGTGGCGCGGGGACCGACGATGTGGATGCCGAGCACGGGCCCGCCATCGGTGCCGGCGAGTATCTTCACGTGGCCGGTGCCCTTGGTCATCATGGCCCGGGCGTTGTGGCTGAACGGGTGAACCTGCTTGACGAAGGCGACGCCCCGCTCGGTGAGCTGCTGCTCGGTGTGCCCGACCGAGGCGACCTCCGGGTGGCAGTAGTAGACCCGTGGAATCCCGGCGTAATCGATCGGGACGACAGGGCGGCCGGCGAGGCGTTCGGCAACGAGGAACCCTTCCTGGAACGAGGAGTGGGCGAGGCCGAGGCGGGGGATCACGTCACCGATCGCATGTACGCCGCTGACGGAGGTCTCGCACCACTCGTCGACGCTCACGTAGCCACGGTCGAGGGTGACGCCGGCTTCTTCGATCCCGGTGCCGTCGGTGACCGGTCGTCGTCCGACGGCGACGAGGACGACGTCGCCT
>DMTU01000260.1:0-651 GCA_003476595.1 Acidimicrobiaceae bacterium | reverse complement strand
CCGTCGCCGAGGGTCACGCGCACCGAATCGGCGCCGACCTCGCCCGCCGTCACGGTGACACCGGTGCGGACGTCGATGCCCTGCTTGGTGAATGCTGCGGCGAGGGCTTCGCTGGTGTCCACGTCCTCGCGCGGGACCACCGCCGGCAGCGCCTCGATGATCGTCACCGCCGCGGCCCCGTAGGAGTGCCAGATGGTGGCGAACTCGACTCCGACGGCGCTGGCGCCGATGATGATGGGTCGTTCCGGGACGTGGTCGAGGGTGAGGGCGTGGTCGCTGGTGATCACCCGGCTGCCGTCGATGTCGAGTCCCGGGACGGGAATGGACCGGGGCGCCGAGCCGGTGGCGATCACCACCCCGTTGGCCGCCTCCAGCGTCCGGCCACCGTCATCGGCGTCGACGTCGAGGGTCCGGGGTGTCGTGAGGCGACCGGTGCCGGCGATGACCTTGACGCCGCGGCGACGAAGCGTGGACTGCAGGCCCTTCCAGTTGGTGTCGACGATGCGCTGCTTGTAGGCCTGCACCGCCGGCGCATCGACGCCGTCGAAGGTGGCGCGCACGCCGTAGTGAGCGGCGTCGGCGGTGTGCTCGGCGACCTCGGCAGCCTGCAACAGCGCCTTGGCCGGGATGCAGCCCCGGTGCAGGCACGTG
>DMTU01000035.1:8882-9356 GCA_003476595.1 Acidimicrobiaceae bacterium | reverse complement strand
CGCTGCCGCGGCCCCGACGTCGTCGAGCACCCCGTCGGTGGTGGCAGCGAGCAGCATCGTCGTCATCTCATCTCTCCTTCGCGGAAGGGGCGGGGGGTGGTGGGTCGCCGGGCGGTCACTTGCCGAAGCCTCCGCCGCCGCCACGGAAGCCGCCGATCCCGCCCCGGGAGCGGGCGCGGGTGTCGAAGTCGTCCAAGGTCCCGGACCAGCCCGGGAGCAGCAGGATCGACGGGAAGCGACGGGTGGCGGCGCGGTTGTCGTCGAACACGACGACCTCGGAGCCGTCGGCCACGGGCTGGATTGCCACGGTGGCCTCCTCGTAGAGCAGGAAGATCGATCCGCCGGAGGAGTCCCGTTGGCTCGGCGCCCGCACGGACTGGATCTGGTCGGCGACCGCGCTGGGCACGGCACCGGGCGCCGGGAACGTGGTGGTCTCCCCCGCGCCGGTGTCGGGTGGGCGCTGGTCGCGGGGTC
>DMTU01000035.1:7531-8803 GCA_003476595.1 Acidimicrobiaceae bacterium | reverse complement strand
GCTGGTCGCGGGGTCCGGTGACCGGCAGGGCGTCGATCGAGGCGATGAGGTCGTCGGCCGACAGGTCGCTGGCGCCGATCGATCCGATGAAGGAGGACAGCAGCATGATGAAGACGACGATGGCGATGATCACGCCGATGCCGGTCGAGCCGCAGCCGCTGCACCCGGCGCCGGTGGCCATCGGCGGACGGGCCCGCGGCGTGTAGTCCCAGCTCTTCCATGCATCCCACGCACCGGGCGCGTCGGTCGGGTCGCCCGAGCCGGCGGACCACCCCCGCCACGCGTCCCACGGGTCCGGCTGGTCGGGGCCGCCGCCGGGAACGTCGCTCACGGGCGCACCACCTGCGTGCGGGTCCGCACCGCGTGGGGCCGCGCCCCCGGGTACAGGTGCCAGGTCTCCCAGCCGTCGGCCTCGACCCGGACCGACGTGAGCGCGTCGCGGTGCCCGGGGAAGGAGACCACGAGTGCGCCCTCGTCGTCGGCGCCCGAGCGGAGGTCGGCCGCGATGGCGGCCAGCGCCCCTGCGTCGAGGTCGGGGTGCTCGGCGCGGAACTCCAGGCGGTGGCCCCGGACCTCGTGGTCGGCCCGTGTGGGAAGGGGGTCGTCCGGGGTCGGCGAGACGCAGGCGACCTGCTCGGTGGCGAGGATGCCGTCGTCGTCGAGGAGGTGCACCCGGTGGGACGCGGCCAGCACCTCGACCACCACGGCGAGGCCGAGGGCGTCGAGAGTGCCGAAGAGGGTGCCGACGACGTCGAGGCCGGGCGTGCCGGCGAACCGCAGGACCAGGCCGTCCGCCGAGACGTCGGTGGTGCCGGGTCGATCGTCGAGCTGGAGGTGCAAGAACGCTCCGGTCGGGGCTGGCGGGCGGGCGGACGGTGCGCCGGCACCGTGGGGGATACGTACCATAGGCGCCGTGTTCGACCCTCGTGCTGACCTGTCCCCCGGCCGCCGCGTCCGCATCGACGGCAAGCCCGGTTCGGTGCACGGCCTGCTGGATCTGGAGGAGGAGGGCGACCGCTGGCTCGAGGCGCTCGTGCACCTGGACGAGGGCCTGGCCCTGTGGCTGTCGGTCGAGTGGATGCCCACGCCGGTCGCCACCGTCTGGCTCCCGGTCCGGCCCACCGAGGTCGATGGCGGACCGGGCGAGAAGCAGGTGCGCCTCGGCGGCACGAGCTTCGCCTTCTACGAGAACGGCACGGCCAGCTACCGGGCCACCGGCGAGACCGGCACCGAGCCGGCCGGCCGGGTCGACTACGTCGACTACGTGGCCGA
>DMTU01000035.1:760-7374 GCA_003476595.1 Acidimicrobiaceae bacterium | reverse complement strand
CGGCGGGTCTCCTTCGAGCGCTACGGCGAGACCGGCGCCGGACGCCGCTCCACCATGCTCACCGGCACGTGCCCCCAGTGCGGCGCGGCCTGGCAGCCGACCTCCACCGGCCACTGCACGTCCTGCGGGGTGAACCCCACCGTCGACGTCGGAGCCTGGGGGACCTGGGAGGTCTCCATCGGCATCCCGGCCACCGACGTCAGCGCGGCCTGAGCTGCCGCCTCAGAGACAGCTCCGCAGGGCGTCGATGAGGCCGCGGGTGCGGGGGTCGTTCGACAGCCCCGAGCTCATCTTGGACATGACGTAGCCGAAGCCGACCCCGTGGTCCGGGTCGCCGAAGCCGAGCGAGCCGCCCGCGCCGGGGTGGCCGAAGCTGCGCTCGCCGAGCAGCGGCGAGAAGTTGGACGTCAGCATGAAGCCGAGCCCGAAGCGGGTGGGCATGATCAGCACCTGGTCGCGGCCGCCGCTGTGCTCCGTGGTCGCCCGCTGCAGGGTGTCCTCGTCGAGCAGGCGGACCCCGTCGACCTCGCCGACGCAGGCCGCGTACATCTTGGCCAGCGAGCGGGCGTTGGTGACCCCGTTGGCCGCCGGGATCTGCGATGCCCGCACCTCGGGCAGGTTCCACGCCAGGCGTCCACCGCCGAGCAGGAAGGTGCCGTCGAGCATGAGCGCCCGGTTGGTGGTGCTGTTCGGATCGAGGAAGGCGGTGGCCAGGTCCTGCAGCAGCGGCAGGATCTCCGGGTCGAGGGAGGCCATGTCGAAGTCGTCCGCGCTCGGTCGGGACGGGACGAGCGGCACGACGCGGTCCTGCTGGTCGTCGGGCAGGCCGATCCAGAAGTCGAGCCCGAGCGGTCCGGCGACCTCCTCGGCGAAGAACTGCCCGATGGGGCGCCCGTCGATGCGGCGCACGACCTCGCCCACCAGCCAGCCGTAGGTGAGGGCGTGGTAGCCGTGGGCGGTGCCGGGCTCCCACAGGGGGGCCTGGGCGGCGAGGGCCTCGACGATGGGGGTGACCTGCAGGACCTCCTCGAGCGAGGGCGGGTCGTCGACCACGGGCACGCCGGCCTGGTGGTCCAACAGCATGGCGATCGTGGTGCCCTCCTTGCCGGCCTGGCCGTACTCGGGCCACACGTCGGCGACGAGGGCGTCGGGGTCCAGCTCGCCGCGCTGGGCCAGCAGGTTGGCGCAGACCGCAGCGGCGCCCTTGGTGGTGGAGAACACCAGCTGGAGGGCGTCGGTGCCGTAGGGGGAGCCGCTCTCGTCGGCGGTCCCGCCGACGAGGTCGACCACGAGCTCGCCCTCGACGTAGACGGCCACGCCGGCGCCGAGCTCCCCGTGGGTCTCGAAGTTGTCGGCGAAGGCGTCTCGGACGGGCTCGAAGCCGTCCGCCACATGTCCGGAGATCGTCATGCCGGGACGCTACACAGTGGCCAATGGCACACGTGGAGGACCCGCCCGGCGTCGACCTCGAGGCGCTCCGGGCCTGGATGGACGACCGGGGCCTGGGGTCCGGGCCCCTGGAGGACGTCGAGCAGCTGGCCGGTGGCACCCAGAACGTGCTCGTCCGCTTCACCCGGAGCGGACGAGGCCACGTGCTGCGCCGGCCCCCGCTGCACAAGCGGGCGAACTCCGACGAGACGATGCGACGCGAAGCCCGCGTGCTGGCCGCCCTCGCCGGGTCCGACGTGCCGCACCCGGGCCTCATCGCTGCCTGCCCCGACTCCGACGTGCTGGGCGCCGCCTTCTACCTGATGGAGCCCATCGAGGGCTTCAACCCGGCCAGCGGGCTGCCCGAGCCGCACCGCTCGGACCCGGCGATGCGCCGGTCCATGGGCTTCTCCATGGTCGATGCCATCGCCGCCCTGGCCCTCGTCGACCACGAGGCCGTGGGGCTCGGCGACTTCGGCAAGCCCGACGGCTGGCTGGAGCGCCAGGTCCCGCGGTGGCGCCGCCAGCTGGACTCCTACGCCGAGCTCGACGGGTACCCGGGCCCCGACATCCCCGGCGTCGAGGAGGTCTCCGCCTGGCTGGAGGGCCACCGACCCGCCACCTGGCACCCGGGGATCATCCACGGCGACTTCCACTTCGCCAACGTGCTGGTCCGTCCCGACGCCCCCGACCTGGCCGCCATCGTCGACTGGGAGCTGTGCACCATCGGGGACCCGCTGCTCGACCTCGGTCACCTGCTGTCCACGTGGCCACCGGAGGACGACGGGGGTGGCGCTGGTGCGGGCGCGGTCGGCGCCGGGATCAGCGGCCTCCCGACCAAGGCAGAGCTGGTCGCGCGCTACGCCGAGCGCACCGGGCGCGACACCGGCGACGTCGACTGGTACCACGCGCTCGCCGCCTACCGGCTCGGCATCATCCTCGAGGGCACCCACGCCCGAGCCTTCGCCGGCAAGGCCCCGAAGGAGATCGGCGACCTGCTCCACGCCACCACCGTCGGCCTCTTCGAGCGGGCCCTCACCGTCATCCACGAGGCAGCCGTCTGACCGAAGGGTGCTGAAGTGCGCACCTCGCGGATAGGGAGCACCCGTCGGCGGGCCCGATACGAGTGGATGGCGCACATGGACCAGACGACCGAAGCAGAGAGCCGGGTGGACGGGCGGACGGCACGGCGCGACCGGAACCGCTTGGCGGTGCTGGACGCCGTCCTCGAGCTGTTCGAGGAGGGCAACCTGGATCCGGGCGTCCACGAGGTCGCCGACCGCTCCGGCGTGTCGCTGCGCTCGGTGTACCGCTACTTCGAGGACCTCGACGAGCTCATCACCGCGGCCATCGACCGCCACCTCGAGCGCACCCGGCCGCTGTTCGACATCGAGCGCATCGGCGAGGGGCCCCTGCCCGAGCGCATCAACCGCTTCACCGATCGCCGGCTGCGCCTCTTCGACGCCATGCGCGTGATCTACCGGGCGTCGCGCGTGCGGGCCGCCACCGACCCCCAGGTCCAGGCCGGCCTCATGGACACCTACCAGTGGCTCGGCGAGCAGGCCCACCAGATGTTCGCCCCCGAGCTGGAGCAGCTCGACGCGCCCGATGCCCGTCGGGACGCCCGCCACACGATCGACCTGCTGACCCAGTTCGACTCCCTCGAGCACCTCCGCCACCGCTGCGGGCTCGACCGGGACGAGGCCGCGGCCTACCTGCGGCGCAGCCTCGCCCGCATGTTCGCCTGAGCGGCCCGCAGCGTCGCCGAGAGGTTTCCGACGCCTCGGTGACCGACGGTACGGTCTCCCCCGATGCGCAGCCCCAAAGACTTCTTCGCTCCCCTGGCCATCGGCGCCCCGGCGCCCCTGCGTGAGGTCCCGTTCCGGCCCTCGCGCAACATCCACTTCTTCCCGCCGGCGAACGAGAAGATGCGGTCCAAGGTGCCCGACATGGTCGCCACCTGTGACGTGCTGCTCGGGAACCTCGAGGACGCCGTCCCGGCATCGGACAAGGAAGCAGCCCGGGCCGGGCTGATCGAGGTCGGCCAGACCGTCGACTTCGGCGACACCCAGTTCTGGACCCGGGTGAACAGCCTCGACTCCCCCTGGGGCCTCGACGACCTGCTCGAGATCGTGCCCGCGATCGGCGACAAGCTCGACGTCATCATGATCCCCAAGGTCGAGGGCCCCGAGGACATCCACTACGTGGACCGCCTCCTCGCCCAGCTCGAGGCCAAGGCCGGCCTCACCGAGCCGCTCCTCATCCACGCCATCCTGGAGACGGCCCGGGGCGTCACCAACGTGGAGGCGATCTGCGCGGCGTCGCCCCGCATGCAGGGCCTGTCCCTCGGCCCGGCCGACCTGGCCGCCAACCGGCGCATGAAGACCACCCGCGTCGGCGGCGGCCACCCCGGGTACCTGGTGCGCACCGACCCCACCGGCGACGACCTCGAGGCCGGCCGCACCACCTACCAGCAGGACCTGTGGCACTACACGGTGGCCCGCATGGTCGACGCCTGCGCCTCGAACGGCATCTACGCCTACTACGGGCCCTTCGGCGACATCCGCGACACCGTCGGGTGCGAGGACCAGTTCCGCAACGCCTACCTGCTCGGCTGCGTCGGCGCCTGGTCGCTGCACCCGGTGCAGATCGACATCGCCAAGAAGGTGTTCTCCCCGCCGGTCGACGACGTCGTGCACGCCAAGCGCGTCGTGGAGGCCATGGGCGACGGCACCGGTGCGGTCATGCTCGACGGGAAGATGGAGGACGACGCCTCGGTGAAGCAGTGCCTGGTCGTGCTCGACCTGGCCACCCAGCTCGCCGAGCGCGACCCGGAGCTCAAGGAGGCCTACGGACTGTGAGCGCCACCGACGCCACACTGCGGCCCCGCCGCTCCGTGCTCTACATGCCGGGCGCCAACGAGCGCGCGCTCGAGAAGGCCAAGGGCCTCACCGCCGACGCGCTCATCCTCGACCTCGAGGACGCCGTCGCCCCCGACGCCAAGGCCGAGGCCCGCGACCGCGTGTGCGCCGCGGCCTCGTCCGGCGAGTACGGCATGCGCGAGATCGCCATCCGGGCCAACGGCCTCGACACGCAGTGGCACGCCGACGACGTGGCCGCCATCGCGAAGGCCGGCCCCGACGCCATCGTCATCCCCAAGATCAACTCGGTCGAGGACGTGCGGGCCATCGAGGCGGCGCTCGAGTCCGGCGGCGCACCGGAGAAGACCAAGATCTGGGCCATGGTCGAGACCCCGATCGCCATGCTCCACGCCGAGGAGATCGCCGGCTGCTCCGAGCGCCTCACCGTGCTCGTCATGGGCACCAACGACCTGGCCAAGGAGCTCCAGGCCCAGCACGTGCCCGGCCGCCAGCCGCTGCTCACCGGCCTCGGCCTGTGCCTGCTCGCGGCCCGCGCCACCGGCAAGGTCATCCTCGACGGCGTCTACAACGACATCAAGGACGACGCCGGCTTCCTCGCCGAGTGCCGCCAGGGCAAGGAGATGGGCTTCGACGGCAAGACCCTCATCCACCCGAGCCAGCTCGACCCGTGCAACGAGGTGTTCGCCCCCTCCGAGGACGAGGTCGCCTCCGCACGCGAGATCATCGCCGCCTTCGAGGAGGCCGAGCGCGAGGGCCGGGGCGTGGTCACCGTGAACGGCCGGATGATCGAGAACCTCCACGTCGACCAGGCCCGCCAGACCCTGGCCCAGGCCGAGGCCATCACCGCCCTGCAGCAGGGCTGAGCCCACCCCTACCCTGCGGCCATGGCTGCGCCGACCACCCCGACCGCCGTCGACTTCCACTTCGACGTCATGTGCCCGTTCGCCTACCAGACGTCACGGTGGATCCGGGCCGTGCGGGACCAGACCGACCTCGACATCACGTGGCGCTTCTTCTCCCTGGAGGAGATCAACCGCGCTGACGGCAAGAAGCACCCGTGGGAGCGGGAGTGGTCCTACGGCTGGTCGATGATGCGCATCGGCGCCCTGCTCCGCCGGCGGGACATGGCCGAGCTCGATGCCTGGTACGAGCGGGCGGGGCGGGCCCTGCACGAGGAGGGCCACAAGCCCCACGACCCCGACGTCGCCCGCCACCTGCTCACCGAGATCGGCCTCGACCCCGGCCTGGTCGACGAGGCGATCGCCGACCCGACCACGCACGACGAGGTCCGGGCCGAGCACGACAAGGTCGTCGCCGCCGGCGGCTACGGCGTGCCGACGCTGTTCTTCCCCGACGGCCAGTGCTTCTTCGGGCCCGTCATCATCGATCCGCCCACCGAGGGCGATGCCGTGCTCCGCCTCTGGCACGCCGTCACCGCGTGGCTGGAGTTCCCCCACCTGTACGAGCTGCAGCGCCCCAAGACCGAGGCCGACGGCCGCTTCATCGCCCAGACGTTCAAGCCCTACCTCGAGGCCCGCGACTGGGTGAGCATCGACCGGGGCAAGGTCGTCGACCTCGACCGCATGGCCCGGGAGTGAGCGGGGAACGAGGGGACCGATCGGTCCGTTCGTTCCACCCGGTGGAACGTCGGGACCGATCGGTCCGTTCGTCCTAGCGGCGCCGGCGGGGGTGCTGGCAGCGGCGGCACCACCGGGCCCGTCGGCCGCCGACGACGGCCGAGCTGGTCGGCGTGCCGCAGGCCGCGCAGGTGGCCCGGGCGTGCACCTGCAGCTCGGCGGCGTAGGTGCCGGGACGGCCCCACAGGTCGACCCACCCCTCGTCCTCGAGGGTGACCCCGCCGGCGGCGATCGAGTCGACGGCGATGGCCCGGGCCGCGACGAGGATCCGCTCCCACGCCGCGGTGGCCAGCTCGCCGGCCGGCGCGGTCGGGTCGATGCCGGCTCGGTGGAGGGCCTCGTCGGCCAGGTACGAGCCGATGCCGGCCACGCCCTGGGTCTGGTCGAGCAGCACGGCCTTCACCCCGACCCGCCGGCGGGCGGCCAGGGCCTGCAGCGACACCCCGGTCACGGCCGGATCGAACAGGTCCGGCGCCACCGGCGCGACGCCGCCAGGCAGCACCCGCAGCTCACCGAACGTCCGCGGGTCCCGGAACCGAACCTCCACCGCACGTTCTGGACTGCACATCCCCTCACATGCGGGGGGATCGGTAGGCCAGAACGGGTCGGGGTGGGGTCCCAGTGCGAGGGTGGCGTGGACGTGACGGTCGGGGTGCGGTGTGCCCGG
>DMTU01000035.1:0-693 GCA_003476595.1 Acidimicrobiaceae bacterium | reverse complement strand
TTCGGCGACGAGGAGCTGGCCGCTCATGCGCAGGTGGATGCCGAGCGCGGCGTCGGTGCCGTCGAGGTCGACGACGATCCACTTGCCGTGCGAGCGCACGCCCGCCACCCGCCGACCGACCAGCGCAGCCAGCGACACCGGATCGGTGTGCCGGACGGTGCGCGGGTGGGTCACCGGCAGCGCCGACAGCTCCCGGTCGGCGGCGACCTGGTGGAGCTGGGCGGCGGCGACCGCCACCTCGGCGGCTTCGGGCATTACGACGGGTGCGGAGAAGTCACGTTCCTCCGCGGTCCGGGCTTGCGGCTCCGCCGCACCAAGGGCACCGTGACATGGGTCGCTTCGCTCCGGCTCGGTCAGCCCTCGAGGAGCTCTTCGGGCTCGATCAGGTCGCCGGCCGCGGCGAGCGCGCTGGCCAGGCCGACGGCCCGGGCGTAGACGGCGGCGAAGTACGCCTCCGACGCCTGCTCCTGGCCGGGCAGCGGCGGCCGCCCCAGGGACCGCACGACGGCGGAGGGGTCCTGGGTGATGCGGATGTCGTCGCGGGGCTCCGGGAGGGTCTTGGGATCGCCCCAGAACTCGGCCGTCGCCTTGGCGGTGGACCGGTTGCGGCGCTTGCGGTTGCGGCGCTTGCGCCCCCCGCCGTCGCCGTTCGAGCCGTTCTGGCCGTTGGATCCGTTGGCGCTCATGATGCGT
>DMTU01000203.1:20241-20812 GCA_003476595.1 Acidimicrobiaceae bacterium | reverse complement strand
CCGTAGGTGGAGCGGAGCTTCTCGACCTCGCGGTAGGCGAGGATGTGATCGATGATCGGGTGCTCGCCCTTCATCTTCTCGAGCGTCTGGGCGTCGGTCGAGTAGCCGGTCTTGGTCTTCTTCTGCGGCGTGAGGCCCAGCTCGTCGAAGAGCACCTCGCGCATCTGCTTGGTGGAGTTGACGTTGAAGGGGTGGCCGGCATCCGCGGTGATGGCCTCGCGCAGCTCCTCGGCCTCGGTGGTCAGCCGGTCCTTCAACCGGGTGAGCACCTCGGTGTCGACCCGGACGCCGACATCCTCCATCTTGGCCAGCACCCGCACGAGCGGCGTCTCGAGCTCGTCGTTGAGCCAGCGCAGGCCCTGGGCGTCGATGGCCTCGAGCAGGGGCACGGCCAGCTTGCGGGTGCCGAGCGCGACCCGGGCGGTGAGCAGCGACAGCGGGGTGGACTCGTCGGCGCCGAGGTCGAGCTGGCCCTCGGGGGCGGTGCCGTCCTCGGGCAGCTCGAGCAGGGCGTAGCGCTGGAGCAGGTCGGCGAGGCGGTAGGAGGACTCGGCCGGGTCGAGCAGGTAGG
>DMTU01000203.1:19661-20110 GCA_003476595.1 Acidimicrobiaceae bacterium | reverse complement strand
GGCCCCGACCGTCGAGCACGGGGCGCAGCGCGACCTTCACGGACTCGTCGGCGAGCACGTCCGCCGGCAGCCACAGCACGTCGCCGGTGGTCTCGTCGAGCTCGATGGCCAGGCCCTCGAGCCCGCCGTGGGGCCCGTAGGCGCCGGCGACGCCGAGGGTGTGGTCGGGATCGACGCCGTCGGCCCCCGGTGCGATCCGGGCCAGGGCGGCGACCGCGTCGGCTGGGTCGGTGCCGTCGACGACCTCGGCTTCGAGCACCTCGGTCTGGCGCATCGCCCCGAGGTCCCGACCGAGCGCCTCGGTCAGGCGGTCGAACAGGGTGTGGAACTCGAGGAAGTCGAACAGCCGCTTGAGCTCGTCGCTGTCGATCTCGCCCATCTCGAGCTGGTCGAGGCCGCCGGGGAGCTCCTCGGAGAGGTCGACGTCGCGCAGCAGCTCCATGACGATG
>DMTU01000203.1:19197-19573 GCA_003476595.1 Acidimicrobiaceae bacterium | reverse complement strand
CGCGCAGCAGCTCCATGACGATGGCGTTCTCCCGCACGATCTCCTCGTGGGCGGCCAGGTTCTCCTTGAGCTTCGGGGTCTGCTCGTCGAGGTGGGCGAAGATGCCGTCGAGGTCGCCGTACTTGTCGAGCAGCTTGGCGGCGGTCTTCTCCCCCACGCCGGGGACGCCGGGCAGGTTGTCGCTGGCGTCGCCCCGCATGGCGGCGTACATGACGTACTTGTCGGGGGTGACGCCGGTGCGCTCGAGGATTCCGGCCTCGTCGTAGAGGGCGTAGTCCGACACGCCGCGCTTGTTGTAGAGGACCTTGACGTGGGGGTCGCAGACCAGCTGGTACACGTCGCGGTCGCCGGTGACGATGATGACGTCGTGGCCGGC
>DMTU01000203.1:12521-19047 GCA_003476595.1 Acidimicrobiaceae bacterium | reverse complement strand
GTGGCGATGATGTCGTCGGCTTCGATGCCGGCCTTGTCCACGATCGGGAAGCCGAGGGTGGTGATGACCTCTCGGACGAGCCCCATCTGCTGGCGGAGGATGTCGGGGGCCTCGGCCCGGCCCGCCTTGTAGTCGGCGACGCGCTCGTGGCGGAACGTCTTCTCGGGGCGGTCGAAGGCCACGACGACGCCGGCGCTCGGGTGGTCCCGGAGCATGTTGATCAGCATCGACGTGAACCCGTAGACGGCGTTGGTCACCTGCCCGGAGGCGGTGGCCAGGTCGGTGGGCAGGGCGAAGAACGCCCGGTAGGTCAGCGAGTTCCCGTCGATGAGCAGGAAGCGGCGGCCGCTCCCCGTCGGACCGGACGCGGCCACGGCCAGATCAGGCTCCGGCGTCGGAGTCGCTGTCGGGGCCGATGGTGCCGGCGATGACCTGCTCGGCGATGTCCTTGGCCTTGCCCCGGCTGTTCATGGCCGTCTTCTGGATCCAGTCGAAGGCCTCGTTCTCGGACATGCCGTGGTTGTCCATGAGGATGCCCTTGGCCCGGTCGACCAGCTTGCGGGTCTCGAGCTGGTCCTCGAGGGACTGGGTCTGGTCGTGCAGCGCCCGCATCTCGCGGTGGCGGCCGAGGGCGATCTCCACGGCGGGGATCAGCTCGGAGCGCTGGAACGGCTTGACCAGGTAGGCGAGGGCGCCGGCGTCGCGGGCCTGCTCGATGAGGTCGCGCTGACTGAAGGCCGTGAGGATCAGCACGGCCGACTTCTTCTCGGTCGAGATCTCCCGGGCCGCGGCCAGGCCGTCGAGGCCGGGCATCTTCACGTCGAGGATGGCGAGGTCCGGCTCGAGCTGGCGCACCAGCTCCACCGCCTCGTCGCCACGACCGGTCTCGCCGACCACGTCGTAGCCCTCTTCCTGCAGGGTCTCCTTGAGGTCCAGCCTGATGATGGCCTCGTCTTCGGCGATCACCACGCGAGTGGCCACAGGAGGTCTCCTTCCCCGCTTCGCAGCGGCTGCACGGACAGGACTGCCGATGCTGCCACGTCGCCGGAGCCCTGGTCGAACGAAACGGTCAGGATGTCTCGGCCACCAGGCGGTCGAGCAGCTCGTCCTGGCTGGCTTCGAGCCGGGCGATCTCCGCGGAGACGCCGGCCCGGTGCGATCGCATCGACTCGGCGTGGCGGGCGGCCTCGCGGTGCTCCCGCTCGGCGACCGGCGTCTCCGACACCAGGGCGCGCAGGCGGGCATCGTCCGCGGCTTCGGAGAGGTGCAGGAGCTGCTCGTCGGCGATCTGGAGCTCCTCCCGGAGCTTCTGCAACCGCTGCCCGACCTCTCGGAGCCGCCGTTCGACCTGGCGTCTCGACACGACCCAGATCCTACGCCGGAACCCCCTCCTCGAACTGGCAGTGCTGGTGTCGCAGCGCGGTCGACGGACGGGGCTGACCGGGAGCGACGGTGGGCATGGCTACCGTGGCACCGGTCCCGACCTAGGAGAGGACGCAGTGCAGGACGGTCGAGGAGGCATGGACGGCTGGGGCATCGACCACGGCTACCACGCCACCGATGGCGAGTGGCACGAGACGCCGGACGCCACACGCGACGCCATCCGGGCGGCCATGGGCGGCGCTGCCGACGAGCCGAGCGCGCCGGAGGGCCCGCCGGTGTGGACGGTGCCGGTCGGCTGGGGCGGCGAGGCCCTGCGCAGCCCGTGCCGCCTGCGGCTCGAGGACGGCACCGAGGTCGGCGTCGTCGATGCCCTCCCCCCGGACCTGCCGATCGGGCGACATCGCCTCGCCCCCGTCGACGGCGGTCCCACCACGCTGCTCCTCGTCCGTCCCCGCTCGTGCCACCGTCCCGCGGACCTGCACCGGTCCGCGCTCGCCGTGCAGGCCTACGCGTCGCGGAGCCGGCAGAGCTGGGGCATCGGCGACCTGCGCGACCTGCGCCTCCTCGGGCGCTGGGCTCGCGAGCACGGCATCGACCACCTCGCCCTCAGCCCCCTGCACGCGCCCTCCCCCGGCGACCACCCCCAGCCGAGCCCGTACTACCCGAGCAGCCGGCGCAACCTGAACCCGCTGCACATCACCATCGACGAGGTCCCCGGCGCGGCGAACGACGATCGGATCCGGACCATCGGCGACGAGGCCCGGGCCCTGCTCGCCGATCGCCGCATCGACCGCACCGCCGTGTGGGCCGCGAAGCGCCAGGCCCTGCAGCTGCTGTTCGAGGGGCTCGGCACGGCCGGCCACCGGGAGCTGGACTCGTTCCGGGCCGAGCGGGGCGACGACCTCGAGCGCTGGGCCGCCTTCTGCACGATCAGCGAGGACCACCCCGGCACGTGGCGGGACTGGCCCACCGAGCTCCAGCACCCTGACGGCCGAGCCGTGGCTCGCTACGTCGCCGAGCGCGCCGATCGGGCCCGCTTCCACTGCTGGCTGCAGCTGCTCGCCGACCGCCAGCTCGCCGGCCTCGCCGACGTCGCCCCGCTGGTCACCGACCTCGCCGTCGGCGTGGATCCCGGTGGCGCCGATGCCTGGATCGACCAGGACCAGCTCGCCCTCGATGCCCGCGTCGGCGCGCCGCCGGACGACTTCGCCGCCGACGGCCAGGACTGGGGCCTGCCCCCCTCGATCCCCCACCGGATGCGGGAGGACGGGTACGAGACCTTCGCCCGCACGATCCGGGCGTCGCTGCGCCACGGGGCCGGCATCCGCATCGACCACGTGCTCGGACTGTTCCGCCTGTTCTGGATCCCGCCGGGCGGCGCGGCCAGCGATGGCGCCTACGTGCGCTACCCGGCCGACGACCTGCTCACCGTGCTGGCCATCGAGTCCGAGCGGGCCGGCGCGTTCGTGATCGGGGAGGACCTCGGCACGGTCGAGGCGGGCGTCCGCGAGGATCTGGCCACCATCGGCGTGCTCAGCACCCGACTCGTCTACTTCGAGGACACGCCGCCGTCGCAGTGGCCCTCCAACGTCGGCGGCGCCGTGACCACCCACGACCTTCCGACCATCGCCGGCACCTGGACCGGCGCCGATGGGCGACTGCGGGCCGAGGCCGGCCTGTCGAACGACGGCGCCGGGTCGCTGCGAGCGAGCCTCGAGCGCATCGTCGGGGACGGCGACGCCTCCGTCCAGGACGTGATCGTCGCCACCCACCGGGCACTGGCCACCTCGCCGGTCGGCCTGGCCATCGCCAACCTCGACGACGTCCTGTGCCTCGAGGAGCGGCCCAACATGCCCGGCACCATCGACGAGTGGCCGAACTGGTCGATCGCCCACCCGGACCCGGTCGACGACCTCATCGCCGAACCGCCGCCGGCCACGCTCGAGTCGATCCGCCGCACCGAGGGGTAGGACAGGACTAGTTCTTCCGGGTGGGAAGGAAATGGACACATCGGGGCATCGTCCAATCCGACAGGCATGCCGATACTGGACACATCGCCCCGATCCGCTCGGGGCGGCGAACACGGTCCGGGTCCACGTGACCACCGCCTGCCACCGAGGACGAGATGCCAGCCCGACTCCGCCCGCAGCCGAGACGCGACGACGGGGCGGCGATGGTCGAGTTCGCGTTCGTCGGCGTGCTGCTGGTCTTCTTCGTCTTCGGGATCATCGTGTTCGGCCTCCTGCTGTCCTTCAAGCAGGACGTCACCCGGGCGGCTGCTGAGGGCGCCCGGGGCGGCGCGGTCGCCGTCCACACCGGGGCCGACCCGACGGCGCCGACCGACGACCGCCGCTACCAGGCCGCGCTCGCGGCCACGAGGGAAGCGGTCGAGGGGTTCGACCAGGAGTGCGGCGTCGACGGCATGGCCTGCGACGTGGTCCTCCACGACTGCGACCAGGCTCCGATCGTGGGGTCCGTCGCCTACTTCGCCTCCACGGAGCCCGATTGCGTGACCGTCGAGCTCCGCTACGACTACGAGGACTTCCCCTTGATCATCGATCCCCCGCTGCTGTCCGCCACCCTGCCGGACCAGATCAGCTCCAAGTCCGTGGCGAGGTTGAACCGGTGACCCGCCGCATCTTCCACACCCAGGATCGGGGCGCGGTCATCCCGATCGTGGCCCTGCTCCTGCCGGTGCTCATGGTCATGACCGCATTCGCCGTCGATCTGGGCTCGCAGCGGGTGCTGCGCCGGGACCTGCAGGCCGACGCCGACGTGATCGCCCTCGACTTGGTCCGCCTGGCCGACGGCCGCACCCTCGACGCGATCCAGACCGACGCCGACTACCTCGCCTACCTCAACGAGTCCTTCGCCAACAACGACATTCCCGAGGTGACCACGGTCGGCGAGCTGGCCGCGATCGTGACCTACGGCGACTGGGACGACGCCCGAGACCCCCAGTTCGTGCCCTCCGGTCCGACGGACATCCCGAACGCGGTGCGGGTGGTGCTCAGCGGCTCCCAGGACTACCGGTTCATGCCCGGCTCCGGCGACTCGACCCGCGCAGC
The DNA here is from genome assembly GCA_003476595.1 of Acidimicrobiaceae bacterium. Lineage (GTDB taxonomy): Bacteria > Actinomycetota > Acidimicrobiia > Acidimicrobiales > Salinilacustritrichaceae > Salinilacustrithrix. Next base: position 14,596 of record DMTU01000203.1, on the reverse strand, counting down.
GGTGGCCACCACGGACGGCTTGGCCGTGTTCTCCGTGGGATCTCGGCTGGCGTCGCTGAGCACCGAAGACTCGTGGCTGCTCAACCCGATCCTGTCCGCCCTGTTCAACCCCCAGGACATCCTTCCCTTCGCTTCGGGCGCCGCGGTGCCCTTCAGCTTCGCCGGGGCGCCGGCATCGGCATCCCAGACCGCGCCTACCGAAGAAGCCGAGCCGACCGGCGGCGTCAGCCTCGACGCCCTCAGCTACACCGGGCTGGCCAACGCCAACATCGTCTTGGAGGACATCCTCGGCTTCGTCGACGTGGCCACCGTGGATGCCGACGTGGCGTCTCCCGCCGACGTGCTGCTCACCGACATCACGCTGCTGTCGCTGGTCGAGGCCTCCGCCGACGCGCTGGCGGCCAGCGGGGCGGGCGTCGAGGTCGAAGCCGCCCTCGCCGCCGTCGACTACTTGCGCGGCCTCGCCCTCAACGTCGACCCGGACCTGACGGTGAACTTGGGCGAGCTGCTCGGCGTCGATGTGTCGCAAGCCGGTGCGGTCCTCGGCACCCGTGTCAACCTGTTCGACCTGCTCATGGCCTCGGCGCAGCTGGCCAATGCCACCAACCTGGTCGACGTCGGGATCAGCCTGCCCCCCGACCTGTTCGCTTCCATCCCCGGGGTGCGCAACCTGAGCGACGTGGTGAACCCCGCCGCGGATCTGTCACTCACCGTCGTGGAGGGACCGCAGTTCGGCTCCGGCCGGCCCAACGACCCCAGCGCCTTCGCCGAGACCTCGCAGGTCGACCTCGACCTCGAGGTCGGGGTGCGCCTCAACATCGACCTCGGTGCACTGGACTGGGGGTCGCTGCTCCGGGAAGGGGAGCTGGCCACGATCGAGCTCGCCCTCCCGGTCAGCGTCGACGTCGCCAAGGCTCGCTCCACGCTGACCGAGCTGGTGTGTGCCGGCCCGACCGGTGCGGCGACCATGGATCTGCCCACCATCACGAGGAGCGCCGGCATCGTCGTCGGCACCAGGCCGGCGAGCCCGGTGGCGGTCGACGTGGAGTCGCCGTCGCCGGTGACGGGTGCCGGGGAGATCGCCACCGTGGCCATCGCCGGGCGCACTGTCGCCCGGGTCGGGGTGGCTGCGGAGGTCGCAGTCGGACCCGAGACCGCCACGCAGATCGACGACCTCGCCGTGGGTGCGCCCCCGTTCCCGGTGGCGACCGCGGGCCTCGGGCTCGCCAACCTCGTCCAGACGAACCTCGAAGTCGACGTCCTGCCCGGGAGCCTGCTCGGCTTCTTGCTCGGCCGAGTCCTGAACCCCGTGGACCGGGTCGTGGATCGGATCGTGGCCCAGGCGCTCAACCCGCTGCTCGACTTCATCGATCAAGCCGTGGTCACCCACATCCTGGACATGCTCGGGCTCGGCGTCGCCGGCGCCGACGTCACCGCCATCGACGCCATCTGCGACGCCCCCAAGCTCGTCGGCTGACCTTCCACGGCTACCCTGCCTGCCCTGGCCCGGGTGGCGGAACTGGCATACGCGATGGTCTCAAACACCATTGCCCTTCGGGGCTTGCGGGTTCGAATCCCGCCCCGGGCACTTCAGGCCTCCGTTGGTCACGGATCGACCATCCGTGGTCGATCCGTGACCAGCGAAGCGTGGGTGGGCGTACGCTCGGAGGCATGAAGCTGCTCCTGACCTTCTGCGCCTTCTGCGCCTTCATGAAGTGGCGCCACGACCGCCTCGACGCCGACGACGAGCGCTACGGGTACGGCGCCCACGCTCCGATGAAGCCCGTGGCCTGAGAAACCCCGTACCCGCGTGAAACCTGGCGCGGGTGGTCGCGGTCGGACCGATTCATGCTCACCTTCGTCTTCCCCGGCCAGGGCAGCCAGCAGCCCGGCATGGGCACCGCATTCGCTGACGACCCCGCCTGGTCGGTGGTGGAGCAGGCCTCGGACGCCACCGGGCGCGACGTCGCCCACCTGCTGCTCGACGCCGATGCCGACGAGCTGGTCGAGACCCGCAACGCCCAGCTCGGCACCTTCGTGCACTCGATGGTCGTGCTCGAGGCGCTGCGCAGCCG
>DMTU01000203.1:12138-12357 GCA_003476595.1 Acidimicrobiaceae bacterium | reverse complement strand
GTGCTCGAGGCGCTGCGCAGCCGTGACCTGCGAGCCGCCGCGGTCGCCGGCCACAGCCTGGGCGAGCTGTCGGCCCTCTGCGCCGCCGGCGTGCTCGGCTTCGACGACGCCGTCCGCCTGGTCGCCGAGCGGGGTGAGGCCATGCAGGTCTGCTGCACCCAGCGGAAGGGGACGATGGCCGCGGTGCTCGGACTCGACGAACCGCAGGTGACCGAGGTG
>DMTU01000203.1:9328-12037 GCA_003476595.1 Acidimicrobiaceae bacterium | reverse complement strand
GCAGGTGACCGAGGTGTGCGCAGCAGTCGATGGCGACGTCTGGGTGGCCAACAGCAACGCCCCCGGCCAGGTCGTCATCGCCGGCGACCCCGCGGCCATCGACGCCGCGACGGCGGTCGCCAAGGAAGCCGGCGCCAAGCGGGTCATGCCCCTCGACGTGTCGGGAGCCTTCCACACCCCGTTCATGGCCCCGGCGGGCGAGCGCCTGGGCGCCGCCATCGCCGATGCCACCTTCCACGACGCCGGCGTGCCCGTGGCGGCCAACGTCGACGGCGCCATCCACACCGACGCCGGCGAGTGGCCGGCGCTCCTGGAACGCCAGCTCACGAGCCCGGTCCGCTGGACCGGTTGCGTCGAGTCGCTGCTGGCGGCCGGCGCGACCACGTTCGTGGAGGTCGGTCCCGGGGCCGTCCTCACGGGCACGATCAAGCGCATCGACAAGGAATCGGCGCGACACTCGGTGATGACCCCCGACCAGCTCGACGCCGTCGTCACCGCCCTCGGGGCGGACGCATGAGCGGGCGCACGGAAGCCGGCAACGCCATCACCGGCGGGTTGCGCGGCGGGCGCATCATCGGCTGGGGCACGGCCCTGCCCGACCAGGTCCTGTCCAACGCCGACCTCGAGGCCAACCTCGACACCACCGACGCGTGGATCACCGAGCGCACCGGCATCAAGGAGCGCCGCTACGGGGGCACCACCGCCGGGCTCGCCGCCGAGGCCGGCCGCAAGGCCATCGAGTCCGCCGGCGTCGACCCCGCCTCCATCGACCTGCTGATCCTGTGCACCACCAGCCCCGACCGGAACCTGCCGGCGTCGGCCAGCACGGTCCAGGCGGCGCTCGGCCTCGACTGCGGCGCGTTCGACCTCAACGCCGCCTGCTCCGGCTTCGTCTACGGCCTCGCTGCCGCCAACGGCTACATCGCCATGGGCTCCAAGCGCATCCTGCTCGTCGGCGCCGAGACGCTCGACAAGATGACCGACCCCGAGGACCGGGGCACGGCGATCCTGTTCGGCAACGGCGGCGGTGCGGTCGTGATCGACGCCGTCCCCGAGGGCGATCCGGTCCAGCTGCTCGGCTGGGACGTGGGCTCCGACGGCGACGCCGAGCACATCCTCTACGCCGAGCTCGGCGGGTACATGCAGATGGACGGCCGTGAGGTGTTCCGCAAGGCGGTGCGCGTCATGGTCCAGTCGGCCAACACCGCCATGGAGCGAGCCGGCGTGACGGCGAAGGACATCGCCCTCGTCGTCCCCCACCAGGCCAACATCCGCATCATCGACTCGGCCTGCGACAAGCTCGGCTTCGACCGCGAGCAGACCGCCCTGGTGCTGCAGTCCACGGGCAACACCTCGGCGGCCTCCATCCCGCTCGCCCTGTCCGAGGCGCTCGACCAGGGCCGGGTCCGTGACGGCGACCTCGTCCTGCTCGTCGGCTTCGGCGCCGGCATGACCTGGGCCTCGGCGGTGCTCCGCTGGTCCGAGGCCGGCCCGGTCGAGATCGGCGCCGCACCGTGAGCACCCCCCGCACCGTCCTCGTCACCGGCGGCAACCGCGGCATCGGCCTGGCCTGCACCCAGGCCTTCGTCGCCGACGGCCACCGCGTCGCCACCGTCTCCCGATCGGGTGGGGAGGTCGAGGGCGCGCTCGCCGTCGCCTGCGACATCGCCGACCCGGCCGCGGTCGAGGCCGCCATCGCCACGGTCGAAGCCGAGCTCGGCCCCATCGAGGTCCTGGTCGCCAACGCCGGCATGACCAAGGACGGGCTGCTGGTCCGGATGTCCGACGAGGACTTCACCAGCGTCATCGAGACGAACCTCACCGGCAGCTTCCGCTTCGCCCGGGCGGTCACCAAGAACATGATGCGGGCCCGGTTCGGTCGCATCGTCTTCATGTCCTCGGTCGGCGCCTACATGGGCGCGGCCGGGCAGGCGAACTACGCGGCGTCCAAGGCCGGCGTCATCGGCCTGGCCCGCTCCATGGCCCGGGAGCTAGCGAGCCGCAGCGTCACCGTCAACGTCGTCACCCCCGGCCCCATCGACACCGACATGTTCGCCGCCGTCACCGACAAGCGGCGCGACGAGCTGGCCGCCACCGTGCCCATGAACCGGTTGGGTTCGCCCGACGAGGTCGCCGCCGTCGTACGGTTCCTGGCGTCCGACGAGGCCAGCTTCGTCACCGGCGCCGTGGTGCCGGTGGACGGCGGCCTCGGCATGGGCTTCTAGACCCTCCCCCTTTCGAACAATCCCCCTTCAACACAGGAGACAAGAGCAGTGAGCGACGACTTCGAGCGGTTCCAGAAGTGCGCGGTGGAGGTCCTCTCCGTGGAGGCCACCCAGGTCACCAAGGAGGCGAGCTTCGCCGACGACCTCGACGCCGACAGCCTCGACCTGGTCGAGCTGGTCATGGCCCTCGAGGAGGAGTTCGACGTGACCGTCGAGGAGGAGGAGCTGGAGGGCATCGAGACCGTCGGTGCCGCCTTCGACCTCATCAAGGGCAAGCTCTAGCCCGGGCAGGACGGCACCGATGACCGACGATCGAAACCAACGCACCCGCCGCCGGGTCGCCATCACGGCGGTCAGCGCGGTGGCCAAGGCCGGCATCGGTGCCGAGCAGTTCTGGGACGGGCTGTGCACCGCCCCCGAGGACGGCATGCGCCGGATCGACGACTTCGATCCGGCGCCCTACTTCGCCAACCCGAAGGAGGCC
>DMTU01000203.1:6562-9212 GCA_003476595.1 Acidimicrobiaceae bacterium | reverse complement strand
CCGCCGCTCCGACCGATTCGCGCAGCTCGCCCTCGCCGCCACCCACCACCTGCTCGAGCAGGCCGGCCACCCCGACGGCGACCTCGGGCACGACCCGAGCCGCATGGGCGTGTTCGTCGCCACGGGCATCGGCGGCATCGAGACGCTCGAGGACCAGATCATCGTCAACGCCGAGAAGGGCTCCCGCCGGGTGTCTCCGTTCCTCGTGCCGATGATGATGCCGAACTCGGCCGGCGCGTCGGTGTCGATGAAGTACGGCTGGCAGGGTCCCTGCGAGGCCATCGTGACCGCCTGCGCCGCCGGCACCCACGGCATCACCCGGGCCGCCGACCTCATCGCCTGGGACCGTTGCGACGCGGTCATCGCCGGCGGGTCCGAGTCCGCCCTCACACCTACGGGTCTGGCCGGGTTCCAGAACATGACGGCGCTGTCGAACGACGGCGTGTCACGGCCGTTCAGCGCCGACCGCAACGGCTTCGTGATCGCCGAGGGCGCCGGCGTGCTGCTGCTCGAGGAGTGGGACGCCGCCGTCGCCCGGGGCGCCACAATCCTCGGCGAGCTCCTCGGCGGCGCGTCCACCGCCGATGCGCACCACATCACCGCGCCCGCCCCCGGCGGCGTCGGCGCCGTCACGTGCATGGAGCTCGCCCTGGCCGACGCCGGCCTGCGGCCGGAGGACATCGCCCACATCAACGCCCACGGCACCTCCACGCCGTTGAACGACGCAGCGGAGGCCCACGCCATCGCCAAGGTCTTCGGCGAGAACGGGCCCCCGGTCACCTCGACCAAGGGCGTCACCGGTCACGCGCTCGGCGCCGCCGGTGCGCTCGAGGCGGTGGCGGCGGTCATGGCCATCCAGAAGCGGTTGATCCCGCCGACGTTCGGCACCACCGCAGTGGATCCGGAGCTGCCCCAGATCGACCTGGTGCTGGGCGAGCCGCGCGAGTGGGAGCCGGGCCCCGTGCTGTCGAACAGCTTCGGCTTCGGCGGCCACAACGGCTGCCTCATCGTCGCTCCGCCCAGCTGACCCTCGCGTTCCGCTGCCGCTGCCAGCTTCAGGGGGGATCTGGCAGCGACAGCGGAACCGCTTGGGGGATCTCGTCGGGGATCTAGTCGCCCTCGGCGTCGTCGCCGACGTCGATGTCCACGTTCTCGTCGATGGTGTCCTCGGCGTCGTCGAGACCCTCGCTGATGTCCTCGCCGGTCTCCTCGAGGTTCTCCTCGACCTGCTCCTCGTCGATGTCGACGTCGACGCCGGTGTCGTCGTCACCGCAGGCGCCGGCACCGAACAGGAGCGCGCCGGCGCAGACGGTGGTGGCCAGGGTCCGTCGGGTGAGGTGGTGCATGGCGGCGTCCCTCCCCTGACGCGCCGCCGGACAGAACCGGGGCTACTGGGCGTCGGCGACGACGAAGAGGAGGTCGGCCTGGCAGGCCACCTCCCCGCCCACGCTGGCCGTGCCCGAACCCTTGCCGGCCCGGGCCGACATGCGGCCCATGGTCATCTCGAGGGTGAGGGTGTCGCCGGGCAGGACCTGGCGGCGGAACCGGGCCTTGTCGACGCCGCCGAACAGCAGGAGCTTGCCGGCGAAGCGCTCGTCCTGGAGCGCAGCGATGGCGCCGGTCTGGGCGAGCGCTTCGAGCATGAGCACGCCAGGCAGGGTGGGGCGCCCGGGGAAGTGGCCGGCGAAGAACGCCTCCTCGCCGGTGAGCACCCACGAGCAGCGAGCCGACTGCCCCGGCACGACCTGGTCGATGGTGGTGATGAACGCGAACGGGTCCCGGTGCGGGAGGACCTGGCGGGGGTCGAGGTCGGTCACGGCCGACGGATCTCGAGGGCCTTGAGCAGCTTCTTCGGCGTGTCCTTGGGCGTGATCTTCGGCCAGGCCTCGAGGACCTTGCCCTTCTCGTCGATGAGGAACGCGGAGCGGATGATGCCCATGTACTTGCGGCCGTACATGGACTTCTCGCCCCACGACCCGTACTTCTCGGCCACCTCGTGGTCGGGATCGGACAGCAGCGGGAAGCCGAGCGAGTGCTTCTCGTCGAACTTCTTCTGCTTCTCCGGCTCGTCCGGGCTGATGCCGATGATCTGGACGTCGATGTCGTCCTTGATCGCCGAGAGCTCGCAGGACTGCGTGGTGCAGCCCGGCGTGTCGGCCTTCGGGTAGAAGTACACGAGCACCTTGCGCCCCTTGAGGTCGGTGAGCTTCACCTTCTCGCCGTCCTGGTCGAGGAGGGTGAACGCGGGGGCCTTGTCGCCAGCGTGAGGAGCCATGGAGCGATCCTGCCACGCGTCCGTTCTGGGTGGGCTCACTCGGCGTTGCGCATCGCCTCGGCCGACATCGAGAAGTAGTCCCGCATGGCCGTCTCGGCCTCGGGGAGGATGTTGCGCTCCTCGACCAGGCTGTTGAGGGCCCGCACCATGTTGCGGTACCAGGCGTCGCGCTCGGCCGGGCCGATCGTGAACGGCACGTGGCGCATGCGCAGCCGGGGGTGGCCCCGCTCCTGGGAGTACGCCTGGGAGCCGCCCCAGAACTGGATGAGGAACCCGGCCAGGTGGCGCTTGGGCTCGGTGAGGTCCTCGGGGTACATCGGGCGCAGCACCTCGTCGTCGCGCACGCCCTCGTAGAAGCGGTGCACGATCGCCCGG
>DMTU01000203.1:0-6499 GCA_003476595.1 Acidimicrobiaceae bacterium | reverse complement strand
GCTCCGCGGCCACCCCGGCGTAGAACCGCTCGACCAGCTCGACGAAGAACTCGTCGCCGCCGACGGCCTGGTGGACGGTGACCTGGAACGTCTCGTCGTCCTGCTCAGCCATCGACGATCGCCTCGGATGCCTGGGCCGCCGTGCCGAAGATGCCCTTGGACATCAGCGACGACTCGGCCTGGCGCCGGCGGCGGTAGACCTCGGCGCGGCGCTCGTGGACCTCGGCGTCGTCGGGGGCGGCGGCGCCGGCCCACTCGGCCAGCTGGCAGGCGAGGCGCAGGTCGCCGGCGTCGGCGACTTCTACGGCGCGCACCGACAGTGCGGCCGCTCCCCCGGCCAGGCCCGCCACCTCGGCGGCGACGTCGGTGTCTCGGGGCGGCTTCAGGCGAGCGGGGTTCCCGTCGTACCAGCCCCCGTAGAGCCGCCAGATGTTGCGGACGACGAACTCGGGCTCGTCGTAGGTGGCCCGCAGGTAGGGCAGCTCGGCGAAGCGCTCGGGCACCCGGACGGTGTGGACGATCTCGTCGAGGGTGGCGCCCTCGTTCATCATCGCGACCGTGTCGTGCAGCAGCCCCTCGAGGGCGGTGGCGGTGTTGTCGAGGACCCCGGCGATGCGCTCCCTGCCGGCGATCGGCAGGCCGTGGGCGGGCAGGAGCAGCTCGGGCTCGAGGGCGATCATCTTGCGCAGCGCGACCGCCCAGTCCGCCGCGTACCGCTGGACCTTCTGGGGGTTGCCGGCGTTCGGGAACACCCAGATGAACAGGTCCCCGCAGAAGATGGCCTTGTGCTCGGGGACCCAGGACCAGGCGTGGTCGTCGGTCTCGCCCCGGTCGTGGTGGATCTCGACCGTGGTGCCACCCACCGCCAGCGACAGGTCGTCTTCGAAGGTGACGTCGGGCGCCACGAACTGGTCCGGGAACTGCAGCCCGCCGGGGCCGAACTGCCGGGCGTTGATCACCGCGTTGTAGCCGTGGGTGTCCTGGTAGCGGGCGAAGCGGGCCGGGGCGTTCTCGTGGGAGGTGATGCGAGGCCGGGCATGGCCGCGAGCCTCCGCGTCGGCCAGGAACGCCGGCGCGCCGCCGACGTGGTCGACGTGGCCGTGGGTGTAGACGATGTGGGCGAGCGGGTCCTCAGTCCACCGGCGCAGCGCGTCGACGGCGAGCGCGCCGAACGGCGCCAGCGAGGTGTCGAACACGGCGAGCTCGCCGCCCGAGCGCAGCCCCCACACGTGGGAGAACGCCGCCACCATCCCGATGCCGTCGGCGACCTCGTGGAACGAGGCGTCGGTCGGGTTGTTGGCGGCGGGGCCCTCGTAGGTGCCCTCGTCGATGTAGCGGGCGGAGCGCTCCAGCAGCTCGGTCATCGGTCGATTCTGGCAGCGACCACGGAACGCGCTCAGGTCCAGCCGTTGAACCGGCCCTTCGGGCGGGCGTGCACGTGCCAGTGCCCGGGGATCGAGCGGCGGTCCGGGTCCAGCCAGTGCTCCCCGAGCTGGGCGTCGGCGACGGCGTGCAGCCGCTCGATCATCCGCGCCTGGTCGGCCTCGGTCGGGTCGATGCCGTGGGGTCGCCACACGACCATCGGCACGGCGCACGCCTCGCACTCGGCGACCCAGCACAGCTCGTCCTCGTGGAACCACGGGGTCAGCCGGGCTGCCTCGCACAGCTCGCAGTCGGGATCGTGGCGGTGGCCGGTCACGGCTGCCGAGGCTGCCACAGCGAGTGGGCGACGATTCGTCGACGAATCGGGCGCGCGTTCTGTCAAGTCGACGAATCGTCGACGAATCGCCCCCGATAGCGTCGGACCCGTGGCGACCCCCCATTCGACCTCCGCCTACGCCGACGCGCCGAAGTCCGGGAGCGGGCCCGGCGTGCTCGTCCTGCACTCGTGGTGGGGCCTGAACGACGCCATCAAGGACCGGTGCAACCAGCTGGCCGACGCCGGCTTCACCGTGGTCGCCCCCGACCTGTTCGACGGCGAGGTCGTCCGCGACGACGCCCACGGCGAGCAGCTCCTCGCCGACGCCGACGCCAACCGCCTCGTGCTCGGCGTCCAGTCCACCGCCGACGCCCTCCACCGCATGCCGGCCACCGAGGGCAGCCGCATCATGGTCGTGGGCTTCTCCATGGGCGCGTCGCTCGGGCTGTGGTTCTCCGAGCGCTTCCCCGACCAGGTCTCCGCCGTCGTGGGCTACTACGGCACCCAGAGCATCGACTTCAAGGCGACCATGTCCGCCTACCAGCTGCACCTGGCCGAGGACGACGCCATGGTCGACCCCGACGAGCTCGCCCTCATGGAGGCCAGCTTCGGCCTCGCCGGTCGGCCGGTGGAGGTCCACACCTACGAAGGCGTCGCCCACCACTTCGCCGAGGCGGGCACGCCCAACTACGACGCCGACGCGGCCGACCTCGCCTGGCAGCGGACCATCGAGTTCCTCCGCCGGCACGCATGAGCCCGGGCGGCGCCCGGATCGACTCCTCCATCAAGGCGCGGGCGATGCGCGTGGCTCGGGGCATGGTGGCCGAGTGGACCCACGACCGCGTCCCCGACGCTGCCGCCGCCGTGGCCTTCTACGCCGTGCTCAGCCTGCTGCCGGCGTTCCTGGCCCTGGCCGCGATGCTCGGCCCGCTCGACTCCCTCATCGGCGGCGAGGTCGCCGATCGCGTGCAGGAGCGGGTGCTCGACTTCCTCGGCACGGTGCTCACGTCCGAGGCCGACGGCACCCTCGACGTGGCCCGCGACCTGTTCGAGAACGAGCGCCCGGGCCTGCTGACGTTCTCGCTCCTGGTCGCGATCTGGACCGTGTCGCGCAGCTTCGCCGCCCTCGTGCGCGCCCTCGACGTGGTCTACGACCTGGACGAGCACCGCAGCTGGTTGCGGGTCCGGGGCACCGCGCTGCTCGTCGCCGTCGGCTCGGTCGTGGCCGCGTCGCTGATGCTCGTCGCCATCGTCGTCGGCCCGCTGTTCGGCACCGGCGAGCAGATCGCCGACCAGGTCGGCCTCGGTGACCAGTTCGTGTTCCTCTGGGACGTCTTCCGGCTGCCGTTCGCGTTCGTCGTGCTCGTCCTGTGGGCGGCGACGATCTTCCACATCGCCCCCAACCACCACACGCCCTGGCGCTGGGACGTGCCGGGCGCGCTGCTCACCGCGGTGCTGTGGCTGCTGTTCTCCGGTGCGCTGCGCCTGTACCTGGAGGTCGCGCAGGCCGGGAACGCGGTGTTCGGCGCCCTCGGCGGTGCGCTCATCGTGCTGCTGTGGTTCTGGCTGCTGTCACTCGCGGTGCTGATCGGCGGCGAGCTGAACCAGGTGCTGGCCGACGAGCTCGGCGTGGACCTGGGCTCAGAGCCCGTCGATCGCGCGACGGAGATCGGCGACGAACGCACCGGCCTCCAGCGCGGACCCGCCGTCGAGGAGCAGTCGCATGATCGCCGAGGCGACGATCACCCCGTCTGAGGGGGCCGCGGCTGCGGCGGCGGTCTCCGGGGAGGAGATGCCGAAGCCCATCACGACCGGGAGGTCGGTGATCTGCTTGACCCGACCGGCCAGGTCCGCGGTCCACGTGCCGACCTCGGAGCGCTCGCCGGTCACGCCGAGCACGTTCACGCCGTAGACGAAGCCCCGGCTGCGGGCGGTCAGCTTGGCGAGGCGCTCGTCGCTGCTGATCGGACTGGCCAGCATGACGGTGTCGAGGTCGGCGTCGCCCACCGCCTCCTCCCAGGCGTCCATCTCCTCGTAGGGGACGTCGGGGATGATCGCGCCGTGCACCCCGGACTGGATGCACTCCTCGACGAAGCGCCGGTACCCCATGCGGAACGGGATGTTGGCGTAGGTCATCACGATGAGCGGGATGGAGACGTCGAGGCCGCGCAGCTCGGACAGGACGGTGCGGGGCGTGGTGCCCCGGCGCAGCGCCTGGTCGGAGGCGGCCTGGATCGTGGGGCCGTCCATGACCGGGTCGGAGAACGGGATGTTGACCTCGACGCCGTCGGCGCCGGCGTCCTCGTAGGCCCGGATGACGTCGAGCCAGTCGTCGGTGATGCCGCCGGTGACGTAGGGCATCAGCAGCTTGCGGCCGCTGTCGCGCCGCTCGCGCAGGTGCTTCTCGAGCGTGCCCATCACAGCTCCCCGAGGATCTCGGCGACCTGGGCCACGTCCTTGTCGCCCCGGCCCGAGAGGTTGAGCAGCACGGTCTTGCCGGCGAGCTCCTCGCGGGCCCGGCTGACCCAGGCCAGGGCGTGGGCCGGCTCGAGCGCCGGGATGATGCCCTCGGTGCGGGACAGCAGCTGGAAGGCGTCGAGCACCTCGCCGTCGGTGACCGATTCGTACCGGGCCCGGCCGAGCTCGGCCAGGTGGGCGTGCTCGGGGCCCACGCCCGGGTAGTCGAGGCCGGCGGAGATCGACTCGGCCTCCTGGACCTGGCCGTGGTCGTCCTGGAGCAGGAACGACGTGGAGCCGTGGACGATGCCCGGCACGCCCCGGCCGACGGCCGCGCCGCCGGCGGGCTCGACGCCGACCAACTCCGCGTCGGTGTCGACGAAGCCGGAGAAGATGCCGATGGCGTTGGAGCCGCCACCCACGCAGGCGGTGACGACGTCGGGGTCGCGGCCGTCGAGGGCGAGGCACTGCTCGCGGGCTTCGGTGCCGATCACCCGGTGCAGCTCGCGGACCATGAACGGGTACGGGTGCGGGCCCATCGCCGAGCCGAGGCAGTAGTGGGTGGACTCCACGGTGGCGACCCAGTCCCGCATGGCCTCGTTCACCGCGTCCTTGAGGGTGCGGGAGCCGGTCTCGGCCGAGCGGACCTCGGCGCCCAGCAGGCGCATCCGGAACACGTTGAGCTTCTGACGCTCCATGTCGACGGCACCCATGTAGACGACGCAGTCGAGGCCGAGCAGGGCGGCCGCGGTGGCGGTGGCCACGCCGTGCTGGCCGGCGCCCGTCTCGGCCACCAGGCGCTCCTTGCCCATGCGCTGGGCGAGCAGGGCCTGGCCGAGCACGTTGTTGATCTTGTGGCTGCCGGTGTGGTTCAGGTCCTCGCGCTTGAGCAGGAGGCGCAGGCCGAGCTCGTCGGAGAGGCGGTCGCACAGCGTCAGCGGGCTGGGGCGGCCGGCGTAGTCGCGCAGCAGCCCGTCGAGGCGGCCCCGGAAGGCCTCGTCGGCCCAGGCGTCGCGGAACTCGTGCTCGACCTCCTGGCAGGCACCGACCAGGGTCTCAGGGACGAACTGACCGCCGAACCGGCCGAAGCGGCCGTCGGGCACGTCGCCCATGATCGAGTCGGCGGCGGTGGGCGTGGTGGTCATGGTGCGGTCCAGAGGTCGGCGAGGGGGGTGTGGGGGTCGGTGCCTGGGTCGGCGGCCTTGGCGGCGGCCACGAAGGCCCGAACGGCATCGGGGTCCTTCTTCCCGAAGGACGCCTCGACCCCGGAGGCGACGTCGACGCCCCAGGGCTGCACCGTGCGGATGGCGTCAGCGACGGTGTCGGGTCGGAGGCCGCCGGCGAGGAGCACGCGGTGGCGACGGGTGAGGTCGCCGACCAGGCTCCAGTCGAAGGGCTCACCGCCGCCGGGCGTGGGTGCGTCGAGCAGGAGGATGTCGGCCCCGTGGCGGTCGATCTCGTCCAGCTGGGGGTCGCCGGCCGCCATGCCCCGGATCAGCACCGGGACCCGCTCGTGCACCTGGGCGCTGGTGGCGGGTGTCTCGGCGCCGTGGAGCTGGGCGGCCCGCAAGCCGACCTCGTCGACGATCTCGAGGACCTCCCTGGCCAGGTGGTCGCGGAACACGCCGACGGTGAGCACGTGGTCCGGTACGGCGGCCACGATCTCCTTGGCCTCCTCGACGCTGACCTGGCGACGGGAGGGGGCGAAGATCACGCCGATGGCGTCGGCACCGGCGTCGACGGCCAGCTCGGCGTCAGCGGCGCTGGTGGTGGCGCAGATCTTCACGAACACGGCCGCGACCGTACCGGTGCCCCGCCCCGTTCCTGCAGCGCGATGTTTCGTCGTCGCTGCCAGTTTCCTCCGGCGCTCAGCCCGCAGAGGCTCAGGAACTGGCAGCGGTGGCGGAACGGAGGGCGGCGACGGCGGCGGTGGGGTCACCGGAGGTGACGAGGGACTCCCCCACCAGGACGGCGTCGTAGCCGGCCTCGGCGAGGGCCCTGGCGTCGTCGGCGTCGCGCACGCCGGACTCGGCGACCGACACGACGTGGTCGGGGAACGCGGCGGCCATGCGCACGGCCCGCTCGTGGTCGACCTCGAAGGTGACGAGATCGCGCTGGTTCACGCCCACGAGCGTGGCGCCGACGGCGAGGGCCCGCTCGAGCTCGGCTTCGTCGTGGACCTCGACCAGGGCGTCGAGGCCGATCTCGGTGGCGGTGCGGTGGAAGGCGGCCAGCTCCTCGTCGTCGAGGGCAGCGGCGATGAGCAGCACGCAGTCGGCACCCATCAGCCGGGCGTCGAGCACGTCCTTGGCCGACACGGTGAAGTCCTTGCGCAGCACCGGC
>DMTU01000166.1:4819-5903 GCA_003476595.1 Acidimicrobiaceae bacterium | reverse complement strand
GTCGTCGAGCCGCCCGTCGGCGAGCAGGCGCGCCCACTCCTCCACGGCCCGGGCCGGGTGGTGGTCGTAGGCCACGACAGGTGCGGGGTTGCCCCGGGACGATGCCGTCCCACCGGTCGCTGCGGGCTGTCGAGCACCGCTCAGGTCCCCGAAGCGGCTCTGGCGGGGGGACACCCGGGTCCCCCGGCGGAGCACGACGTTCTCGGCGCGCAGGACACCGTCGTCGCGCTGCACGTCGAAGTGCACGCGAGCTCCTCCCACCCGAGCCGAGGGCTCCATCGCGCTGGCACGGACGGCGTAGCGCCGGCCGCCGCGCCGGATGACCCCCTCGCCGGTCGAGGGATCGAACCACTGCACCACGCCATCAGGCATCGGGCTGGCCTCCTGGGTCGCGAGCACGGACGGTGACGGCCACCCTAGGGACGGGTGGCCCGGCGCTCTGCTCGCCCCCAGGCTGCGCCGTCGGCCCCGGGTGGGGAAGGGTCCTTCGTCACGCGCTCGGCGTGGCGCCGTCGCCACCGAGGCGCGACCCTGGCCCGATCCGTGCCACGCTCCCCGCCGCATGTCACGTATCTCCCGATCATCTCGTGGGTATCGGTCCCCGGTGACCGACGAACCACGTGAGACCTGGCCCGGGCAACCGTTCCCACTGGGAGCGAGCTACGACGGGCTGGGCACCAACTTCAGCGTGTTCTCCCAGGTCGCCGAGTCCGTGACCCTGTGCCTCATCGCCGAGGACGGCACCGAGGAGCGGGTGCCCCTCACCGAGGTCGACGCCCACTGCTGGCACGAGTACGTCCCCGGCGTCGGGCCGGGTCAGCGCTACGGCTACCGCGTCGAGGGCCCCTGGGACCCGGCCAACGGCCTGCGCTGCAACTCCCGCAAGCTGCTGCTCGACCCCTACGCCAAGGCGGTCACGGGGGAGGTCGAGTGGGGCCAGGAGGTCTTCGGCTACGACTTCGACGACCCCGACCAGCGCAACGACCTCGACAGCGCCGGCAAGGTCCCGGTGGGGGTGGTCCACAGCCCGTACTTCAACTGGGGCGACGACCGCCTGCTGAACACCCCGCTGCACGAGACGGTG
>DMTU01000166.1:4371-4595 GCA_003476595.1 Acidimicrobiaceae bacterium | reverse complement strand
CCCCGCTGCACGAGACGGTCATCTACGAGACCCACGTCAAGGGCCTCACCATGACCCACCCGGACGTCCCCGAGCGCGAGCGTGGCACCTACCAGGGCCTCGCCCACCCGGCCGTCATCGACCACCTGCTCGACCTGGGCATCACCGCCATCGAGCTCATGCCGGTGCACCAGTTCATCCACGACGGGCACCTCGCCGACAAGGGCCTGCGCAACTACTGGGGC
>DMTU01000166.1:0-4145 GCA_003476595.1 Acidimicrobiaceae bacterium | reverse complement strand
ACCTATCTCGCGCCGAACGGCAACATCCACGACTTCAAGCTGATGGTGCGCCGGCTGCACGAGGCCGGCATCGAGGTCATCCTCGACGTCGTCTACAACCACACGGCCGAGGGCAACCACATGGGCCCGACGCTGTCGTTCCGTGGCCTCGACAACCAGGCGTACTACCGCCTGGTGCCCGACGACCGCCGCCACTACTTCGACACCACCGGCACCGGCAACAGCCTGAACATGGCGCACCCGTACTCGCTGCAGCTGATCATGGACTCGCTGCGCTACTGGGTGACCGAATGCCACGTCGACGGCTTCCGCTTCGACCTCGCGTCCACCCTGGCCCGCCAGTTCTACGAGGTCGATCGGCTCTCCGCCTTCTTCGACCTCGTGCACCAGGACCCGATCGTGTCCCAGGTGAAGCTCATCGCCGAGCCGTGGGACGTCGGCGAGGGCGGCTACCAGGTCGGCAACTTCCCGCCGGTCTGGTCGGAGTGGAACGGGCAGTTCCGCGACACCATCCGCGACCACTGGCGCGGCGAGCCCCACACCGTGCCCGAGCTGGCGTCCCGCCTGACCGGCTCGGCCGACCTCTACTCCGACGAGACGCGCTCGCCGGTGGCCAGCATCAACTTCGTCACCGCCCACGACGGGTTCACCCTGCGCGACCTGGTCTCCTACAACGAGAAGCACAACGACGCGAACGGCGAGGACGGCAAGGACGGCGAGTCGCACAACCGGTCCTGGAACTGCGGTGCCGAGGGCGAGACCGACGACCCGGAGGTGCTCGCGCTGCGAGCCCGCCAGCAGCGCAACCTGCTCGCCACGCTGCTGCTCTCCCAGGGCGTGCCGATGCTGCTCGGTGGCGACGAGCTGGGTCGCACCCAGGGCGGCAACAACAACGCCTACTGCCAGGACAACGAGATCAGCTGGTTCGACTGGGACGAGGTGGACGAGGACCTGCTCGAGTTCACCCGCCGCTGCATCGGCATCCGGCGCGAGCACCCCGTCCTGCGCCGGCGCCGCTGGTTCTTCGGCCAGGAGATCCGGGGCAACGTCGACATCGAGTGGTACAAGCCCGACGGCGCCGCCATGGAGGACCACGACTGGGAGGGTGCGCCGCGCACCATCGGGCTGTACATGGACGGCCGGGGCATCCGCAGCCGGGACACCCGCGGTCGGCCCATCATCGACGACTCCTTCCTCCTGCTGATCAGCGCCGAGCCCGACCCCATCGACTGGCAGCTGCCCGAGATGGACGGCGCATGGGTCGTCGAGCTCGACACCGCGCTGCCCGCCGGCGTCGCCGACGAGGTGCGCACGGTCACCGACGACATCGAGCTGGTGCCGCGCTCGACGGTGCTGCTGCGGTTCCGCCCCGCCGACGAGGACGGAGCCGACGAGCGGTGACGCCCACGGCCACGTACCGGCTCCAGCTGCACAGCGGCAACACCCTCGACGACGCTCGGGCCCGCCTCCCGCTGCTCGCCGACCTCGGGGTGTCGCACGTCTACCTGTCGCCGATCCTGCGGGCGGTGCCCGGCTCCATGCACGGCTACGACGTGGTCGACCACGCCAGCGTGGCCCCCGACCTCGGTGGCGACGAGGCCTGGCGGCGCTTCAGCGACGAGGCGAGCCGCCTCGGCCTCGGCGTCGTGGTCGACGTCGTGCCCAACCACGTGTCCATCGAGGGCGGGCACAACCAGCGCTGGCTCGACGTGCTCGAGCACGGCGCCTCCTCGTCCTCCGCCGAGTGGTTCGACATCGACTGGGTCGGGCGGGAGGACTACCAGAAGGGCATCGTCGTGCTGCCCGTGCTCGGCGACCTCTACGGCGAGCTGCTCGCCGCCGGGGACCTGGCCGTGGGCCGGGACGGCGTGCGGTTCCGGGCCGAGGCGCCCGGCCACCGCTTCCCGCTCGCCCCCCGCAGCCTGCCGCTGCTGCTGCACCCCGCCGCGGACCGCCTCGCCGACACCCCCGACGCCGATCCCCTCGCCGCATCCTCGCTGGCCTTCGTGGCCGACACCCTCGACGACCTCGAGCCGGCCACCACCGACCGGGCCCGTCGACGCCGGGCCCGGCACATGGACGTGGTGCAGGACCTGCTCCGCCGCCTCCTCGACCAGCCGGTCGTCGCGGCCGCGGTCGATGCCGAGATCGATGCGGTGAACGCCGACCCCGACGCCCTCCACCGGCTCCTGGACGAGCAGCACTACCGCCTCGCCTACTGGCGGACCGGCGCACGAGAGCTGGACTACCGGCGCTTCTTCGACATCACCACCCTCGTGGCCATCCGGGTCGAGCGCGACCGCGTGTTCGACGCCGTCCACGAGCTCCCGCTGCGCTGGCTGGACGAGGGTCGCATCGACGGGCTCCGCATCGACCACCCCGACGGCCTCGCCGACCCCGGCGGCTACGTGCACCGGCTCCGCCACGCCGCACCCGACGCGTGGATCGTCGTCGAGAAGATCCTCGAGGGCGACGAGTGGCTGCCCGAGGACTGGCCGATCGACGGCACCACCGGGTACGAGGCCATGCGCCTGCTCAACGGCGTCCTCGTCGACCCGGCCGGGCTCGATGCCCTGGCCGCGGTGGAGCGACGGGCGCACGAGCTGTGCGGCACGGAGGCCCCTGAGCCCGAGGACGTCGTGCTCGAGTCCAAGCGGTACGCGGTGGAGGAGCTGCTCGCCGCCGAGCTGGAGCGCGTCGTCGACGTGGCCCTGCGCGTCGCCGAGACCCGCCCTCTGCACCGAGACCACCCGCGCGACGACCTCCGCCGTGCGATCGCCGCGCTGGCCGTGGGCTTCGACGTGTACCGCTCCTACGTCGTGCCCGGCGTCGACGGCGGGGCGAGCACGGTGAGCGCCACCGACGTCGAGCACATCGACGAGGCGGCCAGGAAGGCCAAGGACGCCACCGACGTCGACCCCCGCCTCATCGACTTCCTGGCCGACGTGCTGACGCTGCGGGCCGTGGACCCCGAGGAGGGTCCGACCGACGACGAGCGGGCGCTGGTGGTGCGGTTCCAGCAGCTGACCGGCCCGGCCACGGCGAAGGGCCTGGAGGACACCGCCTGGTACCGGCTCGGCCGCTTCATCGCCGCGGCCGAGGTCGGGGGCGACCCGCTGCACCCCGCCGTCTCCGTCGACGAGCTCCACGACGCCTGCCGCCATCGCCAGGCGCAGTGGCCCCGCACCATGACCACGCTGTCGACCCACGACACCAAGCGCAGCGCCGACGTGCGAGCCCGGCTCGACGTGCTCAGCGAGCCCACGCTCGAGCCGTCGTGGCCCGAGCTGGCCGAGCGCTGGCTGCCCCGCCTGCTCCGGCGCTGGCCGGCCGACGTGGAGCCCGACGCCACCACGCTCCTCGTCGCGCTGCAGACCCTGCTCGGCGCCTGGCCCATCAGCAGCGACCGCCTCGAGGCCTACCTGGTGAAGGCCGCCCGGGAGGCCAAGCGCCGCACGTCCTGGACGAAGGTCGACGAGGGGTTCGAAGCCGGCCTGGCCGCACTCGCCGGCGTCGCCGAGGACCCCGAGGTGGTCGACGACCTCGCGGACGACGCGTCCGTCCTCGAGCGCCACGGCTGGTGGAACAGCCAGGTGCAGACCGCCATCGGCCTGCTGCAGCCCGGCATCCCGGACGTGTACCAGGGGACCGAGGTCATCGACCTGTCCCTGGTGGACCCGGACAACCGGCGGCCGGTGGACCACGAGGTCATCGCCGGCGAGCTCGACGAGCTGGACCCGGTGCGGGCGCCGGCGCTCGGACCCATCGCCAAGCTGGGGCTGACCACCGCCTGCCTCCGGCTGCGCCGCCGCCGGCCCGACGCCTTCGGCGCCGGCGACGCGGGTGCCCACGTCCCGCTGGTCGCGTCCGGCCCCGATGCCGACCGGGTCGTCGCGTTCACCCGCGGCGACGAGGTGGCGCTCGTCGCCGTCCGCTTCCCGAGCCGTGGCCCGGTCGCCGCCGGCACCACCGTCGAGCTGCCGGCGGGGGAGTGGTCGCCGGTCTCGGGTGGCCGGGCCGTCGACGGCGGCATGGTCGACCTCGCCGACCTCCTGGGCGACACCCCCGTCGCCGTCCTGGAGACCGCACCGTGACCCGCCGCCCCCATCTCCGTTCCCGGCGCGCGATCCGACGGCCCGACGTCG
>DMTU01000253.1:11917-13392 GCA_003476595.1 Acidimicrobiaceae bacterium | reverse complement strand
CTCGACGCCGGCGCCAACGCCGAGTGCCAGCCCGACTGGCTCGTGCAGTTCGCCCAGATGGGCGCCGCCTACGCCCGCGCCCGCTACGACGTGGCCGAGCCCCGGGTCGGCCTGCTGTCCATCGGCGAGGAGCCCGGCAAGGGCGACACGCTGCGCAAGGAGACCTACGAGCTGCTCGCGGCCGACGGCGTGCTCGCCGCGGCCGGGGGCACCTTCATCGGCAACGTCGAGGGCCGGGACATCCTCACCGACGCCGTCGACGTGGTAGTCACCGACGGCTTCACCGGCAACGTGGCGCTCAAGTCCCTCGAAGGCGGGATGAAGGGGCTGGTCAACCGGCTCCTCGAGGCCTTCGACACCAACGACGAGACGCGGGCCGCCGCCGACGTCCTCATGCCCGAGCTGCTGCCGCTCTACGCCACCCTCGACCCGGAGAACACGGGCGGGGCCATGCTGCTCGGCGTCGACGGGGTGTGCATCATCAGCCACGGGTCCTCGGGCCCGACCGCGGTGGTCAACGCCGTCCGCGTCGCCCGCGACATGGTGGCCGGCGACGTCCCGGCGCACCTCGCGGCGTCGGTCGCCTGACCGACGCACATACCCGCTGACCTGGGCGTTCAGGCGTCATCCGGGGCTTTTCCGCCCCTTCCGGCTATGGTGGCCGATCGCCAGAGAAGCTTCCGACCAGGAGGGGCACCCGTTGCCCGCAGAGACCCACGTGGAGGGCGACAAGATGGATCGCAACGAGGTCCTGACCCTCATCCGAGATCGCCTCGCTGACATCCTCGAGATCGAGCCCGACTCCATCAAGGAGGGGGACAGCTTCGTCGACGACCTCGACGCCGACTCCCTCGCCCTGATCGAGCTGGTCGAGGGCCTCGAGGAGGAGATCGGCGAGCGCACGGTCGGCTTCCGGATCGAGGACGAAGACCTCGAGGACCTGAAGACCGTCCGGGACGCCGTCGACTACGTCGTCGCGCGCCTCTGATCGGAACCCGGTCCGGATCCGTGGCGACTGCGCCCGGCGGCACGCACCGCCCGACGCTGCTCGGACGCGATCGGCTCCTCGACGCGCTCGGCTACGCGCCCGCCGACGAAGCGCTGCTGGCGCAGGCCTTCGCGCACCGGTCCTGGTGCGCCGAGCACGCCGAGTACGAGAGCAACGAGCGCCTCGAGTTCCTGGGCGACTCCGTCCTCGGCTTCCTCGTCGCCGACCACGTGTACCGGACCGACGCCGCCCTCGACGAGGGGGCCCTCACCGACGTGCGCAAGGCGGTCGTGAACTCCGTCTGCCTGGCCGAGGTGGCCATCGAGCTCGGCCTCGGCGAGCACCTGCGGCTCGGCAAGGGCGAGGAGCAGTCCGGGGGTCGCGAGAAGCCCTCGATCCTGGCCGACGCCATGGAGGCCGTCCTCGGGGCCGTCTACCTCGACGGCGGGCTGGATCCCGCCCGGCGCCTGGTGCTCGACCTGCTGGG
>DMTU01000253.1:8994-11829 GCA_003476595.1 Acidimicrobiaceae bacterium | reverse complement strand
GCCTGGTGCTCGACCTGCTGGGTGATCGCATCCAGTCGGCGATCGACGCCGGCGGGGGCGACCAGGACCACAAGAGCCGCCTGCAAGAGCGCCTCGCCACCGTCACCACCGCCACGGCCACCTATGCCTTCGACGCCACCGGCCCGGACCACGCCCGGCACTTCACCGTCACGGTGAGCGCCGGCGGGCACGAGCTCGGCGTGGGCACCGGCCGATCCAAGAAGCAAGCCGAGCAGCAGGCGGCCCGTGCCGCCCTCGAGCTGCTCGGCGACGACGGCACCGGCTACCCCGGCGCCCCCGATGCCCTGGGAGGGCCCACAGATGGCTGAACTGCCTGAGGTCGAGACGCTGCGCCGCCAGCTCGAGCGCGACGTGGTGGGGCGCAAGGTGAAGACCGTCGACGTCCACGACACCAAGGTCATCCCGCGCCACAGCACGAAGAAGCAGTTCGCCGAGATGCTCGAGGGGGCAAAGCTCAAGTCCCTCATCCGGCGCGGGACGTTCCTGATCTTCACCCTCGACACCGGCGACCGCCTCATCGTGCGCCCCGGGCTCGGCGGCCAGCTGCGCAAGACCGCGTCCAAGGACGACCTCGCCGACGGCACGGCCGTGGTGATCAGCTTCACCCAGGGCGGCCAGCTCCGCTACATCGACCCCCGTCGCACCGGCGAGCTGTGGATCCTCACGCCCGAGCAGGTGGCCGAGGGCGTCGACGAGATCGAGCTGCTCGGCTACGACGTGGTCGATCAGCCCGTGCCGTGGGCCGACTTCGCCAAGCTGGTGCTGCAGCGCTCCGTGAAGCTCAAGACCCTGCTGACCGACGAGGACCTGCTCACCGGCATCGGCAACGTCTACTCCGACGAGATCCTCTACGACGCCGGCCTGCGCTACGACCGGCTGAGCGACTCGCTGTCGGTGCAGGAGGTCCGCCGCCTCTACCGCAGCGTGGTGGAGATCCTCCACGACGCCATCAAGCACGGGGGCACCACGCTCGCCGACGACGGCTGGCACGACCTCCACGGCGACGTGGGCGGCTACACCGACCACCACCAGGTGCACGCCCGCGACGGCGAGCCCTGCCGGCGCTGCCGCGACGTGATCTCCAAGGCCAAGTTCGGCGGCAAGACCACCTGGTTCTGCGAGCAGTGCCAGACCTGATGCCGCTTCGCTAACCGAGTTGTTCGGCAGAGCCTCACAACTCGATGAAGGTTGGTTGAGGTCCGCGTTCGCGCCGAGCCCGCCCAGTACCGTCACCAGCGGTGTTTCTCAAGAACCTGACGATCAAGGGGTTCAAGTCCTTCGCCGACACGGCGAGCCTTGACCTCGAGCCCGGTGTCACGGTCGTGGTCGGCCCCAACGGGTCGGGCAAGTCCAACGTCGTCGACGCGATCGCGTGGGTGCTCGGCGCCCAGGCACCCTCGTCGGTGCGGTCCCAGAAGATGGACGACGTCATCTTCGCCGGCACGTCCAAGCGCAGCGCGCTCGGCCGGGCCGAGGTGGCGCTGACCCTGGACAACACGGCCGGCCTGCTGCCGATCGACTTCTCCGAGGTCACGATCACCCGCACGCTCTTCCGGACGGGGGAGTCGGAGTACTCGATCAACGGCGTGCCGTGCCGCCTGCTCGACATCCAGGAGCTGCTGTCGGACTCCGGCGTCGGCCGGATGCAGCACGTGATCATCAGCCAGGGCCAGATCGATGCCGTCCTCAACGCCAAGCCCACCGAGCGGCGGCTGATCATCGAGGAGGCCGCCGGCGTCCTCAAGTTCCGCAAGCGCAAGGAGAAGGCCGAGCGCCGCCTGGCCGCCACCGAGGCCAACCTCACCCGGGTCCAGGACCTGCTTCGCGAGGTCCGCCGGGGCCTGCGCCCGCTCGAGCGCCAGGCCGAGGCCGCCCGCCGCCACGGCGACCTGGTGACCGAGCTCGACGCGCTGCGCCGGTTCCTCGCCGGCCGCGAGCTGGCCCGCCTGCGCAGCCGCCTCGAGACCACCACCCACGAGCGCGCTGGACACGCCGGCACCGAGGAGACCCTCCGGGCCCGCCTCCGCGACCTCGATGCCTCGGTGCTGCGCTCCGAAGCCGAGCTCAACGCCATGGGCGGCGCCGACGTCGGCGACGAGCTCACCCGCTACGAGGCCCTGCGCGAGCGCGGCCGGGGCATCGCCGCCGTGCTCGCCGAGCGCCAGCGCAGCCTGGCAAAGGAGCGCGAGTCCACCGTCGACGCCGCGCTCATCGCCTCGCTCGAGGCCGACCAGGCCCGCCTGCGCGACGAGCTGGCCACCATCGAGATCACCGCCGCGGAGCTGCTTCCCGAGGCCGAGGAGGTCGACCGGGCCGAGCGCGGCCTGGCGGACGCCCGGGCCACCTTCGAGGAGCGATGGGGTGAAGGCATCGCCTCGCCCTCCGGTGAGGCCGCCGAGGTCCGCGGCCAGCTGGGCGGCCTGCGCCAGGCCGTGAGCCGGTCCCTCGCCGAGCTGGAGCGCACCGACGGCCGCACCGGGTCCCTCGCCGACAAGCGCGACCGCCTCGCCGCCGAGGCCGAGCGCCTCCGCAGCGAGGTCACCGACGCCGAGGCCCGCCTCCCCGAGCTCGATGCCGAGCGTGACCGCCTGCTGGCCGACCGGGCCGCCGCAGAAGCCGAGGTCGAGGGCGCCGCGGCTGCGCTGGCCGAGGCCGATGCCGAACGCCGCTCCTGGTCGGCCCGCGCCGAGGCGCTCGAGCTCGCCCTGGACCAGGCCCGCTCCGCTGCCGGCGCCGAGCGCCTGGCCGAGGTCGACGGCGTCGTGGGCACCCTGCTCGACCTGGTCGAGGTCGACGCCGGCTGGGAGAGCGCCT
>DMTU01000253.1:476-8932 GCA_003476595.1 Acidimicrobiaceae bacterium | reverse complement strand
TGTCCGCCGTGGTCGTCGACGGGGCCGGTGCCGCCCGCCAGGCCCTGGCCGCGCTCACCGCCGGCGACGCCACCGGCGCGGTGCTCGCCCTCGGCGTCGACCGCACGGCCCGCACCGCCCCGCCCGTGGGCGAGCCCGTGCGCCGCCACGTCCGCTCCAACCGGCCCGGGGTCGATGCCCTGCTCGACGCCGTCGTCGGTGCCGCCGTGCGCATCGACGGCGACTGGGCCGCCGGCCTCGACGTCGCCCTCGCCCACCCCGACGCGATCGTCGTCACGGCCGACGGCGCCCGCTTCGGTGCCGGCGCCTGGCGGGTCGGCGGTTCGGCCACCGGCGCCACGGGTGCCGCGCTCGACGAGGCCCGCACCCGGGTCGGCGCCGCCGCCGAGGCCGTCACCGCCGCCACCGCGGCCCGGGACGCGGCCCGCACCCGCTTCGCCGAGCTCAAGCGCACCGCCGGCGACGCCCGGCAGGCCGCCGAACAGACCGCCGCAACGCTGCGCCGGGCCGCCGACGGGCTCGCCCGGGTCGAGCAGCAGGCCACCGAAGCCGCCGAGGAGCTCGACGGCCAGTCCGACGTGCGCGCCGAGGTCGAGCAGCGCCTCCGCACCGAGCGCGACCGCGTCGCCGAGCTCGAGGCCATGTTGCCGGCCCTCGAAGCCGAGGAGGCCGCCGCCGCCGAGGCGGCCCGCGCCATGACCGAGGCCCGTGCCGCCCTCGACGACCGGGCTGCCGCCGTGGCCACGTTGCGCTCCGACCTCGAGATCCGCGTCGCCCAGGTCGAGGAGCGGCGCACGTCGCTGGAGTCCCGCCTCGTCGAGGTCGACGCCCGGGTCGCCCGGAACCAGCAGGCCGCCCAGGAGGCCGCGGTGCGCCGCGAGGCCCTCGACGTCCGAGCCAAGGCCCTCGACGGCCTGGCCTCGGCGTGCCAGGCGTCGCTGGCCGAGGTCGAGGACAGCCTCGTCGGGCTGCGGGCCAAGCGCCAGGAGCAGTCCGAGGCCCAGCGGGCCGTGGCCGTCGCCCTCGACGGGCTGCGCCGCGAGCGCGTCCAGGTCGAGAAGCAGCTCAACGAGGTGCGCGAGCGCATCCAGCGGGCCGACCTCGAGCTCAACGAGATCAACCTGCGCATCGAGACCTCGGTCGAGGCCATGCGCCGCGACCTCGACGTCGACCCCGAGACCGCCATCGCCGCCGAGTGCCCCGAGCTGCCCGAGGACGTCGCGCCCGCGGCGCGGTCCCGGGAGCTCGAGCGCGAGCTGCGCCTCATGGGTCCGATCAACCCCCTCGCCCTCGAGGAGTACGAGGCGCTCCAGGAGCGCCACGAGTTCCTCCAGGGCCAGCTCGACGACGTCAAGGGCAGCCGCCGGGAGCTGTCCAAGGTCATCCGCGCCGTCGACGAGGAGATCGTCAACGTCTTCGCCGCCGCCTTCGCCGACGTGTCGCAGAACTTCACCCAGCTGTTCTCCACCCTCTTCCCCGGTGGCACCGGCTCGATCAAGCTCACCGACCCCGAGGACCTGCTCGAGACCGGCATCGAGGTCGAGGCCAAGCCGTCGGGCAAGAACGTCCGCAAGCTGTCGCTGCTGTCCGGCGGGGAGCGCTCGCTCACCGCGCTGGCGTTCCTCTTCGCCGTGTTCCGCTCCCGGCCGTCGCCCTTCTACGTGATGGACGAGGTCGAGGCCGCCCTCGACGACGTGAACCTGCACCGCTTCCTCGAGCTCGTCGCCGAGTTCCGCCGGGAGGCCCAGCTCGTCATCGTGTCGCACCAGAAGCGGACCATGGAGGCGGCCGACATCCTCTACGGCGTCACCATGTCGCCGGGCGGGTCGTCCAAGGTCGTGTCCGAGCGGGGCGCAGCCAAGCACGCAGGCGCCGCCTAGCCGCGACGTGCGATCATCGTCCCCTGTTCGTCGACGAACCGGGGGTCTGGTCGTGAAGGAGCTCGTGTACCACCGTCTGCTGCTGCCGGCGGTGGAGCGCTACGGCGATCGGGAGGCGATCATCGACGGCGACCACCGCGGCACGCTCGCCGAGCACCTCGATCGCACGACGAAGCTGGCATCCGCGCTGCGGACCGAGCTGGGGGTGGGGCCCGGGGACCGCTTCGCCATCATGGCCACCAACAGCCACCAGTACCTCGAGCTGTACCACGCCGCCTTCCTCGGGGCTGGCATCGTCAACCCGCTGAACCTGCGGCTCGCCCCGGCCGAGCTCGAGTTCATCCTGAAGGACTCGGGCACCAAGGTCGTCTTCGTCGACTTCCTCTTCGCCAACAACATCGACATGATCCGCGAGGCGGCCGGCATCGAGAAGGTGGTGCTGATCGGGCCCGACGTGGACTCGCCCCACGACCTGAAGTACGAGGACCTCCTGGCCGCCGGCGAGCCGGTGGTCCCCGAGGAGCCCGAGGAGGACGACCCGGTCGTGCTCATGTACACGGGCGGCACCACCGGGCTGCCCAAGGGCGTGCTGCTCGACCAGCGGGCCGAGATGCTGAACCTGTACCACGTGATCATGGCGGTGGGCATCGACGAGGGCTCCACGTACCTGCACCAGACGCCGATGTTCCACGCCGCGTCCATGGGCGGGTTGCTCGGCATACCGGCCTCCGGGGCCCGGTCGGTGTTCCTCCCGCTCTTCGACCCGGAGAAGGTCATGGACGTCATCGAGGAGCACGGCGTCGACTGGACCGTGATGGTGCCCACGATGGTCGGCATGGTGCTGCGACACCCGGCGTTCCGGCCCGAGCGGCTGGCGTCGCTGCGCAAGCTCACCTACGGGGCGTCACCGATGCCGGAAGCGATCCTCGATCGGCTGCTCGAGCTGTACCCGGAGCTCGAGCTCAGCCAGGGCTACGGCATGACGGAGGCCTCTGCGGTCCTCACCTTCCTGACCGCCGAGGACCACCGGCGCGGCGGCGAGGTCCTCCGGTCCGCCGGGCGACCCGTGCCCGGCGTGGTGCTGAGCGTCCAGGACGAGGGCGGCAACGAGCTTCCCGTCGGAGAGACGGGGGAGATCTGCGCCCGGGCCGGGAACTTCATGCGGGAGTACTGGAACCGCCCCGAGGAGACCGCCGAGGCGTTCCGGGGTGGCTGGTACCACACCGGCGACGCCGGGTACCTCGACGCAGAGGGTTTCGTCCACCTGGTCGACCGGGTCAAGGACATGATCGTCACCGGCGGCGAGAACGTCTACTCCTCCGAGGTCGAGGACGCGATCGGCAGCCACCCGGACGTCGACCAGGTCGCGGTCATCGGCATCCCGAGCGAGAAGTGGGGCGAGGCGGTCCACGCCATCGTCGTGCGCGTCGAGGGGTCATCGGTGGAGGCCGAGGAGCTGATCGCCCCCGCCCGTGAGCAGATCGCCGGGTACAAGGTGCCCAAGTCCATCGACTTCCGTGACGAGCCGCTTCCCCTGTCGGGGGCGATGAAGGTCCTCAAGCGCGAGCTGCGCGCCCCGTACTGGGAGGGCCACGGCCGCAGCGTCGGCTGACGTCCGGTCGAGGACGCTCAGCGTCGAGCGACTGCGTCCTTGCGGCCGGTGACGGCGTTGTAGATCAGCAGCACGATGATGGCGCCGATGATCGAGCCGATGAGCCCCGACGGCCCGATCACGATCCCGTCGTCGCCGCCGAAGAGGAGGCTGGCCAGGAACCCGCCGACGAAGCTGCCGACGATGCCGAGCACGATGGTGGCGACGACGCTCATGGAGTCATCGCCGGGGACGAGCGCCCGGGCGATGAACCCGGCGATCAAGCCGATGATGATGAGCGCGATGATCAAGCCGATCATGGGTTGGTGCCTCCTGGGTCAGGCCAGCGGCAGGGGTCGCGCCGGCGCAGGGGCCCCTTTACCCAGTGTCAGAGCAGCTTGCTCATCACCTTGGCCTTGAGCTTGGTGTAGGGCGGGTAGATCAGCGACAGGTCGGGCTTGGTCGGCTTGGTCAGCACCGGCTTCATGTTGGAGAAGGCGTCGAACCCGGACTTGCCGTGGTAGCGGCCCGAGCCGGCGTCGCCCACGCCGCCGAAGGGCAGGTCGTGGGGGGTGATGTGGAACAGGGTGTGGTTCACGCACACGCCGCCCGAGGAGGTGCGGTCGACCACCGTGCGGGCCGCGGCGTCGTCGTCGGTGAAGACGTACAGGGCCAGGGGCTTGGGCCGCCCGTTCACGAAGGCGATGGCCTCCTCGAGGTCGTCGACGGCGAGGATCGGCAGGATCGGTCCGAAGATCTCCTCCTGCATGATCGGGCTGTCCGGGTCCGGGTCGACGATGATCGTCGGCGGCAGCTTGCGGGTGGCCCGGTCGACGGCACCGCCGACGACCACCGTGCCGCCGTGGCCCTCGAGCAGGCCGGCCAGCCGGTCGGCGTGGCGGTCGTTGACGACCTGGGTGAGGTCCGGCGACGCAGCGGGGTCGGCGCCGTAGAACTCCTCGATCGTCTTGACCAGCTCGTCGACCAGCTCGTCCTTGCGGGTGCGGTCCACCAGCACGTAGTCGGGGGCGATGCAGGTCTGGCCGGCGTTGAGGAACTTGCCCCAGGCCATGCGGTGGGCGGTGACGGTGAGGTCGGCGCCGGGGGCGACGATGGCGGGGGACTTGCCGCCCAGCTCCAGCACGGTGGGGGTGAGGTTCTCGGCCGCCGCCCGGGCCACGATCTTGCCCACCGCGGTCGAGCCGGTGAAGAAGATGTGGTCGAGGCGCTGCTCGAGCAGCTTGGTGGACACCTCCGGCCCGCCCTCGAACACGGCGAAGGCGTCGGGGTCGAGGTTGTCGCGCAGGACCTGCGACAGCAGCGCCGAGGTCTCGGGCACCATCTCGGACGGCTTGGCCACCACGGCGTTGCCGGCCGCGAAGGCGGCGGCCATCGGCGACACCAGCAGCTGGACCGGGTAGTTCCACGGGGCGATGACCAGCGCCACGCCGAGGGGCTCGGGCACGACCTTGCCCTTGCCGGGCATGTCCTGCAGGCGCAGCTTGGCCTTGCGGGGCTTCATCCAGTCGGCCACGTGCTTGCGCATGTACTTGACCTCGGTCGCGGTGAAGGCGATGTCGGTCGAGTACGCCTCCAGCGTCGGCTTGCCGAAGTCCCGCTGCATGGCGGCGACGAGGTCGTCGCCGTGGTCGTCCAGGACGCGCAGGAGGCCGTCGAGCTGGCGCTGGCGCCACTCGACCGGGCGGGTCCGGCCGCTCTGGAACGTGTGGCGGATCGCCGCGACGGTGCCGGGGATGGAGTCGAGGTCGGTGCGTTCGTCGATGCTCATCGACATCGAACCTACCGAGGCATCAGCAGAGGGCGTCGGCCGCGTTGTCGACCGAGACCGCAGCCTCGGTGTAGGCCGCGACGGCCTGGCCGTAGTCGAGCTGGTCGACGCGGGTGGGGTCGTAGCCGGCGCCGGCCAGCTCATCGCGCAGCGCGTCGACGGCATCGGCGTAGCGATCGGCCTGGGTCCCCACCTCGTCCGGCGCGGCGTCCGCGATGCGGTCGACCCCGGCGGCGAGCGCGGCGAACGCATCTCGCATCTCGCCCGGGCTGGCGACCTGGAGCTCCTCGAAGGGGTCGTCGGTGCGCAGGTCCTCCACCGCCTCGCAGAACGCGACCACGTCCCCGCCCCCGTCGTCACCGCACCCGCTGAGCAGACCGACCAGCACGAGCGCCCCGGCGAGCTTCTGGGCCGCGAGGAGCGACGCCGGAGGCGTGCTCGGCGGCCCAGAACGGAACCGAGCGGTCCGGGGGCTCACGGGAGGCGCTGGAAGAACAGCAGCGACAGGGCGGCGCTGACCAGGACGAGGACGACGGCGTAGCCGGCGAAGCGCTCGGTGATCTCCTGCTCCTCGGTGTCGAAGCCGACGGAGGAGCCGATGTCGGTGTAGACGCTCTGCAGCTCGCCCAGGGACTCGGCGGAGAAGAACTGGCCGCCGGTCCGCTCGGCGATGAGGCGCAGCGGTTCGCGGTCGACCGGCACCGGCTGGATCTCGCCGTCGATGACGATGGTGCCGCGGTCGGTGCCGAAGGCGATGGTGGACACCGGGACCTCGGCCTCGACCGCGGCCTCGGCGCCGTCGATGTCGGGACGCCCCACCGTGGTCTTGCCGTCGGTCATGACCACCATGCGGGCCGGAACCGGCTCGGCCTCCTCGCCGTCCTCGGTCGGGTCGGTGAACGTCGGTGCGGTGGCGATGGCGTCGAGGCCGGCGAAGATCGCCTCGCCGATGGCCGTCGCCGGACCGAGCTCGAGGGACTGGATGGCGGCCCGCACCGGCTGGCGGTCCGTGGTGGGCGTGACCCGGACCCGGGCGACGCCGTCGAAGCTGACCAGGCCCACGTTGATCTGGGGCGGGAGCTCCTCGATGAAGGACAGCGCAGCCTGCTGGGCAGCCTCGATGCGCGACGGGGCCACGTCGGTGGCCTCCATCGACAGCGACGTGTCGATGGCCAGCACGACCGTGGCCCGCTCCTTGGGGACCTGCACCTCGTCGGCGGGACGGGCCCAGGCCAGCACCATGGACGTGATCGCCAGCAGGAAGGCGGCGGCGGCCACGTGGCGGCGCCACCCCGGGCGGCCGGGGGCCACCGTCTCGAGCAGCGGCAGGTTGGTGAACCGGACCGTGTAGCGCCGCCGCAGGAACGTCGTCGCAACGTACGCGGCGACGAGCGCGAGCACGGCGAGCAGGCCCCACAGCCGGTCGGGGGCGAGGAAGGCGTCGGGCCAGCTCATCGGACGCCCGCCATGGCCCGGCGGGCCTGCACGAACCGGGCCACGTCGATGACCCAGTCGCGGTCGGTGCGCAGCTGGAGGTGGCCGACCCCGGCGCGGCGCAGCTCGTCCGCGATGCGCCGGCGCTGCTCGGCGGCGGCGGCTGCGTAGCGGTCGCGCACGCGGCGGTTGGTGGGCACCTCGCGGGTGCGGCCCGTCTCCGGGTCGACCAGGGTGAGCACGCCGACCGAGGGGAGCTCCAGCTCGCGGGGGTCCACGATCTCGACGGCGACGACGTCGTGGCGGGCGGTGAGGCCGCGCAGGGCGCGGGCCCAGCCGTCGGTGGACAGGAAGTCGGACACGACGACGATGAGGCCGCGACGTCGGGGCGGGACGATCAGGTGCCCGAGGGCGGCGCCGAGGTCGGTCGTGTCGCCCGCGTGGCGAGCGGTCCCACCGAGGCGGGTGCCGGGTCGGGCGCCGGTGAGGAGGCCGTGCAGCACGGCGAGGAGGTGCTCGCGCCCGGGCTTGGCCGGGATCACGGTGGTGCCCTCCGGATCGACGACGACCGCGCCGAGCCGGTTGCCGGTGCGCGCGGTCAGGAAGCCGATCGCACCGACCGCCTCGACGGCCAGACCGGCCTTGGTGGTGCGGGCGGTGCCGAAGTCGAGGCTGGGGGAGCGGTCGACCAGGACCCAGGTCTCCAGCTCGCGGTCGGCGATGGACTCGCGCACGTGGGTGTCCATCGACCGGGCCGACACGTTCCAGTCGATGCGGCGCACGTCGTCGCCGGGGACATAGGGGCGCGTCTCGCCGGTCTCGGAGCCGTGGCCCGGGACCAGGCCGCGGTAATCGCCGTGCAGCAGCCCGTCGAGGCGCCGGTTCACGTCGAGCTCGAGGCGGCGGAGGGCCTCGGCCGCCTCGGTGTGGACCGTGGCGCTCACCCGGCCGCCCACTCGCTGGCGTCGCCCTCGGGCGGGCTGGCCGGCGGGCTGCCGGCCACGTGCGGGGCGGGGACGGTGGACAGCAGGCGGGCGAGGACGTGCTCGACGCCCACACCCTGGGCGAGGGACTCGTAGGACAGCACGAGGCGGTGGCGCAGGACGTCGGGCGCGACGTCGAACACGTCCTGGGGCACGACGTAGGAGCGCTGGCGCAGCAGGGCCAGCGCCCGGCCGGCGGCGACGAGGCCGAGGGTGGCGCGCGGAGACGCGCCGTAGGAGAGGTACTCGACCAGGTCGGGCAGGCCGTAGCGGGCCGGGTCGCGCGTCGCCTGGACCAGGTCGACGGCGTACTGGAGGGTGCCGTGGTCGACGGAGACGGCATCGGCGGCGTCCTGCAGGCGCAGCAGCGCGCCCGTGTCGAGGGCGCGCTCGGCCTCGGGGGGGTTGATGCCGTGGCGCAGCACGATCTCGGACTCCTCGGCGGGGGAGGGGTACTCGATCAGGATCTTCATGAGGAAGCGGTCGCGCTGGGCCTCGGGCAGCGGGTAGACGCCCTCGGACTCGATCGGGTTCTGGGTCGCCATCACCAGGAACGGTCGGGGCACCTCGTGGGTCTCGCCGCCGAGCGACACCTGCTTCTCGGCCATGACCTCGAGGAGTGCGGACTGCACCTTGGCCGGGGCCCGGTTGATCTCGTCGGCGAGGAGGAAGTTCACGAACACCGGGCCGAGCTCCACGTCGAAGCGCTCGGACGACTGCCGCCACACCCGCGTGCCGGTGATGTCGGCGGGGAGCAGGTCGGGGGTGAACTGGATGCG
>DMTU01000253.1:0-318 GCA_003476595.1 Acidimicrobiaceae bacterium | reverse complement strand
AGGTCGGGGGTGAACTGGATGCGGGCGAAGCTGCCCCCGACGACGGTGGCCAGGGTCTCCATCGCAAGCGTCTTGGCCAGGCCCGGCACGCCCTCGAGCAGCAGGTGACCCTTGGCGAGCAGCCCCACGAGCAGGCGCTCGAGCACGCGGTCCTGACCGACGATGACCCGCTTGACCGCCTGGGTCACGGCCTGGAGCTCGGCGGCGGGATGGGCGTGGGAGTCGCTCTGCACCCCTCTGAGGCTAGAGGCGGGTCAGCGATAGGCTCGCTCGCCCATGGAGATCCTCCTGCTCATCGCCGCCGTCGTCGTCCTGGTC
>DMTU01000350.1 GCA_003476595.1 Acidimicrobiaceae bacterium | reverse complement strand
GCCACCCGCATGGACCCGCCGTTCCGGCTCGGTCGCCTGCGCGTCCGCGGGCAGGTGGCGGAGGTCCGTGCCGACGATCTCCGGTTCGCCCCCGACGAGGCCGCCGGCCTGCTCGGCGACACGGGCTCCGGTCTGGACACCGAGCTCCTCGTCGAGCTGTGCGGCCGCACCGAGGGTTGGGCGGCCGGCCTCGTGCTCGCCGGGCTCTCCCTCCAGCGCTCCGACGACCCGCAGGGCTTCGTCGATGCGTTCCGGGGCGACGACCACCTGGTCGTGGAGTACCTGCGGGACGAGCTGCTCACCGGCCTCGACAGCGACGACCACCGCCGGCTGCTGGAGACGTCGGTGCTCGACGAGCTGAGCGGCGATCTCATCGACGCGGTGACGGGCACCAGCGGCGGTGCGGCCTGGCTGCAGGAGACCGCCCGCACGAACCAGCTCCTCGTCGCCCTCGACCGCACCGACACGTGGTTCCGCTACCACCACCTCCTGCGCGACCTCCTCCAGCTCGAAGCGCAGGCGAGCATCGCTCCGCACCTTCCCGAGCTCCACCGCCGTGCCGCCGCCTGGTTCGAGGCCGCAGACGACCACGGGCGGGCGATCGCCCACCGCCTGGCCGCCGGCGACCTCCGAGACGCCGCGCGGCTGCTGCACGTCCACGGTCCCTGGCTGCTCCGGGCCGGTCAGGTCGAGACGCTCAGCGGGCTGCTGGGCCGTCTGGGCGAGGTCGCCCGCGCCGACGTGGGATGCGCGGTCCTGGCCGGCTGGTGCTCGTTCCTCGCCGGTCGCTACGCCGAGACCGACGAGTGGCTCGGCGTCATGCAGGACCTGGTGCCCGCCGGCCTCCCGGCGGTCACGTCGCTGCACATCAACCTCTCCCTGGCGACCGGTGACGTCGCCGGCGCGCTCGACGTGGCGAGGCCCGTGCTGGCTGCGTGCCTGCGCGACGGCGGCCCGCCCGAGCTGGCCACCGCCGTCGGCGCCGCGCACGGCTGGGCCGGCGTCGTCGACGAGGCCCGCGCCGCCCTCGAGGTCGCGGTGGCCGGTGCCGCCGCGTCGCAGAACCGCTCGGCCGGCGCGGTGTCCCTCGTCCACCGGAGCGTGGTCGAGCTCGAGCACAGCACGCCCGCCGTCTCCCACCGGGCCGCCCGGACGGCGATCGAGACCGCCGAGCGGTTCGGGCTGGCCGGGTACCACGGCATCGCCCCGGCCTTCGCCATCCGGGCCCGCACGACCGACGACGAGGGCCTGGCCCGAGCGGACGTCGAATTCGCGCTGGCCAGCGCCCGTCGCTCCTCCACCCCGCTCGCCCTCGGCTTCGTCCTCGCCCTGTGCGGCGACACGCTCCTCGACCTCGGCGACGACGCCGGCTCGGCCCTGCTCGAGGAGGCTCGCTCGGTGCTCGGCCCCTGCCCGGACCCCGGCATCGCCGGCCGCCACCTCGCCCGGGCCGAGGCCCGCCACGGCACCCCGACCACCCGACCTGCGCCCGCCGCCGACCTGGTCGAGCAGCTCACCGACCGGGAGCTGGCCGTGCTGCGCTACCTCCCGAGCGGGCTCAGCCAGCGCGACATCGCCCGGGAGCTGTACGTGTCGATCAACACCGTGCGCACCCACTGCCGGGCCATCTACCGCAAGCTCGGCGTCGGCGACCGCCACGCCGCGGTGCAGGCGGCACGGGACCACCGGCTGCTCTGACCGGCGACAGCCCGTACGATCCGCGGACATGGCCGAGCCGGGGACCGTGGACGTCGTCGAGGTGCTGCGGGGCGCCGTGCCCGAGCACCTGGTCCGCAGCGGGGTGGACGCCGGCGACGACTTCCACCACGACGAGGCGCTCGGCATCGAGCCCGTGGTCCCGGCCGCAGTCGTCACCCCCGAGACCGAGGAGCAGGTGGCAGCCGTCCTCGCCGCCTGTGACGCACGCGGCATCCCCGTCACCGCCCGGGGCAGCGGCACCGGCCTCTCCGGGGCGGCCATCCCCCGTCCGGACGGCGTCGTGGTCGCCTTCGACCGGATGGCCGAGATCATCGAGATCGACGAGGACAACCTGGTGGCCGTCGTCCAGCCCGGCGTCACGCTCGACCAGCTCGACCAGGCGCTCGCACCCCGGGGGCTCGTCTACCCGGTGTTCCCCGGCGAGTACAGCGCCAGCCTCGGCGGCAACGTGGCCACCAACGCCGGCGGCATGCGGGCCGTGAAGTACGGGGTCACCCGCCACCAGGTGCTCGGCCTGCGCGCCGTGCTGCCCTCGGGCGAGGTCGTCACCACCGGCGGCAGGTTCGTGAAGGGCTCCACCGGCTACGACCTCACCCAGCTCATCGTCGGCTCGGAAGGCACCCTCGCCGTGGTCACGCAGGCGATCCTCAAGCTGTACCCGCGCCCCGAGCACCGGGCCACGGTGCTGGCGCCGTTCACCACCCTCGACCAGGTCACCGGAGCCGTCCCCGCCATCGTCAAGAGCGGCATCGGCCCGATGATCCTCGAGTACATCGACATGCTCACGATGTCCGGCATCGAGAACACCCTCGGCGTGGAGGTGGGCGTGCCGGAGGACATCAAGGCGACCGCCCTCGCCTACCTGGTGGTCCAGCTCGAGGACCGCCACGAGGACCGGCTCGAGCACGACATCCAGGCGTTGGCGGAGCTGATCGCCGGGCTCGGCGCGATCGACGTGTACGTGCTGCCGTCCAACGCCGCCACCCAGCTGATCGAAGCCCGGGAGAAGGCGTTCTGGCTGGCGAAGGGCGCCGGCGCCGACGACATCGTCGACGTCGTGGTGCCCCGGACGTCGATCGACTCGTTCCTCACCGCCGTGTCGGAGCTCGCCCGGGCGAGGGGGACCTTCATCGCCGGCTGCGGCCATGCCGGCGACGGCAACGTGCACCTGTCGGTGTTCCAGCCCGACCCCGACGTGCGCTACGAGATGATGCTGGAGCTGTTCCGCCTCGGCATGGACCACGGCGGGGCGATCTCGGGCGAGCACGGCCTCGGTCGCACGAAGGCCAAGTACTGGATCGAGCTGGAGGACCCGGCCAAGGTCGCGCTCATGCGGCGCATCAAGGCGGCCTTCGACCCCAACGGGATCCTCAACCCCGGGGCGCTGTTCGGCGAGCCCGCCTAGGACCCGGCCCGGTCGCGGTAGGCGCGCACCGCCGCGTTGATCGTCGGGAACGACACCAGGGGCCCGGTCGGCGCGAGCAGGCCGGCGCGGTCCAGCACGTCGAGCACGGGATCGATGGCCCGGGCCACCGCCACGACCGCGACCTCCGCCTCGTCCAGGTCCTCGAGCAGCTCGCCCAGGGCGTCGACCGCGGTGGTGTCGAGGCTGCCCACCCCCTCGAAGTCCAGCACCAGCCACTCCTCCCGGCCGACGTTGTCCTCCAGCACCTGCTCGACCCGGGCCCGGAACCG
>DMTU01000184.1:11790-12985 GCA_003476595.1 Acidimicrobiaceae bacterium | reverse complement strand
CCGTGGCCGGTGGTCGCCGGGGAGCAGGCCGCGGCCCGCCTCGGCACCAAGGCGGTCACCGTGCGCTGCATCCAGCGCGAGGACGGCAGCGTGCCGGACGACGAGGACGAAGACGGCCTCTACGCGATCTGCGCTCGCTCGTACTGAGTCGGACCTTCGGGTAGAGTCGTCAGCCGAACTCGTTCCTTGCTCGGAGCGTGGGCCTCGGGCCCACGCTTCTCTGCTTTCTGGACCCCGACACGCCCGAGGAGGTGCACGCCATGGCCAAGACCGATCTCGTCCGCAGCCTGGTCGAGCCCCTCGCCGCCGAGGCCGGGGCCGACATCTACGACGTGACCCTCGCCGGCGGGAAGCTGGTCGTCGCGCTCACCCGTGCCGGCGGCGTCGACCTCGAGACGATCACCAAGGTGTCGCGAGAGCTCAACGCCGTCCTCGACGAGCAGGACCCGATCAGCGGCTCCTACACCCTCGAGGTCACCAGCCCCGGCCTGGAGCGCAACCTGCGCACGGCCGAGCACTTCGCCGGCGCCGTGGGCGACGAGGTCACCATCCGCACCAACCCCCAGGTCGAGGGCGAGCGCCGGGTCCGCGGCACGCTGCGCGCCGCCGACGACACCACGGTCACCGTGGACCTCGAGGACGGCGGCGAGCGCACGCTCGACATCGCCGACATCGAGCGGGCCCGCACCGTGTTCACCTGGGGCAACCCCGACAAGCCGGGCAAGTCCCCCAAGAAGTCCCCGCAGAAGAAGACCGCACGAAGCAAGGAACCCCGATCGACATGAGCAACCCCGACATGTTCGAGGCCCTCCAGGCGCTGGCCGCCGAGAAGGGCATCTCCGTCGACACCCTCATGGCCGCCCTGGCCGACGCCCTGGAGTCCGCCTACAAGCGGATGCCGGGCGCGCTCGAGTACGCCTGGGTCACCATCGACCCCGGCACCTTCGACATCCGCGTCTACGGCCAGGAGCTCGACGAGGACGGCGAGCCCGAGGGCGACGTCTTCGACGTGACCCCCGAGAACTTCGGCCGCATCGCCGCCCAGACGGCCCGCCAGGTCATGACCCAGCGCATCCGCGAGGCCGAGCGCGAGCTCAAGTACGAGGAGTACGCCGGCCGCGAGGGCGACATCGTCACCGGCATCGTCCAGCAGAACGACAGCCGCTACACGCTGCTCGACCTCGGCCGGGTCGAG
>DMTU01000184.1:10958-11634 GCA_003476595.1 Acidimicrobiaceae bacterium | reverse complement strand
TGCCCCAGGCCGAGCAGGTGCCCCACGAGCGCCCCGAGAACAACGCCCGCCTCAAGGCCTACATCGTCGAGGTCCGCAAGACGGCCAAGGGCCCCCAGATCGTGGTGTCCCGCACGCACCCGGGCCTGATCCTGGAGCTGTTCAAGCTCGAGGTGCCCGAGATCGCCGACGGCATCGTCGAGATCAAGGCCTGCGCCCGCGAGCCAGGCCACCGCACGAAGATGGCCGTGGCCTCCAACGAGAACAACGTCGACCCCGTCGGCGCCTGCGTCGGTGCCCGCGGCTCCCGCGTCCGCCAGGTCGTCACCGAGCTGCGCGGCGAGAAGATCGACATCGTCCCCTTCTCCGAGGACCCCTACGAGTTCGTGGCCAAGGCCCTCCAGCCCGCCCGGGTCAAGGAGGTCCGCATCGACGAGAACACCGGCACCGCCATGGTCATCGTCCCCGACCACCAGCTGAGCCTGGCCATCGGCAAGGAGGGCCAGAACGCCCGCCTCGCCGGCCGCCTCACCGGCTGGGCCATCGACATCAAGTCCGAGACCCAGCTCGCCGAGGCCGAAGCGGCCTACGCCGCCGAGGACTGGGCCGAGGGCGAGTGGGTGGTCGACGAGGAGACCGGTGAGCAGGTCTGGCAGCCCGCCGAGGGCGGCCCCGCCGTCTCCGCCACCGAGTACCT
>DMTU01000184.1:2525-10895 GCA_003476595.1 Acidimicrobiaceae bacterium | reverse complement strand
CCGAGTACCTCGAGAGCGAAGAGGACGAGGTCGACGAGCCGGCGGTGGCCGAGGCCGCTCCGGACTCCGACGACACCCAGGTCACCGAGGACGCCGATGTCGCACCGGTCGACGACGAGGACGTCGTCGAGCCGCTGGATCCCGCCGCCGACCTCGCGGCCGCCGCTGAGGACGCCGTCCAGGCCGAGGTCGGCGACGACCCGGTCGAGCGCGTCCAGCCCGACGTCCCGGCCGGCGATGTGCCGTCCGAGGCCGCCGAGGAGCAGGCCCTCACCGCGGAACCCGCGGTCGAGGGATCCGAGCTCGGAGGGGCTGCCGACGACCCGGCATCCGAGCCGACCTGAGCTCGCCGACGCGGACGTGCATCGGTTGCCAGCGGTCTGCTGGCACCGACGAGCTGGTCCGCATGGTCCGAAGCCAGGAGGGAACGGTCGAGTTCGGTCGTACACTCCCTGGTCGGGGCGCATGGCTGTGCATCGCGACGCTCTCCGAGTGCGCGGCGCTGGCGCTGCGCCGCCGGGCGTTCGAACGAGCCTTCCGGGGTCCGGTCGATCACGCTTCGGTCGAGTCCGCGGTTCACAACGCCGCTGACTCGGTTCGTGACCCAGAGCAGAACGCGCGAGGATGACTGGTCGCGCAGCAGATCCCTACTGACGTAACGCAAGGCGAAACGAAGACTTTTGGCAGGCAAGATCAGGGTGTACGAGCTCGCACGTGAGCTCGGACTCGAGAACAAAGAGACCGTCGACCTGTGCAACTCGCTCGGGATCGGCGTCAAGAGCCACTCCTCGAGCATCGTGGAGCCGCAGGCTGATCGCGTCCGCCGCAAGGCGGAGCGTGAGGGGTTGGTGCGCGAGCCCAAGCCCGACACCGGCGATGGCGACGGCAAGGCAGCCGCGGAGGCCGAGGCCCCCGCGACCAAGAAGGCTGCGCCGGCCAAGAAGGTCGTGGCCAAGAAGGCCGTGGCCCCCA
Source organism: Acidimicrobiaceae bacterium (assembly GCA_003476595.1). Classification (GTDB taxonomy): domain Bacteria; phylum Actinomycetota; class Acidimicrobiia; order Acidimicrobiales; family Salinilacustritrichaceae; genus Salinilacustrithrix. Next base: position 9,923 of record DMTU01000184.1, on the reverse strand, counting down.
AGCCGAAGCCCAAGCCCGAGCCGGCCGTGGAGCAGCCCGCCGCGTCCGACGAGACGTCCGCCCCTGCTGCCCCCACGCCGCCACCGGCCTCCGCACCTGCGGCGACCCAGGCCGGCCGGGCCGATGCGCCCATGCCGCGCCCGCCCGCCGTGCGCCCCACCAAGGGCGTCGTGAAGTCCAGCGGTAGCGAGCACCCCCCGCCCCGCCCCAAGGAGGACGAGCCGGCGGCCGCCGCGCCCGCCCCGCCCCAGCCCCCGGCTGCTGCACCTCCCGCCCCGCCTGCGGCGCCCAAGCCGCCCAGCGAGGCCCCCAAGCCGCCCGCCGCTGCGCCCGAGCCCCCGGCCGAAGCGCCCGCCGCCTCGGCACCGAAGCCGCCGAGCGAGGCCCCCAAGCCCCCGTCGGCCGCGCCCACGCCGCCCCCGGCTGCACCTCCGGCGCCGCCCGAGGCCCCGGCTGCCTCCGACGCACCGCGCCCGCCGACCGCGGTCAACGACCCAGGCGCCAAGCCGGGCGCGAAGACGCCGCCGAAGTCGGCGTCCGGCAAGCCGATCCCGCCGCCCCCGGGTCCCATGATCTCCCGCGGTGGCAAGCCGATCCCGCCGCCCCCCGGTGCTGGTGGCCGCGGCCCGGCCCCCGCCCCGAGCGGTCCGGGCAACCGCCCCGCCCGCCGTGGCGCGGCCGGTCAGGTCCGCTACACGCCCCCGCCCGCCAACACCGGCGGCCCGCGCCCCGGTGGCGGTCCCGGTGGTGGTCGTCCCGGCCCCGGTGGCGGTCGCCGCCCACCGAAGCGCCGTGGCGGTCGTCGTCGCCGCAACCGCGACGAGCTGCAGCCCATCGAGGCCCCCAGCTTCACGCCCCACGACGCCCCGGTCCCGGACCACGAGGTCGTCATCGAGCGCGCCTCGACGCCCCAGGACATCGGCCCCAAGCTGAACCGCACCGCGTCCGACGTCGTGCGCTTCCTCATGGAGCAGGGCGAGATGGTCACGGCCACGCAGTCGCTCTCCGACGACATGATCGAGCTGTTCGCCGCCGAGCTCGGCGCCACGATCCGCCTGGTCAACCCGGGCGAGGAGGCCGAGGTCGAGCTGCAGAAGCGCCTCGGCGTCGACGAGCTGCTCGGCGACGACGACGAGGACGACGACTCCCCGTCCCGACCCCCGATCGTCACGATCATGGGTCACGTCGACCACGGCAAGACCAAGCTCCTCGACTACATCCGCGAGGCCAACGTGGTCGCCGGCGAGGCCGGTGGCATCACCCAGCACATCGGCGCCTACCAGGCCGTCAAGAACGACCAGCTGATCACCTTCATCGACACCCCGGGCCACGAGGCGTTCACCGCCATGCGCGCCCGTGGGGCGGAGGCCACCGACATCGTCGTGCTGGTCGTCGCGGCCGACGACGGCGTGATGCCCCAGACGCTCGAGGCGCTGAACCACGCCAAGGCGGCCGAGGTGCCGATCATCGTGGCCGTCAACAAGATGGACCTCGAAGCGGCCAACCCCGACCGGGTCATGCAGCAGCTGTCCGAGCACGACCTCATCCCCGAGGAGTGGGGCGGCGAGACGATGTTCACGAAGGTGTCGGCCATGACCGGCGACGGCGTGGACGAGCTGCTCGAGAGCCTCCTGCTCGTGTCCGAGGTCGAGGACTACCGCGCCGACCCCGAGGGCCGTGCCGCTGGCGCCGTGCTCGAGTCGCACCTGGACATCGGTCGGGGCCCCGTGGCCACCGTCCTGGTCCAGCGCGGCACGCTGCGCGTGGGCGATCCCATGGTCGCCGGCGCTGCCTTCGGCCGGGTCCGGGCGATCATCAACGACCACGGCGAGCAGATCAAGGAAGCCGGGCCCTCCACGCCCGTGCAGGTCCTGGGTCTGTCCGACGTGGCCGACGCCGGCGACCAGTTCGTCGTCGCCCCCGACGACAAGACGATGAAGGACGTCGCCTCCAAGCGCGATCACTTCCACCGTCTGGCCAACCTCGGCCGGGAGGCCACCGCCACCGGCGGTGGCGCCAAGCTCGAGGACATCTTCGCCGCCATCCAGGCCGGCGAGGTCGCCACCCTCTCGCTCGTCGTCAAGGCCGACGTGAACGGCTCCCTCGAGGCGCTCACCGACTCCCTGAAGAAGCTCGAGCGCGACGACGTCAAGATCGGCTTCGTCCACCGGGCCGTCGGCGGCATCACCGAGAACGACATCCAGCTGGCCTCGGCCTCCAACGCCACCATCATCGGCTTCAACGTGCGACCGGACCGCAAGGCCCGCGAGCTGGCCGATCAAGAGGGCGTGGAGATCCGCACCTACGAGATCATCTACAAGGTGCTCGAGGACATGGAGGCGGCCATGCTCGGCATGCTCGCCCCCGAGTACGAAGAGGTCGTCACCGGCGAGGCCGAGGTCCGCGAGATCTTCTCCGTGCCCCGCATCGGCAAGATCGCCGGTTGCATGGTCCAGAGCGGCGTCATCACGCGCAACTCCAAGGTCCGCTTCCTGCGTGAGGGCACCATCATCTGGAAGGGCTCGATCCAGTCGCTGCGACGGTTCAAGGACGACGCCACCGAGGTCCGCGCCGGGTTCGAGTGCGGTGTCGGTCTGTCGGACTTCCAGGACCTCAAGGAAGGCGACATCATCGAGACCTACGAGGAGCGCGAGATCGAGCGGGTGTGATCTGGAGCGGCGCAGCCCTCGAGCTGACCCTCCGCATCCCGCTCGGCGACTCCCTGAAGGCCAAGCGGTCGGTCATCCGACCGATCCTCGACGGCGCCCACCGACGCTTCGGCGTCGCTGCCTCCGAGGTCGCAGACCAGGACGTCCACGACCGGGCGATCCTGGTCTTCGCCGCAGTCGCCTCCAGCCCACGTCACGTCGACGAGGTCCTCGATGCCGTGGACCGCTTCGTGTGGTCGTTCCCCGAGGTCGAGGTCGTCGACACCGGCCGCTACTGGGTCGATACGGCCTGAACCCGCCGCCGGGCTGACGTACCCGCGGGTCCCGAAGTCCCACGTCGGAGCGACAACGGGCCCGTACGGTCTTCCCGATGTCCCGGTTGCATCGTGCTGTCGCCGCCGCGCTGCTGGCCGTGGTCCTTTCCGTTGCCGCGTCCGTCGTGTGGGTGGTGGGGCTGGGGCAGTACCTGGAGGACTACTGCTTCACCAGCGTCGGCCGGGACATCGAGGCAGGCTCGACTGGACCGCACGTCGACTGGCCCGGTCACGTGCGATGTGAGTACGGCGACGGGACGACGATCCGCAATCGCGACCTCGCCCCCGCTGCGTGGACCGTCGCCGGGCTCGTCGTCACCGGATCACTCATCGGCATCGCATCGGTGTGGGCCATTCGCGTACCGGCTTCGGCCTCCGCCTCGACCTGAACGAAGCGCATGACGCCCATGCTGCGGCCGATGTCGGTCCACGACGCCCCCGACCGGCGTCAGTGCGTCGGTGCTGTGACCGCGATGACGTGCAGGTCAGGGATCTCGCTGAAGTCCGAGGGGTTGCTCGTGTGGACGGGCAAGTCGGGCGCCAGCGCGATCGCGGCGATCATCGCCTCGCCGCCCGCTCGGCCTCGGAGGCGGCGATGAGCGGACCCACTGAGAGCTCGGCCAGCGTGATGGTCGTGATGAGCGGCTCCTCGGGAAGCTGCTCGGTGTCGCCCAACCGGCCGAGCAGCAGCAGGGTGATCGTGTCGAGGATGCCTTGGGCCACGGTCAGACGCTCGGCTCGATGACTGCGTCGATGTCCTCGCGCAGGCGCTGCGGGTCGACGTGGGGCAGCTGTGCTCGGCGCTCCCGAAGGACCTCGAGGCCGATGGGCGCACGGGGCAGCGCGGTGAGCTCGGCCACTGGGGTGCCGGCGCGGGTGATCGTCAGGCGCTCGCCCCGTTCAGCACGTTCGACGATCACGACGCCGTGGTTGCGCAGGTCGCGGATCGACACGTCTGCCACGAGCGGGACGGTATTACGCGTGATGCGCATGGTGACCATCAGTTCGGCGTCCGCACCTTGGGCGGGTCGTACCACTTCCACTGCGCTCGCTCGCCGTCGACGTGCCGGTAGGGCGGAGCCTCGGGGAACGGCCCGCTCGGTGGTCGAGCGAGGCTGCCGCCGGACAGCAACCGGTCCCGCCGGTCGATCACCGTGAGCTCGGCGGCGGGACCGCGGATCGTGATGATGCCGCGGTGGTGGAGGCGGTGGTGGAACGGGCAGATCAGCGCCAAGTTCCACAGCTCGGTCGGGCCGCCGTCCTCCCAGTGGATGAGGTGGTGGGCGTGGAGGCCGACGGTGGCACCGCATCCGGGCACCCGGCAGCAGCGGTCGCGCCGTTCGAGGGCCCGCCGCAGCCGGCGGGGGATCTTGCGGGTGACCCGTGCGGCGCCGATGACCTCGCCGTCGCGCTCGAACCATGTCTCGAAGGTGGCGTCGCAGCACAGGTAGCGGCGTTCGGCCTCGGTGAGCGCCGGCCCGAGGTGCAGATCGGCCGCCCGGGACTCCACGTCGAGGTGGAGGATGACCGTGGTGCGGTCGCAGTGGGGTCGCTCCCGAGCGGCCACGTCGAGCCCGCGCTCGCACAGGCGCAAGTAGGCGTCGGCCAGCGTGGGGAACGGAGGCGGGCTGATCTCCTCGATTCCGGCGGCCTTCGCCGCCTTGCGGGCGTCCTTCCACTCCTGGACCAGCGCGTCCTTGTGGGCCCGCAGGGCCTGGTCGGCGTAGGCGCCCTCCTCGGCCGGGAGCTGCACCCGGGCGTTCCAGGTGCCGAACTCGTCGAACCAGGCCGACACCTGGCGCTCGCCCTCGGGGTCCACCGGGGGAGCGGGGGTCGAGGTCTCGTCCTCAGTGGACGGCTCAGGATCAGGTGCCGGCGTCGGGTCGGGCACCGGCGGCTGCGCTTGCCGGGCGATGCGCAGCGCCGTGCGCAGCTGCGACACCGATGCGCTGCGGGCCAGATCTGCGAAGTGGTGGTCCATGCCGTCGGGCGCCTTGCGGGCGATGACCGCGACCTGGTCCTCGGAGATCACGCCCTCGGCCATGCCGGCCATGGTCTCGGGCAGCGCCGCGGCGCGCTGGGCCGTGGCGACCAGGTCCTTGGCGTGCTGGTTCGACATGCCGCACTTCCACGCCACCCAGTGCTCCAGCGAGCGGGCGCCCGTGGACTGCCACAGGTCGTCGGTGTCGAGCCGGACGACCAGCTCCACCAGCTGCGCGGTGATGGCGTTGCGCTGCCCGCACAGCTCGGCCGCGGTGGACTCGATCTCCTCGAGTGCTGCCTGCACCTCCGGCGCCTCGCTCATCACCATGAAAGGAACGATACGGACACCCACTGACAAGAACGCGTGGCCCGGTGGAACCGGACAGATCGTGTGGCAGGCTCGGCCCCATGGCCCGCCGACGTCAGTCCAGCTCCCGCCGGTACCCGCGCACGGCACGCCTCAACGAGCTGGTGCGCGAGATCGTGGCCGAGGAGCTCGAGCGCATCGACGACGAGCGGCTCGGCTTCCTCACCATCACCGCGGTCGAGGTCGACCCCGGCATCGAGCACGCCAAGATCCACTGGTCGAACCTCGAGGCCTCCGACGAGGTCGTGCTCGAGGTGCTCGAGGAGCACCGGCCACGCCTCCAGCAGGCGGTGAACCGACAGACCCACATGCGGCGCACGCCGATCCTGTCGTTCCACGCGGATGAGGTCGCACGGGGCGCCAACCGCATCGAGGAGATCCTCCGCGACCTCGACATCCCCGAGGACGAGGCGCCGACCGAGGCGGACGGCGAGGACACCACCGACGCCGACACCGACACCGCCCCGGCGGACGACGACGCCTGATCCGGTGAGCACCGTCGCCGAGGTGGCCGAGGTGGTGCGGGGCGCCGACGCCCTGGCGCTCGCCTGCCACCACCACCCCGACGGCGACGCCCTCGGATCGATGCTGGCCATGCAGCTTCTGTGCGAGGCCAACGGCAAGGCGTCGGAGGCGTCGTGGCCCAGCCCGTGGGTCGTGGCGCCCCACTACGAGTTCCTGCCCGGCCTCGACCGCTGCATCCCGCCGTCGGAGTTCCCGACCGACCCCGAGGTGCTCATCACCTTCGACCTCGGTCGCGTCGAGCGCCTGGGGGATCTGGCTCCGGCCGCCGAGCGCGCCGCCCAGGTCGTCGTGCTCGACCACCACCCCGACAACCAGCGCTTCGGCACCCACAACCTGGTCGACGAGTCGGTCGCCGCCACCGCCGTGCTCGTGCGCCAGCTGGCCGACGCGCTCGGGTGGTCGCTGACCCGTGACGTCGCCCTGAACCTCTACGTGGGGTTGGTCACCGACACCGGCCGGTTCCGCTACCCGAACACCACGCCCGAGGTCTTCCACCTGGCCGAGGAGCTGGCCGAGTACGACCTGCCCATCGCCCGCATCACCCGGGAGCTGTTCGAGAAGCACCGCTTCCAGTACGTGCAGCTGCTGTCGATGGCGCTGGCCCGCACCGAGCTCGACACCGACCACGGCTTCGTGGTGGCGTGGCTCACCCAGCAGGACCTCGAGGACTTCGACGTCAGCTTCGACGAGACCGAGGGCTTCATCGACCACGTCCGCGCCTGCCAGGAGGCCGATGTCGCCTGCGTGCTGCGGGAGTCGCCGGGGGAGGGGCTGCGGGTCTCGCTGCGCTCCACCGGGTCCACCGACGTCGCCGAGCTCGCCGCCCACTTCGGCGGTGGCGGCCACGCGTTCATGGCCGGCTTCCCGTCCGACCGCCCGATCCTCGAGGTCATCGAAGCGATCCGAGCCCTGCTGCCCGAGCGGACGGTGCCGGCGTGAGCCGCAAGAAGCCGAGCCCCTACAACGGCCTGGTGCTGGTGGACAAGGAGGTCGGCTGGACCAGCCACGACGTGGTGGCCAAGTCGCGCGGCGTGCTCGGCACGCGCAAGGTCGGCCACGCCGGCACGCTCGACCCGCCCGCCACCGGCCTGCTCCTGCTCGGCGTCGGCAACATGACCCGCCTGCTGCGCTTCCTCACCGCCCTGCCCAAGACCTACGTCGGCGAGGTCGTGCTCGGCTCCGAGACCGACACGCTCGACGACACCGGGCAGGTCACCGCCACCCACGACATGGCCGGCGTGACCCCGGCCGATGTTCGTGCCGCTGCGGAGGACCTCACCGGCGAGATCCTCCAGGTGCCGCCGATGGTCTCGGCCATCAAGATCGACGGCAAGCGCCTCCACGAGCTGGCCCGGGAGGGCAAGGAGGTCGAGCGTGAGGCCCGCCCGATCACCATCCACGCATTCAGCGTCGGCGAACCGGTGGACCCGGGCGTCTACCCGATCGAGGTCACCTGTTCCTCGGGCACCTACATCCGGACCCTTGCTGCCGACCTCGGTACCGCCCTCGGTGGTGGCGCCCACCTGCGCAACCTGCGGCG
>DMTU01000184.1:0-2274 GCA_003476595.1 Acidimicrobiaceae bacterium | reverse complement strand
GCCGTCGACGTCGGCCACGGCAAGCCGCTCGAGCGCTCCCGCCTCGGCATCCCCGAGGGTCACGACGGCCCCTGGGCGGTCGAGTCACAGGACGGCGTGCTCCTCGCGGTGTACGGCCCGCACCGGGAGGGAACGGTCAAGCCCGAAGTCGTGCTGGCCTGACCTGACGGCGCGGCACCTGCCGCGAGGTTCAGGGGGCGAGCGCGGTGCGACCGAGCTCGCCGGCGACGACACCGGCGTGGTCGGGAAGCACACCGGCGACTGCTGCATGTTCGTACCAGCGTCCGACGGCTGCGGTGACGTCGTCGATGACGGCGTCGGCGTCCGGAACCTTCGCACGTTCGGCCAGGTCGACCAGCGTGGGCCGGTCGGCGCCGTGGACGGACCCGGCGATCGTCAGCTGGTGGTGCGTGAGCCAACCGCCGCCGTCGAGGAACGCGAAGCTCAGGTCGAACGCTGGGGCGAGACGCCATCGGTCGTCCTCGTAGACGAACGCGAAGTTCTTCGTGTGGTCGTCCCGCACGGCCGCGGCGATGTTGAACACGACCTGTCGGAAGGCGCGGCACCGGTCCTCCACGCCCAGTCCGAGCCGACCGCAGGTCTGCAAGAACTGCTCGTAGCTGTGCGCGCCGGGATGTTCGGGTGGAAGGTGCGCGAGCGCAGCGAGCGACTGGACGTGCAACTTCGCGGTCGGGCTCGGTCGGTCGAACCGGCGGGTGAGGAAGTGGACGAGACCGCCGACTTCGAGCAGCCGGCATTCGGTCATCTCCAACCCGGCGTCGACAGCCATCAGATGGTAGGCGTACTCGAGTTGGCCGTACCCAGTCGTCTTTTCGGGTTGCTGGCCCGGGGACACGTCGAACTTCAACAGCCAGTGCGTGAAGCCGTCCGGGGCGTCGTGCTGTCCGGATCGGACCTCGCCTTCCGGTCCCATCGCCACGGCGGCCTTGGCCCGGGCGCCGCCCGCGGAACCGGACGTGTCCAGCAGATGCTCGAGGGTCGAGCCGGCTTCGTCGGCCCGCAACGTCCCTCCGATGGCGCTGCGGGCGGTGTCCACTGCCTCGGACAGGTCGACGACCGATGCCGTCGAGGCAAGGTCGTCGCGGACCGACGGGTGGAACGTCAAGGCCCCGACGCCTCGTGCGCCGACGTAGCCGAGCCGGTCGACGACGGACACCTGGCCGGGTTGGATGCCGTGGCGGGCAAGCCACGCGTTGGTCAACAGATCAGCGAACGTGCCTGGGAGGCTGTCCGCGACGAGACCAGGAGCGCCGCGGAACGATGTGTTCGCCAGCTCGGGGAACAACCGGGGGCCCGGCGAGCGGGGCAGGGTGATCGGGGAGAGCTCCTCGCCTGCGTCGATCCAGTCCGGGAAGTACTCGAACACCGGGACTCCGCGGGAGGGGTCGATGGCGACCGCACCGACGGACCGGTCGTGGTAGCGGACCTCGACGGCTGGGAGCTGTACGAACGGGTCAGCCATCGGAGCGTCTTGCCCGTTGGCGTTCCGTGCGCCGTCGAGATGCCTCGAGCACGGCGATGGGCGACACGGGCTCTTCGGGGGCCAGCGTCTCGAGCCAGGACTCCGCGTCCAGGGCACGCAGGACCTTGATGAGCGTCGAGACTGTCGAGCCGCGTCCATGTTCGAGGTTCTGCACCGTCTTCGCGGCGACCCCCGCCTCCGCGGCGACATCCTCGACCGTCCGGTTGGCCCGCAGGCGACGGGCGCGCACCTGTGCGCCGACACGTCCTTCGAGTTCCTCGACGGTCAACCACACAACCAACACCTCCGGTAGCATCATACCGGTTACGGCCAGATTCGATGGATGTTCGGCAAAATAGTACCGGTCTATGGGGTCCGGGCGTCCGGTGTCCGGGCGGCACCTTCTCAGAGACCGATGCTTGCGGATCCACCGTGGCATCGTCGACATCGGCAACCAGTGCCAGAACCGGATGCAGCTGACGACGGCCGCTGACGCATCCGCGCTCGACGTCGCCCAGGAATGGGCGAACGCCGATCTACCCGATCGAGGTCACCTGCTCCTCGGGCACCTACATCCGCACCCTGGCCGCCGACCTCGGCACCGCCCTCGGTGGCGGGGCCCACCTGCGCAACCTGCGGCGCACCAGCGCCGGCTCCTTCGACGTCGCCGACGCCCACCGCATCGACGAGATCGACCCCGAGCAGCACGTCCTCACGCCGGCTGAGGCGCTGCGGGACCTGCCCACCGTGGTGGTCGACGTCCCTACTGCCGTCGACGTCGGCCACGGCAA
>DMTU01000352.1:14441-15232 GCA_003476595.1 Acidimicrobiaceae bacterium | reverse complement strand
AGCAGCATGCGCCGGGCCCAGGTGTGCACCGGCGGATCCGAGGTGATGGGCGGCGCGATGAGCATGATCGCCGCCTCCGGGTTCAGCTCGCGCCCGGGCGTGATGACCGCGATGTCACGAGACGAGAAGCGCTCCACGTCGTGCGCGATGGCGGCCAGGTCGTCGTAGCGGGTGGGGAGCCAGGTGGAGCCGTACCGCTCGGTGTGGGCCATCGGGCAACGCTCACGCAGGTCGGCCCACACCGGCGCCGGCTCGGCCACGTATTCGGGATCCAGGATGTCGAAGTCGGAGGCCCAGTCCTGGATCTCGGTGCGAGGGTCGGTGGCGGTCATGGGGGTTCCTCGGTGTCTCGGAGACGGTTCACGCGGGGCAGGGCCGCCGCTGCGTGCGACACTAGTGCGAAGTTGTCTCTTCGCGGAACACGTGGCAGGCTCCGGCCCCGCCGAGGTTGCACGGGAGGATCGTCATGTCAGCCGAGGGCAGGCGCACACAGGGTCCGTGGGGATCGACCGCCATCGTTGGTGTGGGCGAGACCGACTACGTGCGCGGCTCCGACGTACACGTCTGCGACCTGATCCTCGATGCCTCCATGACGGCGATCACCGACGCCGGGCTCACACCGGGCGACATCGACGGCATCATCCCCCCGCCGGGGTTCATGAGCACCGAGGAGATCGCCGCCCACCTGGGCATCCCCGACGTCGCCTACCACGTCAGCGTCCTGATGGGCGGCGCCTCGCCCACGGCCTCCCTCCAGACCGCGGCGATGGCGGTCGAGGCCGGACTGGCCG
>DMTU01000352.1:13757-14358 GCA_003476595.1 Acidimicrobiaceae bacterium | reverse complement strand
CGGACTGGCCGAGTCGGTGCTGGTCACGCTGGGATGGAACGGGTACTCGGCGCTGCGTCCCAAGCCCGATGCCCGGCCGACCAAGCGGACCATGAACCTGGGGCCGATGGGCGAGACGGTGCGCAACTTCTACGCGCCCTACGGGCTGATGTCGGCCGCCCAGCACTACAGCCTCTACCTCCGCAGCTACGTGGAGACCTTCGGCGTCTCCGAGGACGCGGCCGCGGCGGTCGCCCTCACGTGCCGGGAGCACGCCCAGCTGAACGACAAGGCCCTGATGCGGGGCCGCCCGCTCAGCCGTGAGGAGTACGACGCCTCCCCCTACATCGCCGAGCCGCTGCGCAAGTTCGACTGCTGCCTGGAGACCGACTGCGCCGCCGCCGTGGTCGTGACCTCCCTGGAGCGGGCCCGCGACCTCGCCCACCCAGCTGTGGTGTACCTGGGTGGAGCGGAGGGGCACCCGCAGCCCGCCGACGAGATCATCGGACGGGCCGACCTGCTCGAGCTCGGCATCCACCGGGCGGCACCGCGGGCCTTCGCACGGGCCGGCGTCGGTCCCCAGGACATCGACGTGCTCGAGATCTACGACTGCTTCACCTAC
>DMTU01000352.1:6503-13649 GCA_003476595.1 Acidimicrobiaceae bacterium | reverse complement strand
GACATGGATTTCCTGCAGATCTACGACTGCTTCACCTACGTGGTCCTGCTCCAGCTCGAGGCGCTCGGCTACGCCGAACCCGGCGGTGCCGCCGAGTTCGTGGCCGACGGGAACATCTCCCTGGAGGGCCGCTTCCCGCTCAACACCCACGGCGGCCTGCTCTCGCAGGGTCACTGCTGGGGGCTCAACCACCTCGTCGAGGCGACCCGCCAGCTGCGAGGCGACGGCGGGGCGGCCCAGGTGGCAGGCGCCGAGCTCGCGCTGGTGACGGGCTACGGCGACCTGGGCGACGGCAGCGTGGCGATCCTCGGGGTCGACCGGTGACCGGCACCTACGTGCCCAAGCCCGAGTGGCTCGTGCTCGACTGGCACCGCGTCTGCCTCGAGGCCGAGGCGCTCACGGTGCAGCGCTGCGACGAGTGCGGCACCTGGCGCCACCCGCCGCGGCGGTTCTGTGCCGAGTGCGCCAGCCCGGCCTCGTCGTTCGAGCCGGTGGCGGGCACGGGCACCATCGTCTCGCTGGCCGTCAGCCACCGCAGCCTCGACCCGGGCTGGCAGGCCGAGGTGCCCTTCGCCACGCTCGTCGTCGAGCTGGACGAGGGCCCTCGCGTGCTGGCCGCCACCACGACAGCCCCAGCCCGGATCCGGATCGGCTCCGCAGTGCGATGCACCGTCGAGCGCCGGTCGGAGGACTTCGTCCTCGTGTGGGCCGAACCGATCGACACCGAGACCACGGAGGGATGACGGCCACGCCGTCGCACACGCCATGTTGCAGACCAGATTGACCGACCTGCTCGACTGCGAGCACCCCGTGATGCTCGCCGGGATGGGCGGCGTGTCCTACGCCGCGCTCGTCGCCGCCGTGAGCGACGCCGGCGGCTTCGGCACCCTCGGCGCCGCGCCGATGGGGCTCGACCGGTTGAAGCGGGAGATGGCCCAGGTGCGCGAGCTGACCAGCGCGCCCTTCGGTGTCGACCTGCTCACGGCCCTGCCGGGCGGCATGGAGGAGCAGGTCGACGCCATCATCGCCGGCGGCGCCTCGGTGTTCGTGGCCGGCTTGGGCGTGCCGCGCGAGGTCGTCGACCAGTGCCACCGGGCCGGCGTGCTCGTCATGAACATGTGCGGCAAGGTGCGCCATGCGGAGGCTGCCGTGGAGGCCGGCTGCGACGTGGTGATCGCCCAGGGCACCGAAGCGGGCGGCCACACCGGCACCGTGGCCACCATGCCGCTCGTCCCCCAGATCGTCGACGCCGTGGGCGATCGGGTCCCCGTGGTCGCCGCCGGCGGCATCTTCGACGGACGCGGCCTGGCCGCCGCCCTCGCCCTCGGCGCCGACGGCGTGTGGGTGGGCACCCGCTTCATCGCCACCCCGGAGGCCCACGTGGTGTCCGGCTACCGCGAGGCGCTGGTCGAGGGCCGCGACGACGACACCGTCATCACGCGGGCCTACACCGGCAAGACGCTGCGTGCCGTGCGCAACGACTACACCCAGCACTTCGAGGACCACCCCGACGAGCTGGCTCGCTTCCCCGACCAGATCGGCCGCTCGATGTCCGACGGCGCCATGCACCTCGGCGCCGCGCCCGACACCGAGGACATCGACCCGGCCAAGGAGTGCTACGCCGCCGGGCAGGGTCTCGGCGGCATCCACGAGGTCGTCCCCGCCGGCGATCTCGTGCACCGCTTCGTCGAAGAGGCCGAGCGCGAGCTCGACCGACTGTCCACGATGCGGGCGACCCGCGCCTGACCGGGCGCCGACCACACGAGAAGCAGGAGCAACCATGACCATCACCGAAGAGACCGCACTCGATGTCGACGCCTGGCTCGACGAGAACTGGGACCCCGAAGCGACCGTCGGCGAGTGGTGGGCCCGCCTCGCCGACGCCCGCCTCGCCCACCCGATGCTCCCGGAACCGTGGGGCCGCGACTGGTCCCGTGAGGAGACCTCCGAGCTCGTGCGGGCCATGGTGCAGCGCAAGGCACTGGGGCCGCCGTCGGGCCTGGGGATGATGCTGGCCGCGCCGACGATCATGACCCACGGCACCGAGGAGCTGAAGCAGCGCCTCCTCCCGCAGATCTTCAACGGGCAGCACGGCTGGTGTCAGCTGTTCTCCGAGCCGGGCGCCGGGTCCGACCTCGCTGGCCTGCAGTGCCGCGCCGAGCGCGACGGCGACGAGTGGGTCGTCACGGGCCAGAAGGTGTGGACCTCGCTCGGCCAGTGGGCCGACTACGGCATCCTCATCGCCCGGACCGACCCCGACGCGCCCAAGCACCGGGGCATCACCTACTTCGCCTTCCCGATGCTCCAGGACGGCGTGGAGGTCCGCCCGCTGCGGGAGATGACCGGGCGGGCGCTGTTCAATGAGGTGTTCATCGACGAGGCCCGCGTGCCACACGCCAACGTCATCGGCGACGTGGGCGACGGCTGGCGGGTCGCCAACACGACCCTGATGTTCGAGCGCAGCGGCATCGGTGGCAACAACGTCGCCGCCCCGAGCGCGGCAAACCCCGGCACCATCGCCGGCCACCTCGACCGCCCCGCCGGCTCCTTCGAGCACGAGGTCGGGGCGCTGTCCGAGGGCGGCGTCGGGGCGGGTCGCGTGAAGTCGCTGATCCAGCTGGCTCGCGACCTCGGCAAGCTCGACGACCGCACCATCCGGGACGACCTCATGCGGCTGCACTCGATGGTCGAGATCACGGGTTGGCACCTGGGCCGCATGAAGTCGGGCAACGCCGCGACCGGGGGCGAGGGCAACCTGGCCAAGCTGCGCAACAGCGACGTCATCCGCCTGGCCCGCGACCTGGGTTGTCGGATCCTCGGGCCCGGCGCCACCCTCATGGGCCCCGACGCCCCATCCGGCGGGTCGATCCAGGAGATGACCATGTTCTCGCCGTCGCCGTCGATCTACGGCGGCAGCGACCAGGTGCAGCGCAACATCATCGGCGAGCGCGTGCTCGGCCTCCCCAAGGAGCCGGGGCCGGACAAGGGCACGCCGTTCCGGGACCTGCCGCAGAACACCTCGCCGTCGCGCTGAGTCCACCGCCCGTCCCGTCCCGTCCCGCGACACGGGACGGGCGGAGTGCTACGTTGCGCGACCCAACAGATGGCCGAAGCTCCGGGGGGAGTGCGGGTGCTCGATCTCGAAGCTGCGGTGAGCGGCGTGTTCACCGGCGGGAGCTACGCCCTCGTCGGCGTCGCGATCACGCTGATGTTCCGCTCCACGGGCGTGCTCTCCTTCGCCCACGCCGCCTTTGCCGCCGTCGCCGCGTTCGTGTACGTCGACTTCGGCGAGCGCGGGTGGCCCCTGCCACTCGCCGCCGCGGTCGCCGTGCTGGCAGCCACCGCCTACGGGCTGATCGTCGAGCGATTGGCGGTCCGCCCCCTCGTCGGCGCCAGCCCGGCCACCCGGCTCATCGCCACGCTCGGCATCCTCACCTTCACCTCCGGGCTGCTGCTGTGGCACTACGGCTTCGCACCGGTGGTGGCCGAGCCCCTGCTGCCCGCCCGCTCGGTGACGATCCTCGAGGTCGCCGTCTCGTACCAGAAGGTGGCCGTGCTCGTCACCGCTGCCGTCCTCGCCGCCCTGCTCGCCGGGTTCCTGGAGCGCACCCGCTTCGGCACCGCGGTGCGCGCCGTGGCCCAGGACCCCGAGGCCGCCCGCCTCCACGGGATCTCCCTCGGCGCCGTCGCCCGCTTCAACTGGGGCCTCGGCGCCTGCCTCTCGGCCATCGTGGGCGTGCTCGTCGCGCCGCTGCAGATCGTGAACGTGGGCACCTTCACGCTGCTGCTGACCAAGTCGCTGGCCGGCACGCTGGTCGGCGGCATGGCGTCGCTGCCGCTCACGTTCCTCGGCGGCCTGCTGGTCGGCGTGATCGAGGCGATCGCATCGGTGCGCTTCGACCAGCCCGGCATGCGCGAGCTGTCCGTGCTCGGCCTCGTCGTGGTGGTGCTCCTCGTGCGGCGGACCTGGGCGGTGGCCCCCACCGCCTACACCGAGCCCCGCACCCGCCGCCGGATCCGGATCCCCGTCCCCGCCGCCCTCCGGCCGCTGGGCTTCGCTCTCGCCGCGGCGGGTGCCGTGGTCGCCCTCGCGGTCCCCGCCGGGTCCACGTACTGGAGCTTCGTGGGCGGGCGCACCCTGTTCTTCGTCATCCAAGCCCTCAGCCTCGTGATGCTGGTCGGCTGGGGGGGGCAGGTCAGCCTGATGCAGGGTGCCTACGTCGGCGTGGGTGCCCTCGGCACCGGCTACCTCGTCGTCGAGCACGAGCTCGCCCTGTGGCTCGCCCTGCTGCTGTCCGCCGTCGCCGGCACCGCCATGGGTGCCGTCGCCGGCATCCCGGCGCTGCGACTGTCGGGGCTGCAGTTCGCCGTCGCGTCGCTGGCCTTCACCGGCGCCGCCGCCGCCTGGCTGTTCGAGCGACCCGAGATCCCCTCCTCGCTGGCTCGCAGCGACCTGTTCGGCATCGACCTGGCCAGTGACACCTCGATCTACTACGTGATGCTTGCGCTCACCGGGCTGCTGATGCTGGCCGCGGCCAACCTCCGACGCTCGGTCCAGGGCCGCTTCCTGATCGCCGCCCGCGACGCGCCGGAAGCCGTCGAGCACTTCGGCGCCTCCGCCACTCGCGCCCGGATGGGCGTCTTCCTGGTCGCCGCCTTCACCGCCACCCTCGGCGGGGGGCTCTATGCCGTCCTCATCAGCGGGCTGTCCCCCACCGACTTCGCCCCCATGCTCTCGCTGTCGCTGCTCGTCTACACGGTGGTGGGCGGCAGCCAGTCACTGGTCGGGCCGGTCATGGCCGGCCTCGCCTTCGGTCTCCTGCCCCAGATCACCCAGTCCACGGCCAGCGGCTCGGCCAACGCCGTCCCCGACATCATCGCCGGCGCCACCGTCATCCTGGTGCTGGTGTTCCGGCCCGGAGGGCTGGCCGATCTCGTGCCCCGTCCCCGCCTGGCCCCCGCCGTGCCGACCGCCTCCACCGTCGACATCGCCGCCACAGTCCGCGAGCGGCTCCGTGACGTGGCCCCACCCACCGCCGCGGCGACACTCGCCGCCGCCCGTTCCCACATGCACCAACCAACGAACCCTGGAGAACCACGTGCCAGAGGAGCTTTCCGCGCACCCGTTGCGTGACCAGCACCGCCCCACCACCCGGGGCGTGCTCGACCGGTGGCTGCCCGCCGCCCTGGCGGTGATCGGCGCACTGTTGCTGTTCGCCGGCTACTGGGGCGCGTCGGACAGCACCGACCCCGGCGAGCAGATCCCGCACCTGGCGTCGGGGACGATCCCCGGTGCCGTGCTGGTCATCGCCGCCGCGGTGCTGCTGCTGCGTCAGGAGACCGCCCGCGCCCGGGAGGAGTCGGCCGCCGTCGGCGCCCGCCTCGACGCCGTCGTGGAGTGGCTGGCCACCGCCAGCACCGATCCCGGAGCCGGCACCACGGCTGCGGGCGAGGCCGACGCCAGCGGGCACGTCGTCCGATCGCGGTGACGGTCGCCCCTGCGGTGACCACCACCGATCCGCTGCTGTCGATCCGCGGCATCACCGTGCGGTTCGGCGGCCTGGTCGCCAACGACGACGTCGAGCTCGACGTGCCTCGCGGTGAGGTCAGCGCCATCATCGGACCCAACGGCGCGGGCAAGACCACGCTGTTCAACGTCATCACCGGTGCCCAGCGGCCGACCTCGGGTCGCCTGACCTTCGACGGTGAGGACATCACCGATCTGCCGCCCCGGCGCCGGGCCGGCCTCGGCATCGCCCGGACGTTCCAGAACCTCGCCCTCGTCCCGTCGCTGACCGTGCTGGAGAACGTCTCCATCGGCCTCGGGCGCTTTCGGCGGACCGGCGTGTTCGGTGCGCTGGTGCGTGCGCCGAGGACCCGCGCCGAGGACGCCATGGTCGACGAGGTCGCCTGGGGCGCCCTCGACCTCACCGGGCTCACCGACGACGCCCACCTCCGCGCCGACCAGCTGTCCTACGGAGGCCGTCGTCGGGTCGAGTTCGCCCGGGCGCTGGCGATGCGGCCACGCTTCCTGCTGCTCGACGAACCCTCGGCCGGCATGGCCGAGGAGGAGACGGCGGAGTTCGTCGACGCCCTCCGAAAGGCCTTCGACAGCCTGGACCTCACCGTGCTCGTCGTCGAGCACGACATGACCTTCGTGCGAGCCATCGCCACCCACACGGCAGTGCTCGACTTCGGGCACGTGCTCACTGCCGGTCCCACGGGCACGGTGCTGGCCGACCAGCGCGTCGCCGAGGCGTACCTGGGGAGCCAGGCATGATCCTCGAGGTCGAGTCCCTGGAGGTCCGCTACGGCGACGTCATCGCGGTCCGCAAGGTCGATCTGGCCGTCGAGCAGGGCCAGGCGGTTGCCGTGCTGGGCCGGAACGGTGCCGGCAAGTCGTCCACGTTGCGTGGCATCGCCGGCGCCACCATGCCCTCGGGCGGGGCGGTGCGCGTCGACGGGGTCGATCTGGCCACCCGGCGGGCCGACGACCGGGTCCGCCATGGCATCGTGCTCGTCCCCGAGGGTCGGCGGCTGTTCCCCCAGTTGTCCGTCCGCGAGAACCTGGCGGTGGGCGCGTACCTGCACAAGCTGCGCCCGGCCGCCATGGACCAGGAGATCGAGCGGGTCACCGAGCACCTCCCCCGGGTGCGGGAGCGGCTCGACCAGCAAGCCGGCAGCCTGTCCGGCGGCGAGCAGCAGCTCGTCGCCATCGCTCGGGCGCTCATGGCCCGACCCCGCATCCTGATGGCCGACGAACCCTCGCTCGGCCTCGCCCCCGTCATCGTCGACGCCATCTACGAGCTGTTCCGCACCCTGCTGCGCGACGGCCTCACGCTGGTCGTCGTCGAGCAGTACGTGGGCGTCGCACTGGCCCTGGCCGACCACGCCATCGTGATCGACCGGGGCGCTGTCGCCCTGGCGGGCCCGGCGGCCGAACTGGCCGAGTCGCCCGACCTGTGGCGTGTGTACCTATCCGGCTCCGAGGAGGAACCAGCATGAACCGAAGGCTCTTGGCGTTGGTCGTTGCAGGGGCGCTCGTCGCTTCTGCGTGCGGCTCGCGCGGCGATGACGAGGAGACCTCGACAGGGTCCCAGACAACCGATCCGTCTGCGGAGGAGCCGGCCGAGGAACCGGGCGAGC
>DMTU01000352.1:0-6388 GCA_003476595.1 Acidimicrobiaceae bacterium | reverse complement strand
GCGGCCGAGGAACCGGGCGAGCCGGCGGCCACCGAGTCCGATCCCGGTGTCACCGACACCGAGATCCTCATCGGCGCCTCGGTCACGCTGTCCGGGGTCACCGGCTTCCTCGGCCAAGAGGTCGTCGCCGGCATCGACTCGGTGTTCCAGACCGTCAACGAAGCGGGCGGGATCCAGGGCCGAGACCTCCGCCTGATCGCCTACGACGACGGGGGCGACTCCAGTCAGATGCTGGCCAACGTGCGCAAGCTCACCGAGGAGGACAAGGTGATCGCCCTGGTCACCGGCCTCGGTGATGCCGCACTCGACTACGTGACCGGGAAGGAGGTGCCCACCATCTCCTTCGGCGTGACCCCGGGAGCCTTCTCCTCCAAGTACCCCACCGTGTACCCGGTCGTGGGCAACGCGCTGCTGTGGACCCAGGAGATCATCGCCGGCCTCGACGAGAACGGCGTGATCGAGCCGGGCATCAAGGTCGCGATCCCCTACGACACCGGCCTCATCGACATCAGCCCGTACCTCGATGCGCTGAAGGAGTCGTGGGAGAACTACGGCGCCGAGGTGGTGAGCACCGACGCGCTCACCCTCGAGACCGGCACGTGCGAGCCCCAGGTGCTCAAGTGGCGCGAGCTCGGGGTCGACTGGGTCGACTTCCAGTCCGCGGCGTGGTTCCTGTGCGTGCAGGCGGCATCCGACCAGAACTGGAAGCCGGCCAAGGGCATGGGCGGCTGGCCGGCCAGCGTGCCCACCATCGCCTCCCTGGCCGGACCCTTCGTCGAGGGCGTGTGGGCCGGCTCCAACGGCGACCAGCCCGACGGTTCACCGCGCGAGCTCACGGCCGCCCACGAGGAGTTCCAGTCCGCGCTCGAGAAGCACTACCCCGACATGCTGGATCCCCAGCACCTCGACTCACCGGCGCTGCTCGGCTACTACGCCGGCTCCAAGTTGATGGTGGCCGCCCTGGAGGCCCAGGGTGAGTTCATCACCCGACAGGGCGTGAACGAGTGGATCCAGGGGGTGGAGGACTTCGAGACCGGGATCACCCCATCGATCAAGTCCATGGCGCCGGACTGCAAGACCGGCTCGGAGGAGGTCTGGATCGGCCCGTGGGAGTACGACGAAGCCACCAAGATCGCCAGCCGCAAGCCGGTGGGCGGGTACTTCACCAGTCCCCAGAAGGAGGACTTCGGCGGCAAGTGCTTCCTCACCGCCCTCTCGGACGAGATCCTCGGGGTCTGATGGCCCGGACGTGACCGCGTGCGCCTGACGCACACCGGAAAACCGCGAAAGGGCCGGTCGCTGCGAGGCGACCGGCCCTTTCGCGGTCTCAGATGGCGCGCTCGCGATCCGCCCAGTACTCGTCGCGGATGAGGCGCTTGTACAGCTTGCCGGTGGGGTACCGCGGCAGCTGGTCGCGGAAGTCGACGGAGCGAGGGCACTTGAAGGCGGCGAGCCGCTCGCGACAGAACGCGATGAGCTCCTCCGCGAAGGCGTCGCCCACTCGGGCCGGATCCTTGGCCTGGATGACGGCCTTGACCTGCTCGCCCCACTCGTCGTCGGGGACGCCGAGCACGGCGACGTCGGCCACGTCGGGATGCCCGAGCAGGACCGCCTCGATCTCGGCGGGGTAGATGTTGACCCCGCCGGAGATGATCATGTCGGCCTTGCGATCGGACAGGAACAGCCAGCCGTCGGGGTCCAGGTAGCCCATGTCGCCCACGGTGAACAAGCCGTCGCGGCGGTTGGCCCGCGTCTTCTCCTCGTCCTTGAAGTACTCGAACGCGGCGGCACCGGGCTGGCCCATGTAGATGGTGCCGACCTCGCCGGCAGGCAGCTCGTTGCCCTCCTCGTCGTAGATGCGCAGCGTGGCGCCGGGGAACGGCTGGCCGACCGTGCCCGGGTGCTCCAGCCAGTCCTTGGGCTTCACGTACGCGCCGCCGCCCTCGGTGGCGGCGTAGTACTCGTAGATCACCGGGCCCCACCACTCGATCATCTTGCGCTTGACCTCCACCGGGCACGGGGCCGCAGCGTGGATCACCGAGCGAAGTGAGGAGGTGTCGTACCGGGACCGCTCCTCGTCGGGCAGGCCGAGCAGACGGTGGAACATGGTGGGCACCATGTGGCTGGTGGTGATGCGGTGCTCCTCGATGAGCCGCAGGGTCCCCTCTGGTGTCCAGCGGTCCACCAGCACCATGGTCTGGCCGAGGTGGAGGGCCGCGGTGCCGAAGGCGAGCGGCGCGGCGTGGTACAGCGGCCCGGCCACCAGGTGGGCGCCCGGTCCCGGGACGATGTCGAACAGCATCGACAGCATCGACGAAGCGGCGCCGGCGTCGTTCGGGTCGATGCCGGGCAGCGGTCGGCGGACCCCCTTGGGCCTCCCGGTGGTGCCGGAGGTGTAGAGCATCGTGGTGCCTGCGGTGCGCTCCGGCGGTCGCTCCTCGCTCTGGCCCTCGGCGATCTCGTCGTAGGCGGCGTAGCCCTCGATGGATCCCACCGCGAAGCGGCGGTCGGCCGGGATGGCGAGCTCGGCCGCGGCGGCCACGGCCGCGGCGGCGTAGCGCTCCTCGACGACGAGGACGTCGGCCTCGCAGTCGTCGGCGATGTAGGCGATCTCCGGGCCGGTGAGGTGGAAGTTGATGCAGGTGAGGTACAGGCCGCTCTGCATGGCGGCCAGGTACAGCTCGACGAACGGCACGGCGTTGGGCAGCACGATGGCCACGCCGTCGCCGGGGCGCAGGCCCATGGCCCGCAGTCCGTTGGCGACCCGGTTCGCCCGCTCGTCCAGCTCGCGGTACGAGTAGGTGGTCCCCGTCGGGTCGACCAGCGCCGGGCGGTGCGGGTCGTGCTCGGCGATGGCCCAGAACCCCAGCGGCTCTTCGGTGGTCATTGGTCTCCCTCTAGTTCTTCAGCAGGTCGCGGAAGGGCGTGTCGCGGGACGGACCCGGCTCCTTGGGGAGGCCGAGCACCCGCTCGCCGATGATGTTGCGCTGCACCTGGTCGGTACCGCCGTAGATCGACGGAGCCGGCGAGAACACCACCAGCTCCTGGAGCTCGCCGCCGGTGGGGGCGTCGGGCCCGGCCAGCGTGGCGCCCGGGCCGAGGATGGTGCAGCCCAGCTCCCGAGCCAGCGCCAGCATCTCGCTGTTGCGGATCTTGGCCATGTTGCCCTCGCCGCCGGTGGCGGCGCTGCCCGACTTCATGCGCCCCATGTGCCACGTCGTGATCTCCACGAGCGAGTGCAGCCGAGCGAGGCCGTCACGGATCACGGGGTCGTCAACCCGGCCCCGCT
Organism: Acidimicrobiaceae bacterium; assembly: GCA_003476595.1. Taxonomy (GTDB): domain Bacteria; phylum Actinomycetota; class Acidimicrobiia; order Acidimicrobiales; family Salinilacustritrichaceae; genus Salinilacustrithrix. The sequence goes on along the minus strand of DMTU01000352.1, from coordinate 3,099 downwards.
CCCGGGCCAGGTCGGTGAGCCAGCGCACCCGCCCCCGGCCCACGGCCCCCGCCGTGGTGCCGCCCGCCTCCTTGGTGAAGCTGCCGGCCGGCCGGTCGAGGTGACCGGCCACCGTGCCGGCGATGGCCGCGCTCGGCGCGGCGGCGTTGGCCCCACCGATGCCGGCCCGCTCGACCATGAGGGTGGTGTTCGCCACCCGCCAGCCGTCGTTGTAGTCGCCGATCATGTCGGCATCCGGCACCCGGGCGTCGCTCAGGAACACCTCGTTGAACATGGCCCGCCCGGTCATCTCCCGCAGCGGCCGCACCTCCACGCCGGGCTGGAGCATCGGGAAGGCGAAGTAGGTGAGACCTCGGTGCTTGGGCTGGTCCGGATCGGTCCGGGCCACGAGGATCCCGTAGTCGGCCCACTGGCCACCCGACGTCCACACCTTCTGGCCGTTGACCACCCACTCCTCGCCGTCGCGCTCGGCCCGGCACTGCAGGCCGGCCAGGTCGGAGCCGGCCCCCGGCTCGGAGAACAGCTGGCACCAGGCGTGCTGGCCGTTGAGGATGCGCGGCACGTAGCGCTCGACGACCTCGGGCGATCCGTGGGCGAGGATCGTCGGCACGGCCAGCATCATCCCGATCCCGGCCGGCGGGCCGAGCGCGCCCTTGGCGATCATCGCCGAGGCGAAGGCGGCCGCCTCCGCTCGGCTCCACCCCCGTCCCCACGGTTCGGGCAGCATCGGGTTCGACAGCCGGGCGTCGGCCAGCTGCTGCCACCACTCGCCGACGGTCATCTCCGGATCCCAGGCCTCGTCCAGCCAGGACCCGGCCTCGGCCGGCGCCATCTCCACTGCGGTCATCGGAACCCCCCGTGTCATGTGACGGAACCCGTTCTACGTCGCGGCTCCCTGGCGGACGTAGTAGAGCACCTGGCGACGGCCTGCGCACGGAGTCCGGCCGACGGCGAGGAAGGACTGCGATGACCACCCACCCACAGCCGCCGGACCCCCGGCACGACGAGCACCGACCACCCGGAGCGTCGCGGCGACGAGGAGTCCTCGCCGGTCTCCTGATCGGCCTGGCCAGCGCGGGGGCGGGCGCGGTCGCAGGTGCGGCGTCGATGCCGAGCGTCGAGGAGATCCGGCGGATCTCGATCGAGGAGCTGGGGATGGACCCGGGGCTGCTCGACAACCCGCTCGTCGCACCGATCGTCGACGCCATGACCGAACGGGTCCAGGACCGGCTGATGGATGAGGCCCGTCGCTCGGTGGCGGTCGCCGTGGGAGCCAGCACCGCCACGGCCGTCGCAGGGGTCGTGGTCGCCGATCTCCTCGACCGTCGCGCCCGCTGACCGGCGCCCAGGGTGGTCGAGCACGCGTTTTTCCACACGAGACACGATGTGTCGTCTATCTTGGCGATGCCGCCGACGTCCGGTGGCGACAAGGGGGGTCCATGACCATCATCGACGACGTCCTCGACTGGGCGAGCGACTTCGACATCTTCCATCCTGACTACGTCACCGAGCCGGAGCGGGCGTGGGACGAGCTGCGCGGCTCCTGCCCGATCGCGTTCACGGAGCGGCGCAACCGGGCATGGCTGCCCGTGCGCTACGACGACATCGCAGAGATCGCGCACGACGTGGATCACTTCTCCTCCCGGGACGTCGGCGTCGTCACCATCAACGAGCCCGGCGAGGGGGCGCTGCCCGCCGGCGCGCCGCCCATCAGCTCCGACCCGCCCGTGCACACCTGGGCGCGCCGGCTGCTGCTGCCTGCGTTCGGCCCGACGGCCGTCGACAAGATGACGCCCATCACACACGGCTTGGCCAACGACCTCATCGACGAGTTCATCCACACCGGCCGAGCCGATGCCGCCGCCGACTACGCCCAGCACATCCCGGTGCGGATCATCGCCACGATGCTCGGCGTCCCGGTCGAGCACGAGGACCGCTTCACCGAGTGGGTGGTCAAGATCCTCCAGGAGGGCTTCCAGAACATCGAGCGATCGCGTGCCGCCCTCGAGGAGCTGATCACCTACTTCGCCGAGCGCATCGCCGAGCACCGGGCCATCCCGGAGGGCGAGCGCCCCGACGACCTGCTGACGTTGCTGATCGAGTCCGACGTCGACGGTGAACCGATCGAGGACATGCACCTGCTCGGCACGTGCTTCCTCCTCCTCGTGGCCGGCATCGACACGACGTGGAGCTCCATCGGGTCCGGCCTCTGGCACCTCGCCACGCACCCCGAGGACCAGCAGCGGCTCCGGGACGAGCCCGACCTGATGGACACCGCGGTGGAGGAGATCCTGCGGATGTACAGCCCGGTGACGATGGCCCGCTACGTCACCGAGGACGTGGAGTTCAACGGCTGCCCGATGAAGGAGGGCGACAAGATCCTCATGGCCTTCCCGGCTGGCAACCGTGACCCGGAGCACTTCGAGCGCGCCGACGAGTTCATCATCGACCGCAAGAGGAACCGCCACTTCGCGTTCGGTTCGGGCATCCACCGCTGCCTGGGCTCCAACCTGGCCCGCATGGAGCTGAAGGTCGCGATCCAGACCTTCCTCGACCGAGTGCCGACCTTCACGGTCGAAGACCCGGCCAAGGTGACCTGGGTGGGCGGGCAGGTGCGCGGACCGCGCACGGTGCCCGTCGTCTTCGACGTCCCGTAGGCCGTCACGCTCACCGCATCCGGCGAAGGGCCGGCCCGGTCGGGCCGGCCCTTCGCCGTTGCTCAGGTCCCGGTTGCCGCCGAGCCGGTCGGCACGACGGTCCCCGCCGCGAGCTCGTAGAAGACGCGCGCGCACATGGCGAGGGAGCCGGCCCGGGTCCAAGGGCGGCGGCCCGTACGTGGAGCCTGGTCGTACACGTTCCCCGTCTCGACCGCTTGCCCCTCGCGAGACACGCCTGGCAGTGTGTCACGCGGACGCCGCGGCCGGCGGCGACGGGTGAGAGTCCGGACACCCCAACGACGTCGACCAGCAGAGGATCCGCAGCGATGGCACACAAGTGGTTCGAGAGCGTCGAGATCGCCCGGCAGCGCGCCGAGAAGATCCTCCCCCGCTCGGTGTTCGGCGCCCTCAAGGCCGGCTCCGAGGCCGGTCACACGCTGGT
>DMTU01000262.1:14373-14572 GCA_003476595.1 Acidimicrobiaceae bacterium | reverse complement strand
GGGGCCGCGGCAGCGTGGACGCTCGCGTCCTTCCTGCTGTTCGCCGTCGGGTTCGTGATCATCGACGTGCTGACCCCGGGGCACCTGCGCACCCAGATCCGGGACAACATCAACGCCGCCATCCTGGTGTCGGCCAAGATGCTCGCCGTCGCCGCGATCGTGTTCGTGTCGGTCTGGACGGCGCCCGACGAGCTCGGCG
>DMTU01000262.1:9153-14238 GCA_003476595.1 Acidimicrobiaceae bacterium | reverse complement strand
CGGCGCCCGACGAGCTCGGCGACGGCATCGTGTACGCCGCCTCGCAGGCCCTCTGGAGCCTGGGTGTCTCGGTGCTCGCGTTCTTGGGCCTCGATCGGCTGATCCCCGGCGGGATCCGCAACGTCGTCAACGAGCCCGGCTTCTCGCCCCGGGTGCTCGTGGCCGGCGCCGCCGAGCTGGCCGTCGCTCTCACGGCGGCGGTGGCGCTGTCCTGACCGGACGGCGGCGGCTCCCGTGAGCGCCACCCGGCTCCCCGAGCCGGTGGACCTGCGCGCCCGCCGCTTCGCCCTGCTCGTGGTGGCCGGCCTGCTGGCCGCCGCCGGCGTGGCCTACGAGCTGTCGCTCCTCCTCCTCGGCACGGTCACCGTTGGCGCCACCGAGCGGGCCAACGCCGTCGTGCTCGGCGCCGCGATGGCCGGCATGGGCGCCGGTGCCGCGTTCGGCGGCCGCCTGGCCGGCCGACCGGTGCGCGCCTTCGTCGGCGTCGAGGTCGCCCTGGCCATCCTGGGGGCCGCGGCCGCCCCGGGGCTGTACTGGCTGTGGGCCTCGCTCGACACCTTCTGGGGTCCGCTCCTGGTGGTGGCCTTCGCCATCGGTGCCTGCATCGGCGCGGAGATGCCGCTGCTCGCCGCGCTGAACGACCAGCTCGCCCGCCAGCGCGCTGCGTCGGTCGTGGCCAAGCTCACCGCGGCCGACTACCTCGGCGCGTTCCTCGGCGCCATCGCCTTCGCGTTCGCCGTCCGCCCGGTGCTCGGCCTCGTCGGCGCCACCATGGCGATCGCCGCGGTCAACCTCCTGCTGGCGGCGGCTGTCCCGATCGTGATGGGGGTGCCGCTGCGCCAGGGCGCCCTGGTCGTGCCCGGCGCACTCGTGCTGGCCGGCATGGTGGTCGCGGCGCCGAGCGTGGTCGACGACGGCCGCCAGGCGCTGTACCGGGACCCGATCCTCGCGGTCGACGACCGGGGGCGGTCCGACATCGTGGTCACCGAGCGCCGGCACCGCGACGGCCGGCGCGACACCCGGCTGTTCCTCGACGGCGACCTGCAGCTGTCCAGCGTCGACTCGTACCGCTACCACGAGGCCCTCGTGCACCCGGCGATCGCCGCGGCGCCGGACCGTGACCTGGACGTGCTGGTGCTCGGCGGCGGCGACTGCGCGGCGGTCACCGAGGCGCTGCGCCACGACACGGTCGCATCGGTGACGCTGGTCGAGCTCGACCCCCGGGTCACCGATGCCGTCGGCGACGTCGAGGGGTTCGATGAGCTGTCAGCCGGCTGCGACGACGCACGGACCGAGGTCATCACCGCCGACGCGTTCGAGTGGATCCGTCGCACCGACCGCAGCTTCGACGTGCTCGTGACCGACTTCCCCGACCCCGACACGGCAGCGCTCGGTCGCCTCTACAGCGTGGAGCTGTTCGTCGCCGCTCGCTCGGTGCTGGCGTCGGACGGGTCCCTCAGCGTCCAGTGCGGCTCACCCTGGTTCGCCCAGGCGGCCTACTGGACGTGCGCGGCCACACTGGAGGAGGCCGGCTGGTCGTCGACGCCGTACCTGGCCGACGTGCCGTCGTTCGGGACGTGGGGGTTCCACCTGGCCGTGCCCGACGGTCCCGCCCCGCTCGTCGCGGCGACGGAGCCCCCCGGTGCGCGCTACTGGGACCGGTCGGTGGCGGCCGGGTCGATGGTGCTGCCCCTGGACCTGCTCGTCGAGCGGGACCAGGAGCCGACCACGGTGCTCGAGCCCCGCATCGTGGACGCGCACCAGCGGGCGTGGTTCGACTACTGACGAGTGCTCAGACGGTCGCGCTGCCCGCCACGGCGTCGCGCACGGCCTGAGCGACATCCGCCGCCGACGCACCGGGGCCGAGGATGGCGGCCACGCCGGCGTCGCGGAGGGGGCCGATGTCGTCGTCGGGGATGATGCCGCCGACGATGACGGGGATGTCGAGGTCGGCGTCGCGCAGGGCCTGGACCATGCGGGGGGCGAGGGTCATGTGGCTGGCGTTGTGGAGGGAGAGGCCGACGGCGTCGGCGTCTTCCTGGATGGCGGCGGACACGACCATCTCGGTGGTCTGGCGCAGGCCGAGGTAGACGACCTCGAAGCCGGCGTCGCGGAGCATGCGGGTGACGACGCGCAGGCCCCGGTCGTGGCCGTCGAGGCCGAGCTTGGCCAGCACGATGCGGATCTGGGGATCGGCCATCTAGATGACCGCCTTCTCGGTGTAGCGACCGAACTCGGACTCGAGGGCTTCGACGACCTCTTCGAGGGTGGCGTAGGCGGACACGGCGTCGATGAACGCGGGCATGAGGTTGGTGCCGGGGTCGGCGGCATCGGCACGCACCCGGGCGAGGGCGGCGTCGACGGCGGTGTCGTCGCGGTCGGACTTCACCGCGGCGAGGCGCTTGCGCTGGAGGTCCTCGACGCCGGGGTCGATGCGCAGGAGGTTCTGCTCGGAGTCCTCGTTGCCCTCGGTGAAGGCGTTGACGCCCACGATGATGCGCTGGCCGCTGTTGACCTCGCGCTGGAACCGGTAGGAGGCCTCGGCGATCTCGGACACGAAGTAGCCGTCCTCGATGCCGGCGTAGACGCCTTCGAGGATGGAGCCGTCGCCGAGGCGGTCGAGGTGGGCGAAGACCTCCTCGGCCTGGCGCTCCATCTCATCGGTCATCCACTCCACGTAGGGGGCGCCGCCGAGGGGGTCGGCCACGTTGGTCACCCCGGTCTCATGCGCCACGATCTGCTGGGTCCGCAGGGCGATGCGGGCGGCCTCCTCGGTGGGCAGGGCGAGGGCCTCGTCGTAGGAGTCGGTGTGCAGCGACTGGGTGCCGCCGAGCGCGGCGGACAGGGCTTGGGTGGCGACGCGGGCGATGTTGTTGCGGGGCTGCTGGGCGGTGAGGGAGACCCCGGCGGTCTGGGTGTGGAACCGCAGCATGTGGGACTTGGGGTCCTCGGCGCCGTAGCGCTCCTTCATCCACCGGGCCCAGATGCGTCGGGCGGCCCGGAACTTTCCGATCTCCTCGAAGAAGTCGGAGTGGGCGTTGAAGAAGAACGACAACCGGGGGGCGAACGCGTCGACGTCGAGGCCGGCTGCGGTGGCCGCTTCGACGTAGGCGAAGCCGTTGGCGATGGTGAAGGCCAGCTCCTGCGCGGCGGTCGAGCCGGCCTCGCGGATGTGGTAGCCCGACACCGACACCGGGTGCCACCGAGGCATCTCGGCCGAGGTGAACCGCATCATGTCGGTGATCAGGCGCACCGAGGGCCGGGGCGGGAAGATGTACTCCTTCTGGGCCTGGTACTCCTTGAAGATGTCGTTCTGGATCGTGCCCGACAGGGCGGCGCGCTCGACACCGGTCTTCTCGGCCACGGCGATGTACATGGCCATCACGATCGGGGCCGGCCCGTTGATCGTCATCGACGTCGACACGCCCGACAGGTCGATGTCGGCGAACAGGTCCTCCATGTCGGCGAGGGTGTCCACGGCCACGCCGGCCCGGCCGACCTCGCCGAGGGACCACTCGCTGTCGGAGTCACGACCCATGAGCGTGGGCATGTCGAACGCGGTGGACAGCCCGGTGCCGCCGTTGCGGAGCAGCTCCTTGAACCGCACGTTGGTGTCCTCGGCCGTGCCGAACCCGGCGAACATGCGCATCGTCCACAGCCGCGACCGGTACATCGACGCGTGGATGCCCCGCGTGTAGGGGTACTGGCCCGGGTACGGGCCCTCCCCGTACACCGGGTCCACCTCCACCCCCGACATCGTCGAGAACGCGGTGTCGCGCAGCTGGGCCGCTTCGTAGGCCGCCTGCCAGGCATCCCGGTACTCGTCGCCGGCGGTGGTGTGGTCGCTCATCGATGGTCCCCTCGTCGCTCGGGGACCAGCCTATGGGGTGCTGTGACGCCGGCCTCAGGCCAGGCCGAGCCGCTGGTGCTGCTCGGTCGGCGCCTCCACCTCGTCGAGCGCGGTCCGGAGCAGCTCGACCAGCTCGGCTTCGACCGTCTCGCCGGTGCGGTTCTCGGCCTCGTCGGGGTCGAGGTCGATGTCGTAGAGGTGGTGGTCCCCCACGTTGCGGTGGCCGCTCACCCAGGTGGGCAGGAGGTCGCCCGGTCGGAACGGCTGGCGCAGCACCGGGATGGACGAGCCGGGCATGTGGTCGAGCCACGCCCGGTCGTCGGGGTCCGGAAGGCCCTGCATCCCGGCGACGTGCAGGGGCATGGTGCTCCAGCGGTTCGACCACATCGACAGCGGGAAGCCGTCGTGCTCGGGCGCCCGGGCGTACTTGCGATGCCCGTCGGTGACCTGGACCCACGACCCGAACACGCCGCCCAGCGCCCAGTCGCGGATCGAGGTCGCCGTGCCCTCGAGGAGGGGCACCATCGACCGGCCGTGCGAGGTGCCGGCCGGTGCGATGCCGAAGACGTCGGCGATGGTGGCGTGGATGTCGACGTTCGTGGTGAGCGCGTCGACGGTGCCGCCGCCGGGGCGGCCCGGCCACGCGGCCAGCAGGGGGGTGTGGCCGAGCGGCTCGAACTGGGGGACGGCGGGCTTGCCCCAGATGTCGCGACCCCGGCGCTGCTCGCCGAGGTAGTGGCCGTGGTCGGTGCACACGACGAGCGCGGTGTCGCCCCACAGGTCGCGCTCGTCGAAGGCGTCGAGGACGCGGCCGAACCAGTGGTCGATCATCGACACCTTGGCCCCGTAGTTGGCCCGGATGTGGCGGCCCTCGGCCTCCGACAGCGTGCCCCTGCTGATGGCGCCGTCGGCGTAGGGAGGCCAGATGAGGGCGTCACCGTCCCACGGACCGTCCTGGTAGCGCGAGGCCCAGGGCTCAGGGGTGTCGAAGGGCTCGTGCGGGTCGAACTCGTCGACGAAGAGGAACCACCCGTCGGGGTGGTGGGGCGTGGCCTCCCGCAGCCAGCGGGCGGCGAAGGACATGGTCTGGGGACCGGGGTGGTCCTCCTCGGCGCGCAGGTGCGTGCGGGCGGTGTCGTAGGCCCGCTCCAGGCCGGTGACGCCGAAGGCCCGCTCCCAGAACCAACCGCCGGGCGCGGCCGGCCGGACCTCGCCGCGAGACGGCTCGCCGATCC
>DMTU01000262.1:0-9046 GCA_003476595.1 Acidimicrobiaceae bacterium | reverse complement strand
GAGACGGCTCGCCGATCCAGGACGGATCGGCCCACGTCCGCCACGGGTCGCCCTCGTGGCCCCGCAGGTACTCCCAGCCCGAGAAGTCAGTGTGGTAGTTCTCGCCGCCCGTCTCGAACAGGTGCGGGTGGTCGGTGACGAGCTGGGTGACGACGCCGGCGTCGCGCAGCTGGGCGGTGATCGGCCGCTCCCACAGCTCGATCGAACCCCAGCACCGCCACAGGAAGTCCAGCGATCCGACGAGGATGTCGTGGCGGGCCGGCATGCAGGGCAGCGACCCGGTGACGTGGCGGGTGAACGTCGCGGCCCGCTCCCGGGCGAACCGGTCGAGGTTCGGCGTGTCGAACTCGGTGCCGCCGTACGCGCCGAGGTGGTGGCGGTTGAGCGAGTCGAGCAGGACCACGACGAGGTTGCGGGGCCGGCTCGCCTGGGGGGTGGTCACGGCGTCACGATCGGGAACATGCGGGCGAAGGTGTCGACCGCGCCGGCGATGGTGGCCAGCGCGCCGACGTCGCCGTCGACGGCGAGGGTCCCGTTGGCCGTCGCGGCGTCGAGGTCGAGCGTGCCGTCGACCAGGGAGACGAGGGCGGGGGAGGTGCTGGTGACGCGAGCGTCGGCGTCCGGGGCCGGGCGCCCGGGGGAGTGGAACAGGGTGCGGTTGGAGATGCCGACGACGTGCACCTCGTCCCGGTCGGTGAGCGTCCACTCGATGGTGCAGCCGAAGCCGGCGAGCGCGTCCGGGCGGAGGCGCACGCCCAGGGCATCGAACAGCATCGCGGTGGTCATGCCCGGGGCGAAGCCGCCGAGCGAGGCGTTGCCCAGGTCGAAGGTGCCGGTGCGCAGCTCCTGGGCGCCGGTCAGGTAGAAGTTCCGCCACGGTGCCGACTCGGATGCGAAGCCCAGCCGCTGCAGCACCTCGGCCTGCAGCTCCCGGGCGTCGGCCCGGTCCGGGTCGCTGAACACGACCTGGTTCAGCACCTGGGCCAGCCAGCGCAGGTCCTCGTGTTCCGCAGCCGCTGCCAGGAGCTCTCGGGCCTTGTCCAGGACGGCGTCGGCGCCGCCCATCCACTCGACCGTGCGGGTGGCGGTCTCCACCGGGGGGAGGGGGTGGAGGTTGGCCGGGTTGCCGTCGAACCAGCCCAGGTAGCGCTGGTACACCGCCTTCACGTTGTGGTTGACCGTGCCGTAGTAGCCCCGCACGTGGTGCTCGCCGGCGAGGTCGTCGAGGTCGGCGAAGGACTCCCGGTCGAGCTGCTCCGCGATCTCGGCCGCGGTGAGGCCGTGGTTGGCGAGGCGCATCGTCTGGTCGTGCAGCCAGCGGTAGAGGTCGCGCTGCTGGACGAGGAACGTCCGGACGTCGTCGGCGCCGAAGCGGGGCCAGTGGTGGCTGGCGAAGCAGGTCTCGGTGACGTCGGCGAACAGATCGATGGACTCGTTGATGTAGCGGCTCCACGCCAGCGAGTCCCGCACCTGGGCGCCGCGCAGCGTGTAGAGGTTGTGCATCGTGTGGGTGCAGTTCTCGGCCATGCACAGCAGCCGCAGGTCGGGGAAGTGGAAGTTCATCTCCGCCGGCGCCTCCGTGCCCGGCGTGAGCTGGAACACGATCCGCACGCCGTCGAGCACGCGCTCGGTGCCGGTCTCGTGGATCTCCTCGGTCGGCGGGATGAGCCCGACCGTGCCGAGCGGCGTGGCCTTGCCCAGGCCGGCATCGACCTGGCCCTCGGGCCCGACCGGCAGCAGGGGCCCGTACATGTACATGGCGCGCCGGACCATCGCCGGGCCGGCGATCACGTTCTCGCTCACGGCCTCCTGCAGGAACCCCGCCGGCGCCAGGACGTGGCAGCGACCCGCGGCGACGTCCTCCGCCGTGGTCACGCCCTCGACGCCGCCGAAGTGGTCGATGTGGGAGTGGGTGTAGATGACGGCGACGACGGGCCGCTCGCCGAGGTGCTCGTTCGCCAGGGCCAGCCCGGCCGCCGCGGTCTCGGCCGCGGTGAGGGGGTCGATGACGATCCAACCGGTGTCGCCGGCGATGAAGGTGATGTTGGACAGGTCGTAGCCCCGCGCCTGCCACACGCCGCCCCGCCCGTCGGCGTCGGGAGCCTGCACCTCGAACAGCCCGTGGACGCAGTTCAGGCGGGCCTGGCGCCAGAGGCTCGGGTGCACCGAGCTCGGCGCCTCGGGGGAGTCCCGGAGGAAGTCGTAGCGGCCCGTGTCCCAGATCGGTCGCCCGTCGCGCTCGATGACCCCCGTCGGGTGGGCGGCCACGAAGCCGCGGGTGGCCCGGTCGGCGTCGCCGGTGCCGTCGTCGGGGGCGTCGGTGATCCAGTCCGTACCGGGGTGCTGCATGCCGGCATGGTGGCATCCGGACGGCTGGGGACGCGCTCGTGCACGCGTTCTCGAAGTTGTTGCAGATCGATGACGCGCCTAGTGTTGCGAATTCGTGACGGAACCGCCTCCGGGCGCTCCTCCGGCCCCGTGCCGGCACCGACCCTGTCCCCGACCCCCTCGGACCCATCGCACGCCACCTCGCCCCCAGCCCGCCCGACGCACGCACCTTCGCTCGTCGGCGGCTGGCCTCCCTCGCCGGTGTCCTGGCCCTGGTGCTCGCCATCGCGTCGCTCGTCAGCGTCGGCGGTGACGACGCCGTGGACGTGACCACCGCGACCGCGGCGACCGGATCGGAGGCCGGCGTCGTGCGGGCCGCATCGGTCGGGTCCCCGAGCGAGGTGCGCGAGCTGCTGTCGGAGACGACCACGACGCTGGTGGAGGCCACCGGCGCCACGACCTCCACGACGGCGGCGCCCGCGACCAGCACGTCCACGACGGCCGCGGGCCCGGCCACGGAGGACGGCGCGGGCATCGACGGGACCTCGACGACCACCGAGGCGCCGACAGCCCGGGCCCTGCACACCGAGACCACCGAGTCCACCACCACCTCGGCGGCGCCGACGACCACCGCGACCCCGCGCCGCCAGGCGACGACCACCACCGCCGCGCCCCGCCCGGCCCCGACCACCACGGCCGCGCCCACGACGACCACCACGGAACCGCCGCCCCCGCCGCCCACCAGCGAGCCCTCGGACGGCGGCTACGCCTACGACGATCCCCGTGGCACCCAGGTCTGGTACGACCTGGCCCAGTGCGAGTCCGGCGGCAACTGGTCGATCAACACCGGCAACGGGTACTACGGCGGCCTCCAGTTCGCGCTGGCGACGTGGGAGTCGGTCGGTGGCTCCGGCTACCCCCACGAGCACCCGGCGGCGACCCAGATCGACTTCGGGCGCACCCTGCAGGCCCGCCAGGGCTGGGGCGCGTGGCCGCACTGCTCCGAGAAGCTCGGCCTGCGCTGACCCTCCCCGGTCCTCGCTGACCGACACGCGCGACAGGAGAACTGCCAGTTCCGCTTGGCCCGTCCTGGCAGTTCGGTTGAACCGTTCTGGCAGTGCTGGTGTCGCACCGGAGGTGGCGGCTCCGCTCGCTGCGTCGCGGCACGACTACCGTGCGAGCGGTGGCAGGGTCGGGGAGCGATCGAGCGTCGACGGCACCCGGGCGGCCCCCGCGCCGGGCGCAGACCTGGCTGTTCTCCCTCGCCCTGGTCGTGCTGGTCCTGGGGACCGCCGCTGGCGTCGTGCTGGCCCGGGCTCGCGCCGTCGAGGCGGTCGAGGACCGGGCGCGGCGAGCGGCGAGCAGCGCGGCGGCGCTGCTCGAGATCGACGTGCGCCAGGTCGCAGCCGGCCTGGGCGGCGCGGCAGCCGTCGTCGGACCCGACGGCGAGCTCGACGTCGAGGTCTTCCGCTCCTTCGCCAGCGATCCGCTGAGCGGCGAGGAGGTGCGCCAGCTCGCCCTCATCGACGTCGTCACCGCCGACGAGCGGGCCGAGCTCGAGGATCGGATCGGCGCCGACATCACGGTCCTCGACGACCGGGGCCGGCTCGTGCCGGCCCCCTCGACGCCGGTGCACCACCCGGTGCTGAGCGTCCAGCCCGACGTGGCCGAAGGCGCGGCGGTCGGGTTCGACTTCGGGGCCGACCCGACCCGTCGGGCCGTGCTCGAGGCAGCCCAGCGGACGCGTGCCGCGGCGGTGGGCGGGGTGGTCGACGTGCCCGGCGAGGTGGGGCCGGTCGTCGCGGTCGTGCGGCCGCTCCTGGACGGCGACGACGAGGTCCGGGGGTTCGTGGCCACCGGCATCCCCGTGTCGCGCCTGCAGGAGTCGATCCGCACCGCGGCGGTGTCGGGTGCGCCCATCGCGCTGGTCGACGGTCAGGCCCTCATCACCGGTGACGAGCTGCGGGACCCGGAGGAGGCGACGGTCGCCGATGTCGACGTGCCGTCCGGGTCGTGGCAGGTGCTGGTCGGACCGGGCAGCGGACCCGACCTCGCCCTGGCGTGGCTCGTGGCCGCCGGCGGCCTCGTCGCGATCCTCGCCATGGCTGCGCTCGTCATCGTGACCGAGCGCCACCAGCGCCGCCTCGGTGGGGCCAACGCCCTGCTCGCCACCAACGAGGAGCGCAGCCGAGCGGTCCAGGTCGTCGCCGGTCGCCTCGCCCGCGCCCTGAGCGGCAGCGACGTCGCCGCCGCGCTCGTCGACCACCTGCCCGCGGCCGTCGACGCGCGCTCGGCCGTCGTGGCCACCATGGACCGGGCCGGGCGGCTCGCCGTCATCGAGCGCGAGCCGGACGGCGAGCAGGGTGGCGAGGAGGGCGAGGACGAGGGGCGCGCCGTCGAGACCCGGCTGCTCCCGGTGCCCGTCGTCGGATCGGTGGTGGAGGGCACCCTCGCTCGGCGCGAGCCCGCGTGGCTGTCGTCCCCGCTCGGGTGGAAGGGCGACGAGGTGGCCACCGAGCTCGCCGGCGACGGCCAGGCCCTCGCCGTCCTGCCCCTGCTCGCCGAGGACGTCAGCGGCGTGCTGGCCGTGTCCTACCCCCGGCTGCACATCTTCGGCGACGACGAGCAGGCCCTGCTGCAGACCGTCGGCGTGCTGGCCGCCCGGGCCCTGGCGCGCGGGCGTCGCTACGACGCCGAGCACGAGACCGCGGTGGCGTTCCAGCGGGCCGCGCTGCCCGATGCCCTGCCGGCCGTGGCGGGGGCCACCGTGGCCGCCCGCTACCGGCCGGCCACGCACGGTGCGACGGTGGGCGGAGACTGGTACGACGCCCTGCTCCTCGACGGTGACCGCGTCCTGCTCGTGGTCGGCGACGTGGTCGGCCACGGCATGGTCGCCGCCGCCGCCATGGGCCGGCTGCGCACGGCCTTCCAGACCATCGTCCGCTTCACCGCGGACCCCGGTCTGATCCTCCAGGCGATCAACCAGCAGGTGCTGACGATCCCCGATGCGTTCTGCACGACGGTGGTGTGCGTCGTCCTCGACCTCGGCACCGGCGAGCTGGTGTGGTCCCGGGCCGGGCACCCGCCACCGCTCGTCGTCGGCGCCGGCGGGCGTGAGCTGCTCGACGAGCCCTGCCTGCCTCCGCTCGGCGTCGCCGCCGATGCGGTCGCGCCCGTGCACCGCCGGATGCTCGCCACCGGCGACGTCGTGGTGCTCTACACCGATGGCCTCGTCGAGCGCCGCACCGAGTCCCTGGACCAGGGCTTCCGCCGCCTCGGGGCGGTGGCGGAGGAGCTGATCGACCTCGATCCCGAGGAGCTCAGCGACGCGCTGGTCGAGGCGCTCGTGCCGGCCGAGGAACAGACCGACGATCTCGCCGTCCTCGTGGTGCGCTTCGAGGGTCGGAGCTCAGGTGGCTGCTGAGGCCGCGGGGCGGGCCTGCAGGGTCGCCCACTGGTAGGTGCTGAGGGCCATGAGGAGCACCCCGTTGGGGACGTGCCAGGCCGCAGCCTCGAGCTGCTCGCGCCCGACGTAGCCGAGGCCGACCTGGGCGAAGGTGAGCATGCCGATGAGGGCGGCGACGGTGAGCTGCGAGGTCGAGGGTCGCCGGTAGATGGCGAGGGCCAGGTTGGCGACGGCGAGCACGAAGAGGCCGTTGCCGACGTAGCCGTGCACCACGATGTCCCAGGTCCCGAAGAGCCGCTGCGAGCGCCCGGCCATGAGGGCCAGTACGAGGACGAGGACGGCCATGACCGCAGCGAGGGCGCGCTGGACGCCCGCCAGGCGCTGGCGGTTCACGCCGGCACCATCGGTTCCAGGCCGGCCTCGATCCGCTCGGTGACCTCGTCGACCGTGCCGGTGCCGTCGACCCGGACGAGGATGCCCCGGGACTCGTAGAAGTCGACGAGCGGAGCGGTGTTGTCCTCGTAGACGGCCAGGCGCTCCCGGATGACGTCTTCGGTGTCGTCGCTGCGCCCCTGCTCCTCGCCCCGCTGCACGAGGCGGCGGACGAGCTCGTCCTCGGGCACCTCGAGCATGATCACCGCGTGGAAGGTGCGCTTGAACTGCAGCCCCCACTCGTAGGCGAAGCGGGCCTGGTTCAGGGTGCGGGGGAAGCCGTCGAGGAGGAAGCCCTCGAGGATCTCGCCGGTGCCGTCGCCGCCGATCTTGCGCAGCACCATGTCGATGACGAGGTCGTCGGGCACGAGGCGGCCGGCGTCCATGTGGGACCTGGCCTGCTTGCCGAGGTCGGTGCCCCGGGCGACGTGGTCCCGCAGGAGGTCCCCGGTGGCGAGGTGGGGGACGCCGTGGCGGTCCGCGAGGCGCTGCCCCTGGGTGCCCTTGCCTGCGCCGGGCGGCGCGAGCAGCAACGCTCGGAACACGGTCTTCCCCTGTGGCTCGACGGCGTGGTCCGACGACGCTAGCGCACCGGCGCGTCCCGACCGAGAGGCACGCCGGGCCCCTGCGCCGGTGGCAGGATGGCCGCCCTATGAGCCCCACGGAGACCGCAGACGCCAGCACACCCATCGAGGATCGCATCGGTCCGCGAGGCATCTGGTGGCCCACCGATGCGATGACGGCGGAGGCAGCCGTCGAGTTCGCCCAGTGGCTCGAGTCGCTCGGCTACGGCGCCCTGTGGATCCCCGAGACCCTCGGTCGCGACCCCTTCGCCCACGCCGCGCACCTGCTGTCGAACACCTCGACGCTGGCCATCGCCACCGGCATCGCCAACATCTTCAACCGCCACCCGGGTTCGATGCGCCAGGCGCAGCTGACCCTGGCCGAGCAGTCCGGCGGACGCTTCCTGCTCGGCGCCGGCGTGTCCCACGCCCCGATCGTGGCCGGGGTGCGCAAGCTCGACTACTCCAAGCCGCTCACCTCGATGCGCGAGCACCTCCAGGGCATGGCCGACTCGATGTACATGGCGCCCGCGCCCGCCGTGCCGCCCAAGACCGTGATCGCTGCGCTCGGCCCCAAGATGCTGGAGCTGGCGGCCAGCGCGGCCGACCGCGCCCACCCCTACTGGACCACCCCCGAGCACACCGCCCAGGCCAAGGCCGTCCTCGGCGACGACAAGATGCTCTGCGTGGAGCAGAAGGTGGTGCTGTGCACCGACGCGGCCGAGGCCCGGGCCACGGCGCGCGCCGCGCTCGGCGTGTACATCGGCCTGCCGAACTACTTCAAGAACTGGTTCCGCCTCGGCTTCGACGAGAGCGATCTGGCCGACGGCGGCTCCGATCGCCTCATCGACGCCCTCGTTCCGTGGGGCACCGCGGAGGAGATCGAGGCGCGCGTCGCCGAGCACGTCGACGCCGGCGCCACCCACGTGTGCCTGCAGCCGCTCAAGCCGTCGGCGCGCATGGGCGAGCCCGACCGCGAGGCACTCGAGGCGCTCGCCCCCCGATGAGCAAGATCCTGCTCGTCGACGCCGGCCTCGCCGCGGGGTGGCGTCGGGCCGAACCCGACCTGGACCAGCTCGACGAGGTGGTCGCCGCCGCCCGCGAGCTGGTCGACGACACGGTCGTGCTGGCCGACGCGTCGCTCAAGTGGTCGTTGCCGGAGTCCCAGCAGGAGCGCTTCGAGGAGTACCGGGGCACGGCCGCGGTGCTGTGCGCGCCCGGGGGCACCAAGGGCGGGCACCACGCCTTCCTGGCGACGGCCGCCGGGGCGGCTGCGGCCAAGGGCAAGGACGTGTGGGTGCTGTCCGCCCTGGACCTGGGGGAGGGGCCGTGGCGCACCGCCCTGCTCCGCCGGCCCGACGGCCACTGGAGCATCGAGCTCCAGTAGCCGCCTCGTCACTGGGGAGTTGTGAGGCGCAGCCGAACAACTCCAGGAACTCGAGGTCGCTCTCCGACCGACGGGTTCACCCGTTCTTGGGGAGGTCCTTGAAGGGGAGGACCTTGTCCTGGTTGGGCTCCTTGGGGAGGCCGAGGACGCGCTCGCCGATGATGTTCTTCTGGATCTGGTCGGTGCCGCCGTAGATGGCGGGGCCGGGGGAGAACAGGGCGGACTCGGTGATCATGCCGAGGAACGGGTTGCCGGTGGCGGCGTCGAGCTTCTTGCGGCTCTCCCCGTCGTAGGCGTGCAGCGTGGCCATGGGGCCGAGGATCTTCATGCCCGTCTCGCGGTTGACCCGCAGGATCTCCGACATCGACAGCTTCATGATGTTCGGCAGGCCGGGGATGTCCTTCTTGGCCGCCCGGGCCGCCTTGGCCCGCAGGTTGTTCATGCGGGCGATCTCGTGCAGCGTGTGCAGGCGCATGAGGTCCTGGCGGATGGGGCCGTCGTCGACCTTGCCGGCGGCCTTGGCCATCTCGATCAGGCCCTTGGCCCCGCCGCGACCGGCGGTGGCGCCACCGCCGGTGGAGCGGCGCTGGTCGGGGTTGCGCACGAAGTCGCCGACGCGCTTGGCGAGGTCGCCGGCGACGGTGCCGGGCGAGGCGAGGGAGGCGGCGGCCGAGCCGCCACCGGCACCCAGGCCGGAGCGCTCGTACATGAGCGTGGTGTTGGCGACGCGCCAGCCGTTGTTGAGGCCGCCGATGACCCACTCGTCGGGCACGCGGATGTCGGACATGAAGACCTCGTTGAACATGGCCCGGCCCGTCATCTCCTTGAGCGGGCGGACGTCCATGCCGTCCTGGTGCATGTCCACGGCGAAGTAGGTGATGCCCTGGTGCTTGGGCTGCTCGGGGTCGGTGCGGGCGATGACGATGCCGT
>DMTU01000204.1:7198-7443 GCA_003476595.1 Acidimicrobiaceae bacterium | reverse complement strand
CCCCTGGCCCGCACGCGGCGGCTGCTCGCCACCGTCGGGTTCCACCTCGCCACCCTCGATCTCCGGGAGCACGCCGCCCGCCTGCACGAGTCGCTCGCCGACCTCTTCGCCGGCTGCGACATCGAGTACCCCCAGGGCCGAGGCCCCCGTGAAGCACTGCTCGTGTCCGAGCTCGACAGCCGCCGCCCGCTGGCACCCCCCGGCACGCCGGTGCCCGACAACGACCCGCTGCTCGCCTTCCGGGC
>DMTU01000204.1:6674-6976 GCA_003476595.1 Acidimicrobiaceae bacterium | reverse complement strand
GTGCTCGACCAGCGCGGCGACGACGTCGTGGAGTCCTACATCGTCTCCATGACCAAGGGCGTCGACGACATCCTCGCCGCCGTGCTCCTCGCCCGCGAGGTCGGTCTCGTCGACCTGTCCGCCGGGGTCGCCCGCCTCGGCTTCGTGCCGCTGTTCGAGACCATCGACGACCTGCGCGGCATCGAGGACGTGCTCGAGCGCCTCCTGGCGGTGCCCGGGTACCGGCGCATCGTCGAGCTCCGAGGTGTCCAGGAGGTGATGGTCGGGTACTCCGACTCCAACAAGGACGGCGGCATCACCAC
>DMTU01000204.1:6217-6371 GCA_003476595.1 Acidimicrobiaceae bacterium | reverse complement strand
TCACCGAGCAGGGCGAGGTCATCGCCGACAAGTACGGCCGCCCCGACCTCGCCCAGCGCAACCTCGACCTCGCCATGTCCGCGGTGGTCGAGGCGACGGTGGCCCGGCGCGGCCCTCGCCACGACGACGCCACCCGCGCCCGCTGGGTCGAGGT
>DMTU01000204.1:2643-5938 GCA_003476595.1 Acidimicrobiaceae bacterium | reverse complement strand
TGGGTGTTCGGCTGGACCCAGTCCCGCCAGATCATCCCCGGTTGGTTCGGCGTCGGCACCGGCCTGGAGGCAGCGGTGGCCGAGGGGTTCGGGGACACGCTCACCGAGATGCTGCGGGAGTGGACGTCCTTCCGCACCTTCCTCTCCAACGTGGAGATGACCCTGGCCAAGACGGACCTGGGCATCTCGGCCCGCTACGTCGAGGCGCTGGTGCCGACCGAGCTGCACCACCTGTTCGACGTCGTGCGCGACGAGCACGCTCGGACCCTCGAAGCCGTCACCGCCCTCACCGGCCGGGAGCTGCTCGGCGACCTCCCGACCATCGCCCACACCCTCCGGGTGCGCGACCGCTACCTCGACCCGATCCACGTCCTCCAGGTCGCCCTGCTCGAGCGGACCCGCGCCCTCGATGACGGGGAGAGCGCCGAGTCGCGCCGCTTGCGCCGCGCGCTCCTGCTCAGCGTCAACGGCGTCGCCGCCGGCATGCGCAACACCGGCTGACGCCCGGCCGCGTCCCCGGTCTCAGTGCTCGAGGATCTGGGCGACGAAGTGGACGGGTTCGCCGGCGTCGTCGCGCACGATGCTGCACCACAGATCGACCGTGACGATGTGGCCGTCGCGGTGGAGGTAGCGCTTGAGCAGGCGGTAGTTCGGCTGCTTGCGGTCGAGCAGGTCCCGGACCTGGGCGAGGTCCGGTTCGAGGTCGTCGGGGTGGGTGATGTCGGCGAACGACCGGCCGACGAGCTCCTCCGGCGCGTAGCCGGTGATCGCGGTCCACGCCCGGTTGGTCTCGAGGAAGCGCCCGGTCGGGTCGACCAGCGCGATGCCGGCCGGGGCGTGCTCGAAGGTCGCCCGCCACGTCTCCTGCGAGCGGGCCAGGGCGAGCATGGCGTCGTGCTCCGCGGTGATGTCGGTGGTCGACAGGGCGATGCTCGTGGTGCCGTTGTCGGCGATGCGGCGGCCAACGACGCGCAGGGTGCGACCCCGGTTGGACACGACGGCGGACGCGAGGCTCGTCTCCCGGGCGCGGGCGATGGCCTCGTGCAGCCCCTGGACCGAGGTGACGGTGATGGCGGTGCGACCCTCGAGGCCGAGGTGCTCGCGGAACAGGGCGTTGGCGTAGATGATCTGGTCGCCGGCGGCGAGCACGGCGAGCCCGATCGGTGCGACGTCGGCGATCGAGAAGTCGTCGCCGTGCACCTCGCGGGGGAACGCGCCCCGGGTGTCGCGGATCTCCACCGCCACGACGATGCCGCCGACGCCGGGCACGTCCCGGGCGTCGAACGCGCGCAGGTCTTCGTCGTGGATGATGCTCGGGTCGTTGGCGTCGAAGATGCGCGCCCGCATCGTCGCCTCCGGTGCGTTGCCGAGGCGCATCTGCTCGAGCGTGTCCAGCACCGAGGGGAGGTCGGCCGGGTGGACCCGCTCCAGCATCGGGATGCCCAGCACCTGGGCGTTGTCGGGCAGGTGCACCCGCAGGCGGGAGCTGCGGCGCCGCCAGTGCATCAGGTCGTCGTCGCCGAGCACGAAGACGACATCGGTCAGGCGATCGACGATCGTCTCCAGGATGGCGAGGTCGTCCAGCTGCCCCAGCGCGTCGGCTTCCACGCGCCGGACGGTACTGACAGCCGGCCCGACACTGGTGCCATCCGCAGTGTGACCACATGACACCACCGAGTGGCCATACTGGTGCCGTGGCCCGAGCGCTGATCATCCACGGCGATGCCGCCGAACGGCAGCGCCTGGCCGATGTGCTCGGCGCTGCGCTGGGTGTCGCCGATGGCGTCGAGGGGCCGGACGGCCTGGTCGATGACGGGTACGACGTCGCCGTGGTCGGTGTCCGGCTTCCGTCGCGGAGCGGCATCTCGGTGCTCCACGACATCCGCCGGGACCACCCCGACGTGGCGGTGGTCATGGTCGGCGGCTCGGATCCGGAGCTGGCCGTGATCGCGCTCGAGGCCGACGCCGACGACCACTGCACCCCGGACGTGTCCGATCGCGAGCTCGTGCTGCGCGTCCAGCGGGCGATCGAGCGGCGGGCCCTGCTCCTCGCGGCCACCGACTCGGTCGGCGCGCTGGAACGGGACGGTCTGGCGCTCGACCCGGTGACGCGCTCGGCCTCCGTCGGCGGCGTGGTGCTCGACCTCACCGTGAAGGAGTTCGACCTGCTGCGGACGTTCGCGTCGTCGCCGGACCGGGTGTTCTCCCGGGCCGACCTGCTCGAGCTGGTGTGGCGGGCGAGCGCCGACGACCACAGCGTCGACACCGTCACCGAGCACGTCTACCGCCTGCGCGGGAAGCTCGTCGCCGCCGGCTCGACCCACGGCTGGATCGAGACCGTGCGCGGCGCCGGCTACCGCTTCGCGCTCCCGGCAGCCCAGTCCGAGCCCGAGACCCAGTCCCAGACCGAGCCGGATCAGACCTCGCACCTGCTGGTGGAGTCGTCCGGGTCGTCGCCCGCCAGGCAGGCGTCGACCCCGTTGCCGCCGTCGAGCTGATCGGCCCCGGCCCCGCCAACCAGGCAGTCGTCCCCGTTGCGACCGTCGATGCGGTCGTCGCCGACCGAGCCGACGATGAGGTCGTTGCCGTTCGTTCCCTGGATCTTGGCCCCCTTCTTGTCGGCGATGGTCACCAGCGTGGTGAGATCCATGCCGGCGCACGCCGCCGGGGCCAGATCCTGGATGGTGATGGGCAGGGTGAGCCTGGTCGCGCGGCTGGCGGCGACCTCGTTGGTCGACGCCGCCGCCGGCCCCGCCACCGCCAACAGCCCAGCCAGCACCAGCAGTCCAGCCAGTCCGGTCAGACGGCGTGCTCGACCCACGCCTCGCCCTCCTCGGGGACCGGGACCCGGCCGAGCGTGCCGAGCGCCAGCGCGGTGGCCAGGCCGACGACGACGGCCACGACGCCGGGGTCGAGCAGCGACCGCAGGTGATGCCCGACGCCGGGCAGGTGGAGCTGCTCCCGCCCCACGACCTCGGCCGGGGTGGGCTGGTAGGAGTCGACCCAGTCGTTGTGGTCGCCCTGGGTCACGAACCGGCCGCCCTCGACGGCGACGATGCGGTGCAGCACCTTGCGGCCGAGGTCCGGGCTGTCGTAGGCGACGACGTCGCCGACCCGGTACCGGTCGGCGGGGCGGACGACGATCAGGTCGCCGGCCGCCACCCGTGGCGACATGCTGTTGCCCGTGGTGATGACCCAGCTCAGCTGGCCCGAGCCGATCATCACCACGAGCGCCAGCAGCGCCACCCCGCCGATGGCGAGCAGGACGTCGAGGCCTCGTGCGAGGAGGCGCACG
>DMTU01000204.1:472-2562 GCA_003476595.1 Acidimicrobiaceae bacterium | reverse complement strand
TCGTGCGAGGAGGCGCACGGTGCTCAGTCCGTAGCGATGACGGTGAGCTCGTCGGCGTCGACGACGGCGATGCCGTCGAGATCGCACTCCCACTCGTTCGAGGATGGGCCGGTCTCGGTGCAGGTGCTGTAGCTGGTGCTGCCCGACTCGACCTTGGCCCGGACCGACCGGGCCGGCTCGTCCAGGGTGAACCGCACGAGCTCGAACGTGGCCGGATCGGTGCTGTCGAGGTCGTACTCGATGCCGGTCACGTCGTAGCCGCTGATGACCTCCTCGCCGTCACCGGCGCGCGACTCCTCGACCGTGTTGGTCGCCGTGTAGGCGTACGCCCCACTGGCCATCGCCACTGCGGCGATCCCGATGCCGAAGACGCGTGCTCCCCGTCCCAGTCGTGCCTGCCCCATGTTCCTGTCCTCCCGTTGGTTCCCTCACAGGCGGCGGGTGCCGACCTGTGACCGGGGTCATCGTCGGGAATCGAGGTTGACTTGAGCAGAAATTGATCTTCCGTTGATACCGGAAGGTCCGGACGTCGAGCCGGTCAGGCGTTCTCGCCGCCGCCCCGCTGGCGGATGATGTTCAGGGCCGACCCGGCCTCGAACCACTCGATCTGCTCGGGGGAGAGGGTGTGGGTGGCCTCGAAGTCGACCGTGCTGCCGTCGGGCTTCACGATCTGGCAGCGCACCGGGGTGTCGGGAGCGAGGTCGGCCAGGCCGAGGATGCTGAGGGTGTCGTCCTCGCCGATGGCGTCGTAGGTGGCCGGGTCCGAGAAGGTGAGGGCGAGCACGCCCTGCTTCTTCAGGTTGGTCTCGGCGATGCGGGCGAAGCTGCGGGCGAACACGGCGGCGCACCTGCGGAACCGGGGCTCCATGGCGGCGTGCTCCCGGGAGGAGCCCTCGCCGTAGTTCTCATCACCGATGGCCACCCACTCCTGGCCGGCCTCGTGCAGCGATGCCATGACCTCGGGGAACGGCTTGACCTTCCCGTCGACCGGGTCCTTGCCGGAGCCGGCCTCGCCGGTGAAGGCGTTGACGGCACCGAGGAAGAGGTTGCCCGAGATGTTCTCGAGGTGGCCGCGGTACTTGAGCCACGGACCGGCCATCGAGATGTGGTCGGTGGTGCACTTGCCCTGGGCCTTCACGGCCACCGGGAGCTCGAGGTGGTCCTCGCCGTCCCAGGCCGGGAACGGCTCGAGCAGCTGGATGCGGTCGGACTCGGGGTCGACCTTGACCTCGACGCTGGTGCGGTCGGACAGCTCCTCGGGGGGAGCGACGAAGGTGTCCTCACCGGGGTCGAAGCCGCCCGGGGGCAGGTCGATGCCGACGGGCTCGTCGAGGCGGACCTCCTCGCCGGCGTCGTTGACCAGCACGTCGGTGCGGGGGTCGAAGTCGAGGCGGCCGGCCAGCGCCAGGGCGATGACCGTGTCGGGCGAGGTCACGAAGCTGAGCGTGTTGGCCGAGCCGTCGTTCCGCTTGGGGAAGTTGCGGTTGTAGGAGTTGACGATGGTGTTGACCTGGTCGAGCTGGGTCTGGGGGCGCGACCACTGGCCGATGCAGGGGCCGCAGGCGTTGGCGAGCACGTCGCCGCCGATGGCCTCGAGGTCGGCGAGCAGTCCGTCGCGCTCGATGGTGGCGCGCACCTGCTCGGAGCCCGGGGTGATGAGCAGCTCGGTCTTGGCCTTGAGCCCCTTCGCCGCGGCCTGGCGGGCGATCGACGCAGCCCGCGTGATGTCTTCATACGAGGAGTTGGTGCACGAGCCGATGAGCGCGGCGCTGATCTCGAGCGGCCAACCCTCCTCCTTGGCTTCCTTGCCGACGCCACCGTCCACGTCGCCGAGCACGTGGGCGCGGTCGGGGGAGTGGGGGCCGTTGATCATCGGAGGCAGCTCGTCCAGGTTGATCTCGATGACCTGGTCGAAGTACTCGTGCGGGTTCGCCAGGACCTCGGCGTCGGCCCGCAGGTCGCCGGAGACGGCGTTGGCCGCATCGGCGATGGCCTCGCGACCGGTGGACTTCAGGTACGCCGCCATGTTCTCGTCGAACTGGAACAGCGACGTGGTGGCCCCGATCTCGGCGCCCATGTTGCAGATGGTG
>DMTU01000204.1:0-344 GCA_003476595.1 Acidimicrobiaceae bacterium | reverse complement strand
GTGAGGATCTCGGCGACCTTGAGGATCACGTCCTTCGGCGCGGTCCAGCCCGAGAGCCGCCCGGTGAGGTGGACGCCGATCAGCTTCGGCCAGCGCACGTTGAACGGGAAGCCGGTCATCACGTCGACGGCGTCGGCGCCACCCACGCCGATGGCGACCATGCCCAGGCCGCCGGCGTTGGGGGTGTGGCTGTCGGTGCCGATCATCATCCCGCCCGGGAAGGCGTAGTTCTCGAGCACGACCTGGTGGATGATGCCCGAGCCCGGCTTCCAGAAGCCGATGCCGTAGCGGCGGCTGACGGTCTCGAGGAACTCGTAGACCTCGTGGTTGGTCTCGGTGGCGAC
>DMTU01000319.1:21564-21717 GCA_003476595.1 Acidimicrobiaceae bacterium | reverse complement strand
CGGCCTGTGCGACGGCGACGTTGCCCCACACGGCCACGGCGGCGACCACCTCGACGTCATCGCGCTGGAGGAGCCAGGAGAGGGCGATGGCGTCGTCGACCCCGCCGTCGGAGTCCACCACGACCTGCCGGCGCCGCTCGGCGCTCATGACGG
>DMTU01000319.1:14261-21504 GCA_003476595.1 Acidimicrobiaceae bacterium | reverse complement strand
CGCTCGGCGCTCATGACGGGGACCCCACCGGGGCGACGGTCGGCTCCCGCACGGAGGTGGCCACCACGATGATCCCGGCGAGCAGCGCCGGGATGGCGAGCACCGCGACCGCGCCCATCCCGCTCGCATCGAACACTGCGGTGCCCACGATCGCCGCCACCGTGCGTGCGCCGGTCAGCGAGGCGATGGCGAGGCTGAGGGAGCCGGCTCGCCGCTCCTCGGGCACCTCGACGACCAGAGGGAGCGCCGAGACGAAGGCCAGCTCGAAGCCGAGGCCCACGACGAAGGCTGCGGCGACGCCGGCGACCTGGTTCGACTCGATGACCCCCATCGCCACCGCTGCGGGCACGAGCGCCACGAGGCCGGCGATCATGGTGAGCCGCTTGCCGATGCGGTCGGCGAGGCCGGCGGCGAGGAGAGCGCCCACGACCTCACCGACGCCGAGCAGGACGACGACGCCGCTGATCGCCCGTTCGGTGAGGCCCAGGTCGAGCTCGAACCAGGCGCCCTCGGTCACGAGGAGCAGGGCGGCGCCGAGGGAGGTGCAGAACACCGCGAGGTGCAGCAGGGTCGGCCGGGCCTGGGCGGCGGGCGGTGCGCCGACGACACCCTGCGGTGTGCGGGTGTCGAGCGTGGCCCGCACCACGGGGATGGAGGCCAGCATCACCAACGCCGACAGCAGGTAGGGCACCCGCCAGCTCGTGGCCGACATGACCAGCCCGGCGACCGGCACGCCGAGGAGGAACGCCCCGGACCAGGCCAGCTCCCCGATGCCGCTCGCCCGCCCTCGCCGGGCGAACTCCACCTCGTCGCCGATCCAGGCGCCCATGGAGATGTCGTAGAACGCCCGGCCGACGGCGATGCCGAACAGGCCGATCCCGAACCCGACGACGCCCGGGGCGATCGCGGCGACGGCGCAGCCGACGGCGCCGATGACCAGGCCGTCGGTCATGCCGCGCCGGCGACCGATGCGATCGAGGCGCCGGCCCACGAGCGGGGCCAGCAGCCCCGCACCCTCACCGGCGGCGAGGGCGAGCCCCACCGCACCGATGCCGACGTCGAGGCCATCGGCGATGGCGGGCAGGAAGGGATAGGCGAAGCGGAGGGAGACGGTGCCGACGAGCCGGACGAGGAACAGCCGGCGGAAGGCCGCGCCGAAGGCGGGGAGGCTCACGCGCCGGTGGCCGTGGGGTCGGTGACCGGTGGCTGGTCCGACCAGGGGAAGTCGATCCAGCGGTCGGTCTGCTTCCAGGCGTAGTCGGGCGACACCACGGAACGGGGCTTGTGGTACAGCACGACGGTGCGCGCCTCGGCGACGTGCTGGGCGATCACCTCGCGCACCAACCGCAGCGTGTGCCCGGTGTCGGCCACGTCGTCGGCCACGAGGATGCGAGCGCCCTGGATGTCGACGAGGTTGAGCGTCGGGGGCAGCAGGACGGGCATCTCGAGGCGCGACTCGATCCCGGTGTAGAACTCGACGTTGATCGCCGAGCAGTTCTTGATGCCGAGCGCGTAGGCGACGGCACCGGCAACCGTGAGTCCGCCGCGGGCGATGGCGAGGACGATGTCGGGTCGGAACCCGCTGTCGTGCACGGCCTGGGCGAGCTCGCGCGCGGCGGACCCGAACCTGGCCCAGGTCAGGACCTCGCGATCGTGTGGCGGGTCAGCCGAGGGCGACATCTGCGGGGCGCACCGGCATGCGGCGCAGCGGTGCACCGGTGGCGTCTCGGATCGCGGCGACCACGGCGGGACCGCTGCTGATGATGGGGGGCTCACCGACGCCCTTGGCGCCGAACGGCGCATCGGGCTCGGGTTCTTCGATGAACGTCGCCAGTATCTCCGGCGCGTCGAGCGTCGTGGGCAGGAGGTAGTCGGTGAAGCTCGGGTTCTTGACGAACCCGTCCTGGACCACGATCTCCTCCATCACGGCGAGCCCCATGCCCTGGACTGTGCCGCCCTCGACCTGGCCGAGCAGCTGGGTCGGGTGCAGCACCCGACCCACGTCCTGGCCGGTCGTGATCTGGACCACCCGGACCAGGCCGAGGTCGGGGTCGACGTCGACGACGGCACGGTGGGCGGCGAAGGCGAAGGACACGTCGGCATCGCCCTGGCCGTCCTCGTCGAGCGGCTCGGTCGGTGCGTGGTGGAACGTCGTGGCGATCTCGATCGGCTGGTCGGGGACCGCATCGGCCAGCGGGATGCGAGCGGTCGGGGTGACGACGGTCGTGCCGTCGAGCGACACCTCCTCGGGTGTCAGCCCTTCGCGGAGGGCCACGGCCTGGCAGATGGCGGCGGCCACCAGCCGGCTGGCCTGGGCCACGGCACCACCGGACATCCACGTTTGCCGGGACGCCGAGGTGGATCCGGCCGATGCGACCTCGGCGGTCGATGCGCTGTGGAACACGACCTCCTCCACGCCGAGGACCTCCCGCACGATCTGCTGGGCGATGGTGACGAAGCCCTGCCCGACCTCGGCGGCTGCGCTCTTGACGGTGGCGACGCCACCGGCCAGGCGCACCGTCGCACTGGCCGTGTCGTTCTCGCCTTCGGAGTACATGAGGTTCTTGATCCCGACCGCCAGGCCGGTCCCCCGACGGATCTCGGTCGCCGTGGACGTGCGACCGGCGCCGCCGGGTCGGGCCAGCACCTCGTCGGGCGATGCGTCCGGCATCGGGTGGGCCATCGCCGCACGGATGCACTCCGCCACCGGAGCCGCACCCCGCAGGACCTGGCCCGTCGGGAGCCGGTCGCCCGTGCGGAGCGCGTTGTGGAGGCGCAGCTCCACCGGGTCCATGCCGAGCTCGGCAGCGAGGAGGTCCATCTGGGACTCGTGGGCGAAGCACACCTGCACCGACCCGAAGCCGCGCATGGCGCCACACGGGGGGTTGTTGGTCCGCACGGCGGTGGCCTCGATGTCGACCGACTCCACGCGGTAGGGGCCGACGGAGAAGCGGGCGGCGTTGCCGATGACCGCCATCGACGACGACGCGTAGGCGCCTCCGTCGAAGGTGGTCCGGACCTCCACCCGGCGCAGGGTGCCGTCGCGGTCGGCGTGGTGCCGCATCCAGAAGCGCGCGGGGTGCCGGTGGACGTGACCGACGAAGGACTCGTCGCGCAGGTAGCTCATTTTCACCGGCCGCCGGGCGACCTTGGCGAGAAGGGAGGCGTGGACCTGCATGCTCACGTCCTCCCGCGCACCGAAGGCGCCCCCCACGCCGGCGAGGTGGAGGCGGATCATGTCCGTTGGCATGGCCAGGCAGGCCGCCACCTGGTCCCGGTCGCTGTGGGTCCACTGGGTCGCCACGTGCAGGTCGATCGAGCCGTCCTCGGCGGGGATGGCGAGGCCCGACTCCGGTCCCAGGAAGGCCTGGTCCTGCATGCCGATCTCGTAGGTGCCCTCGACGATCACGTCGCCCGTCGCTGCCGCATCGCCACGGCGGATCACGACGCTGCGGATCACGTTGCCGTCCGGGTGGATGGGCTCCCAGCCAGCGGCGGCCTCGGCATCCACCAGCGGCGTGAGCACGTCGTACTCGACGATTATGGCCTCCAGTGCCCGGCGTGCCGTCTCCGGGTGGTCGGCGGCGACGGCGGCGATGGGCTCGCCGACGAAGCGGACGACGTCACGGGCGAAGACCGGCTGGTCGGCGGAGATCAGGCCGTAGTGCAGCTCGCCGGGGACGTCGTCGGCGGTGATGACGGCGGACACCCCGGCGATCGCCAGTGCCGGCGTCACGTCGAGCGTGCGGATCCGTGCGTGGGGGTGCGGTGAGCGCAGCGTCCGACCCCAGAGCATGCCGTCGACGTGGAGGTCCGAGCTGAAGGCGAAGTCGCCGCGGACCTTGGGGATGCCGTCGGGTCGGGCGGCCTCGGTGCCGAGCCCGCCACGAGCGCGGTCACGGACGGCCACGGCGCACCTCCACCACGCTGGTGACCGCTTCGAAGATCCGGCTGTAGCCGGTGCACCGGCACAGGTTGCCGGACAGGGCCTCGCGCACCTCGAGGGGCCCGGGATCGGGTGATCGGTCGAGCAGCTCGCTGATGGCGACGACGAACCCGGGCGTGCAGAACCCGCACTGCACCCCGCCCTCGGCGAGCAGCGCCGCCTGGACGTCGTGGAGCAGCTCGCCGGCGGCGACGCACTCCACCGTGCGCACGTCGGCGTCGATGCAGCCGGCCGCCAGCTCGAGGCACGCGCACACGGGTCGGCCGTCGACCAGCACCGTGCACGAGCCGCACTCACCCTGCTCGCACGCGTTCTTCGAGCCGTACAGGCCGAGGCGCTCCCGCAGGACGTGCAGGAGGCTCTCGCCCACCCAGGAGTCCGGCACCTGGTGCTCGGTGCCGTTCACGCGCAGCGCGTAGGTGGACTCGGCGGGCCAGGCCGTGGGGTTCGTCTCGGTCACAGGCACCTCGCGAGGGCTCGGCGGGCCAGCACCCGACAGGCGTGGCTCCGGTATGCGGCGGTGGAGCGGTGGTCGTCGATGGGGCGGGCGGCCTCGGCGCAGCGGACGCCGAAGGCCTCGTGGGTACGGGGGTCGTCGATGCGGCGGGCGTCCCAGTCGACCAGCGGTGCGACCCAGGACTCGGCGTCGTGGCACCGAACCGGCACCGGGCCGCAGCTCCCGAGGGCGGCCCGGACCGTGCGCCCGTCGTGGTCGACGACCACGGCGACGCTGGCCACCGCGATCACCATGGCGTTGCGGACACCGACCTTCAGGTACTCCTGTGGGCCGTTGGCCACCGGCACCCGGACGGCGATCAGCAGCTCGTCGGCTCGGCGGGCGGTCCGCTTGGG
Organism: Acidimicrobiaceae bacterium; assembly: GCA_003476595.1. Classification (GTDB taxonomy): domain Bacteria; phylum Actinomycetota; class Acidimicrobiia; order Acidimicrobiales; family Salinilacustritrichaceae; genus Salinilacustrithrix. The sequence continues at coordinate 16,706 of DMTU01000319.1, read as the reverse complement.
TCCGGTCACGAACTCCGACAGCGCCAGCGTCCGCACGCCGGTCGACGAGGCGAGCACCACCTCGGCATCGAGGGCGGCGAGCACCGGCAGCATGTCCCCGGCGGGCGATGCGGTGCTGAGGTTGCCGCCGATGGTGCCGGTGGAGCGGATCTGGGGGGAACCGACGGTGCGGGCCGCCTGGGCCAGGCCGGGCATGAGGTCGGCCAGCGCCGGGTCGAGGAGCTGGGCGTAGGTGACGCATGCCCCGAGCACGACGTGGCTGGCCTCGACGTGCCACATCCGCAGGTCGTCGAGGCGGCGCAGGCTGAGCACGGTCTCGGGGCGCCGGTGGCCGTAGTTGACCTCGACCATGAAGTCGGTGCCACCGGCGAGCACGTGCGCACCCGGTTCGGCAGCCAGGTGCGCCAGCGCACGGTCGAGGGAGTCGGGGAGGAGGACCGTCACGGCTGCGCAGTGTGACGGCCTTCAACAAACCGTTGACGTCAGCCGTGTTTCCAGTCCGTGAACCCGCGGACGGCGGTTCAGCCTGTGGCTTCGACCTGCGTCGACACGCGCGTGGCGCCGGCCTCCACGGCGGCGGCGATGGCGTCGCTCAGCGCACCGAGGGAGCGGTGGTCCACGTCGAAGGAGCTGCCGAAGGGGCCGAACTCGGCTTCGATGCCTGCGGCGGCGAGTGCCTCCAGTGCCGCCCGCACGTGTCGACCGGGTGCGCCGTCGACGAAGGGCTCGATGGTGAACTCGACGCGTACCTGCACGCCGCAGACCATAACGACGGCTCCCGGCAGCGTCGCAGCGCGGTCCCCGACCGTCTGGTCAGAAACCGGTCAGGAAACCGACTTCAACGGTTTGTTGACTCGGCGCATCCAGTCGGGAACGCTCGACGGCGTGTCCGTGACCCACGACCCAGCTGCCCCCGAGACGTCGAGCGGCGCGTCGTCGATGCGCCCGAGCGGCGCATCGTTCGTGCTCAACGGCGCACCGGTCGAAGTCGGTGCGCACCCGCACCTCCTCGCTGCGCTGCGGGAGGAGCTGGACGTCACCAGTCCGAAGGACGGCTGCTCCCCGTCGGGTCAGTGCGGCTGCTGCCTGGTGCTGCTCGACGGGAAGCCGGTGGTGTCGTGCCAGGTGGGTCTCGACCGGGCCGACGGCAAGGACGTGGTGACCCTGGAAGGCGTCGACGAGGAGGAGCGCAACCGCTACGCCCGGGCGTTCGCTGCGACCGGTGCGCTGCAGTGCGGCTTCTGCACGCCTGGGATCCTGCTGCGCACCAAGGCGCTGGTGGACAAGCACGGCCCAGCCCTCACCCGCGACAAGGCAGCTCGCCACCTCGGCGGCCACCTGTGCCGGTGCACCGGGTACCTCAAGATCCTCGATGCCGTGCAGGACCTGGCCGCCGGCGTGGAGACCGCGGTGGCCCTGCCTCGCGGGGTGGGTCAGCGCGGTGCCCGCTACGAGGGTGAGTCGCTCGGGCTCGGCACGAAGGACTTCGTGGACGACATGCGCGTGGACGGCATGCTCCACGGCGCCGTGCACCTCAGCGCGCACGCCCGGGCCGACGTGCTGGCCATCGACACCACCGCAGCAGAGGCGCTGCCCGGCGTCGTGCGGGTGCTCACCGCAGCCGACGTCCCGGGGGACCTCAAGGTGGGCCTCATCCACAAGGACTGGCCTGTGTTCATCCCGGTCGGAGGCCGAACCAGCTACGTCGGCGACGTCCTCGCCCTCGTCGTGGCGGACGACCGGGGGACGGCTCGGCGGGCCGCAGCCCTCGTCGACGTCACCTACGACGTCCTCGAGCCGTTCACCGACGCCGCGGTCGCCGTCGCCAGCGGCGACCCCGCCGTGTGGGGCCTCGACGGCAACGTCCTGTCCCGCTCGGCCTACGTGCGCGGCGATGTGGACGAGGCCTTCGCGGGGTCCGTCCACGTGGTGCGAGAGCGCTTCGTCACCCAGCGCGTGGAGCACGCGTTCCTCGAGCCGGAGTCCACCCTCGCCGTGCCCGCCGAAGGCCGCCTGCAGATCTACTCCGGTGGCCAGGGGGTCTGGGACGACCGCGACCAGTGCGCAGCGGTGCTCGGCGTCGCACCCGACCGGATCGAGGTGACCCTCGTGTCCAACGGCGGCGCCTTCGGCGGCAAGGAGGACATGAGCAACCAGGGCCAGACGGCGCTGGCGGCGTGGCTCCTCGGCCGCCCGGTGAAGACGACGTTCTCCCGGGAGGAGTCGCTGCTGGTCCACGCCAAGCGCCACCCGATCACCATCGACCTCGAGCTGGCCTGCGATGCGGACGGTGCCCTCACCGCCATGCGGGCCCGCATGCTCGGCGATTCCGGCCCCTACGCCTCGGTCGGGATGAAGGTGCTCGAACGGGCGGCCGGCCACGCGTGCGGTCCCTACGTGGTGCCCGCCGTCGACGTCGAGGCGGTCGCGGCCCGCACGAACAAC
>DMTU01000319.1:13185-14149 GCA_003476595.1 Acidimicrobiaceae bacterium | reverse complement strand
CGAACAACCCCGTCTGCGGTGCGTTCCGCGGCTTCGGTGCGAACCAGGCGCAGTTCGCCATGGAGGGCGCCATGGACCGCCTCGCCGAGCAGGTCGGGATCTCCGGTTGGGAGATGCGGTCCCGCAACGTCGTGACGCCGGGCTCGATTTGGGGGCCGGGGCAGCGGATGGACGACGGTGCCCTCGGTGCGCGCGCCTGCCTCGACGCCGTCCGACCGGCGCTGGCCGAGGCGATCGCCGACGGCAAGGCCGTCGGCGTCGGCCTGGCGCTGAAGAACTCCGGGCTCGGCAACGGCTTCCTCGAGATCTCCCGGGCGGTGGTGCACTTCCGCGCCGACGGCGTGGTCGAGGTGCGCCACTGCTGGACCGAGATGGGTCAGGGCATCCACACCGTGGCGCTGCAGGTCGCCGTGGAGGAGCTGGGCATCGACCCGGAGCGCGTCGAGGTCCACGTGGACACCAGTCGGGAGCTCGGTGCCGGCCAGACCACCGGCAGCCGCGGCACGCTCATGGGCGCGGGTGCGGTCGCCGATGCGTGCCGGGCGGCGCTGGCGGGTGGCTGCGAGGTCGGGGTCGACTACCTCGGCACCTACACGGTCGACTGGACCGACAAGCTCGAGGACGGCGCCCCCGAGCCGCTCATCCACTCGGCGTTCGGCTACGCCTGCCAGCTCGTCGTCGCCGACCCGGAGACCGGGGAGATCGAGCGCGTCGTCGCCGCCCACGACGTGGGCCGGGCCGTCAACCCGCTGCTGTGCGAGGGCCAGATCGAGGGGGCCGTCCACATGGGCCTGGGGTACGCGCTGTCCGAGGATCTGGCCACCGACGCCGACGGCCGACCGACCGGCACCACGCTGCGCAGCCTCGGCATCCTGCGGGCCAAGGACATGCCGGCGGTCGACGTGATCCTCGTCGAGGCGCCGCAGCCCGACTCGCCCTACGGCATCAAGGGGGTGGGCGAGAT
>DMTU01000319.1:403-13090 GCA_003476595.1 Acidimicrobiaceae bacterium | reverse complement strand
CGGGGTGGGCGAGATCGGCCTCGTGCCCACCGCCGGCGCCGTCGCCGCCGCGCTCCACCAGGTGGACGGTCGGTGGCGCACGCGGCTGCCGTTCCACGTCCACGAGCCGGTGACCGCCGCCGAGTCGTCGCCGTGAGCGACGGCCACGCAGCTGAGTGGCCGGCGACGGGCACGACACCGGGCCTCGTCTGCAGTCACCACCACCTCTACTCCTCGCTCGCCCGCGGCATGGCTGCGCCGGCGACCGCGCCCGTCTCGTTCACCGACATTCTCGAGGGCATCTGGTGGCGGCTCGACCGGGCCCTCGACGAGGAGGCGATCCACTGGTCGGCCACGCTCGGGGCGCTCGAGGCGCTCGAGGCGGGCTGCACGGCGATCATCGACCACCACGCCAGCCCGAGCTGGATCGACGGCAGCCTCGACGTCGTCCACGACGCCGTGTCGGCGGTCGGCATCCGGGTCAGCACCTGCTACGAGGTCACCGACCGGAACGGGCCGGCGGGGGCGCTGGCCGGCCTGGACGAGAACGTCCGGTACCTGAAGTCCCACGGCGGCCGAGGCTGGATCGGCGCCCACGCCTCGTTCACGCTCTCCGAGGAGACCCTCGACGCGATCGTGGGCACGGCCCGGGACCTGGGCGTCGGCGTCCACATCCACGTGGCCGAGGCCCCGGAGGACGCCGGTGCCGGCGCCCGGCTCGCCGATGTGGCCGGCGACGACTGGCTGCTCGTCCACGCCGTCCACCTCGACCGCCAGCTGCCGGGCACGGTGGTGCACAACCCGCGCTCCAACATGAACAACCACGTCGGCTACGGGGACCCAGCGCGCTGGACCGGCCCGGTCGCGCTCGGCACCGACGGCATCGGTGCCGACATGCTCGAGGAGTTCCGCCTGGCCTTCGCGCGCCGGCGCGAGGCCGACCTCGACGCTGCTCCCGACGAGGCCTGGTCCTACCTGGCCACCGGCTGGGACCTATTCCCGGCGGCCGCCCATGACCGCGTCGTGTGGAGCAGCGAGCACGTCGAGGACCCGTGGCGCCTGGCGTACACGACGTCGGTCCGCCCGCTCGAGATCACCGTCGACGGGCGTGTCGTCCTGGACGAGGACGGCCCCACCCTCGTCGACCCCACCGAAGTCCGCGCCCGTGCTGCCGAGGCGGCTCGGCGACTGCATCGTCGCATGGAGGACCTGTGACCACCACACAACCGCTCGCCCTGTACCTGCAGGACGCCCACAGCGTCCGGGACGCGATGGACATCGCCGCCTACGCCGAGGCCAAGGGCTTCGGGGCGGTGTGGCAGGCCGAGTCGCGCCTCGTGCGCGAGGCCAGCGTGCCGATGGCCGCCATCGCCGCGACCACCGAACGGATCAAGGTGGGCTCGGGCGTCGTGGACTCCTGGACCCGGAACCCCGCCCGGCTTGCCGCCACGTTCTCGACGCTCGACGACCTCGCGCCCGGCCGGGTGCTGCTCGGCATCGGCGCCTGGTGGGACCCGCTCGCGTCCAAGGTCGGCATCACCCGCACGAACCCGCTGCAGCAGATGCGTGAGGTCGTGGAGTCCGTCCGGGCCCTCCTCGCCGACGAGACGGTCACCTACCACGGCGACTTCGTGCACCTCGACGGCGTGGAGCTCGACTACGTCCACCAGGAGCGCCGCCCGAAGGACGTGCCCATCTACATCGGGGCCACCGGTCCGAAGATGCTCGAGCTCACCGGCGAGATCGCCGACGGCGTCGTCCTCAACTACCTGGTGTCACCGCAGTACAACCGCCAGGCCATGGAGCGCCTGCAGGTCGGTGCCGAGCGGAGCGGACGCAGCGTCGACGACCTGGACCGACCCCAGCTCGTCGTCTGCTCCGTCGCCAGCAGCGACGACCCGGCCGACCGCAAGGACGCGCTCGATGGCGCCCGGTTGCTCGTCACCCAGTACCTGGGCCAGCAGCCCCACATCATGAAGGCGAGCGGCGTGCCGGAGTCGCTCCTCGAGAAGGTCCACGCAGTGCTGTCGTGGCCGGCGACCCACGAGCAGGTCGTGGCCGCATCCGAGCTCGTCCCCGACGACGTGGTCCAGCTGATCTGCGCGGCGGGCACCGCCGCGGAGTGCCGGGAGAAGGTCGCCACCTACCTGGCCGACGGGGCGACCTGCCCGATCCTGTACCCGCTCGGGCCCGATCCCCGGGCCATGATCGATGCGTTCGCCGGGTGGGCGCCGTGACGGCGGCGGCCCCGACCGATCTGGCAGCGGCTGCGGAACGCACGACCTCGTTCGCCGGCAGCGAGGGCGACATCTTCCTCCGGACGTGGGAGCCGGCCGGCACCGCCACGGCGGTGGTCGTCGTCGTGCACGGCTACGCCGAGCACGGCGGCCGGTACGGCCACGTCGCTGACGCCTTCGCCGCCCGCGGGTGGGCGACGGTCGCACCGGATCACCTCGGGCACGGCCGGTCCGACGGGGAGCGAGCGCTCATCGCCGACTTCGTCCACGTGGTCGACGACCTCCACGCCACCGTGGCCCTCGCCGAGGTGAGGCATCCCGGCGTGCCCGTCGTCATGGTCGGCCACTCGATGGGCGGCCTCCTGACGGCTCGCTTCGTCCAGCGCTCGCCCGAACGCCTCGCCGGGGCCGCGTTCCTCGGTGCGGTCCTGGGTGACTGGCCCTGGGCCCGTGCGGTCCTGGACCAGCCGTCGCTGCCCGAGGAGCCGTCCGACCCCGACGGCATGTCACGGGACGCGTCGACGAACCGGGCCTACGCCGAGGATCCGCTCGTCTACCACGGCAGCTACAAGCGGCCCCTGCTCGTCTCCGAGGTCGCCACCCTGGATGCCTTCCGGGCCGAGATCGACCGCATCCGCATCCCGGTGGCGTGCTTCCACGGCAGCGCAGATCCGTTCGTGCCGCCCGGCCCGACGGTCCAGGCGGTCCTCGACATGCCGAGCACCGACAAGCTCATCCGCGTCTACCCGGGCGCCAAGCACGAGCTGGTCAACGAGACGAACAGGGACGAGGTGCTGGCCGACCTCGTCGCTGCGGTGGGACGGTGGGTGGCGTGACCGTCGCCGCCTCGACCCTGCCGCCGCACCTCGACCGCCTCCGCATCGACGTCGACCGGCTCGTCTCCCGCCTCGATGCGCTCGCCGAGATCGGCCCGCTGCCCGGTGGCGGCTCCAGCCGCCTCGCTCTGACCGACGAGGACCGCGCCGGCCGGGACCTGGTCGTCACGTGGATGCGCGACCTCGGCCTCGATCTCGGCGTGGATGCCATCGGGAACGTCTTCGGCGTGCGGCCTGGCCGGATCGAGGGTCCACCGGTGCTCACCGGCTCCCACATCGACACGGTCGGCTCCGGCGGGCGGTTCGACGGCAACCTCGGCGTGCTCGCCGGCCTCGAGGTGCTCGAGCTGCTGGCGGAACGGGACGTGCTCACCGACCGGGCCGTCGGCGTCGCCTTCTTCACCAACGAGGAAGGGGCGCGCTTCAGCCCGGACATGATGGGCTCGCTCGTCCACGTCGGCGGCATGCCGCTCGAGGAGGCGCTCGACACCGTGGGCATCGACGGGGCGACCGTCGGCGGGGAGCTGGAACGCATCGGCTACCGAGGGGCGCTGCCGTGCCCCGGTGCGGCGCCGCACGCCTTCGTTGAGCTGCACATCGAGCAGGGGCCCGTGCTGGAGGAGGCCGGGATCACGCTCGGTGCGGTGGAGGGCGTCCAGGGGATCTCCTGGCAGGAGCTCACGGTGCGCGGCCAGTCGAACCACGCCGGCACCACGCCCATCCGCCTGCGACGCGACGCCGGCCTCGTGGTGGCCGAGACCGCTGCCTTCGTGCGGCGCCTGGCCGTCGAGCTCGGGGGCGATCAGGTCGGCACGGTCGGTCGCATGGAGCTGGAGCCGAACCTCGTCAACGTGGTGGCCCACACCGCCCGGTGCACCATCGATCTCCGCAACACCGACGAGGCGACGCTGCAGGAGGCGGAGCGCCGGGTCCAGGCGTTCGTCGAGGAGCGTGCAGCACAGCACGGCTGCGAGATCGAGTGGCGTGCCCTGGCGCGGTTCGAGCCGGTCGCCTTCGACCCCGCCATCGTGGCGATGGTGGAGGAGGAGGCCCGCTCGCTCGGGCACAGCGTCCGCCGCCTCCCCTCCGGTGCTGGCCACGACGCCCAGATGCTCGCCCGCACCTGCCCGACGGCGATGGTCTTCACGCCGTCGCGCGACGGCATCAGCCACAATCCGGCCGAGTTCACCGACACCGCCGACCTGCAGGCAGGCGCCGACGTCCTGCTGCGCTGCCTGCTTCGACTGGCCACCGTGGCCGAGGGAGACGACCCGTGGCCCGCAACGTGACCGTGGGTGCTGCCCAGCTGGGACCGATCCAGCGCGCCGACTCCCGCGCCGACGTCGTCGAGCGGCTCATCGCCCTGCTCCGCGCCGGCCGGGAGGCGGGCTGCGACATCGTCGTGTTCCCCGAGCTGGCGCTCACCACCTTCTTCCCCCGCTGGTACATGGAGGACCAGCGTGAGATCGATGCCTGGTTCGAGCGCGAGATGCCCGGACCGGACACGCAGGCCCTGTTCGACGAGGCGCAGCGCCTGCAGATCGGGTTCGTGCTCGGGTACGCCGAGCTGACCCCCGAGGGACGTCACTACAACACCTCGATCCTCGTCGACCGGCGTGGCGCGGTGCGCCACAGGTACCGCAAGGTGCACCTGCCCGGCCACGCCGAGCACGAGCCGTGGCGGGCGTTCCAGCACCTCGAGAAGCGCTACTTCGAGCTGCCCGACGAGGGCTTCACCGTGGCGGACGCCTTCGGCGGCACGATGGGCATGCTGATCTGCAACGACCGCCGTTGGCCGGAGAGCTACCGCGAGCTCGGGCTGCAGGGCGTGGAGATGGTCTTCATCGGCTACAACACGCCGGTCCACAACCCGCCCGCCCCCGACCACGACGAGCACTCGAACTTCCACAACCACCTCGTCATGCAGGCCGGCGCCTACCAGAACGGCACCTGGGTGGTCGGCGTCGCCAAAGCCGGTGACGAGGAGGGCGTCCCCATGATCGGGGGCAGCTGCATCATCGCCCCCTCCGGACGGGTCGTCGTCGAGTGCGCCACGGTCGGCGACGAGCTCGTCGCGGCGACGTGCGACCTCGACGCCTGCAACAGCTACAAGTCCTCGGTGTTCAACCTCGGCGTCCACCGCCAGCCCGAGTACTACGGGCGCATCGCCACCGAGCGGGGTCCGGTGTTCGCGCCGACCATCGTCAAGGGACCGGACGAGGCCCCGGCGCAGCGGGCCGGGTGACCGTCAGGCCTCGCTGGCGTTCAGGTAGTTGTAGACGGTGAACCGCGAGACGCCGAGTGCGTCCGCGACCTCCTCCACCGCCTTGCGGATGACGAAGGCGCCCTCCTCGTCGAGGCGGCGCACCACCTCCTGCTTGGACTCCCGGTCGAGCTGGTCGAGCGAGGCGCCGAACTCCCGCTCCATCCGTTCGAGGAGGCGGTCGAGGGCGCCGTTGATCCCGGCCTGGCGGAAGCCGCCCACCACCTCGCCCTCCCACTCGAGCGGAAGGTCGCCGGGCTCCATGTCGTCGGGTCCGACGATCCGGGCGCCGACGGTGTCGGCGACGGGCTGCAGCGCCCGCAGCAGGGGGTGGTCCACCGGGTCAGGATGCCAGCCCGTCGGCGACCACCCGTGCCACCGGCGAGCCGAGGGCGCCTCCGAGCGCACCCTCGGCGGCAGCAGCCGCCAGCTCCCGGAGCCAGCGGCGGTACTCGATCGACACCTTGTCGGACCTCACCGAGACCTCGACACCCGGGTCGAGCGGCATCGCTCGGGGCACCTGGTTGCACACCACGGGTTCGTCCTCGGCGAGCACCAGGTCCTGGAAGGCCAGGTGGGCGCGATCGTCGCCGTCGAGGTCGTCGGTGCGCGACACGAACCAGAAGGTTCGGCAGGTGCCCGGGTCGATGGGCGAGGCGGTCATCCAGAGGTCCCGCCGGCGACCGTCGTCGTACAGGAAGTGGATGTCGACGGTCAGCGGCATCGGCATCCGGTACTCGGAACGGGCGACGAGCGCGACGTCGTCGGGCGGCTCGATGGGCGGGTCGAACGCGAAGCGCAGCTCTGCCCCGTGGTCGCCGCACACCCGCTCGACCTCCGGGATGGGCGGCACGGGCAGCTCCCGGCTGCCGAGTGAGCCGTCGTGCACCCAGGCGAAGTGCGACAGGTCGACGAAGTTCTCGACCCGCCGCGGCGCCCCGACCGGCCAGGTGTACGGGTCTCCCTGCAGGGTCTTCATCTCCTCGTCGCCGAAGGCATCGCAGGCCGGCACGACGGTGTCCGACGACGAGTCCAGGCGCACCCAGACCGTGTCGTAGGCGACGACGGTGTCGAACGCAGCCGTGCGCGCCTTCGGCGGGATGGGGGCGTCGGGCATGGCTGGAATGTCGACGCACCGGCCGTCGCGGTCGTAGGCCCACCCGTGGTACGGGCAGCGGAGGCAGCCGTCGTCCACCCAGCCGACCGACAGGCGGGTCGACCGGTGGACGCACCGATCCGCCATGGCGACCGGTGCGCCGTCGAGCTCGACCACCACGAGGTCCTGCTCGAGGAGCCGGACCGGAAGCGGTCCGACGCCCGAATCGGTGGAGCGCAGCTCCGACAGCGTGCACACCGGATGCCAGAAGTGGGCGAGCGCAGCGTCGAGGTCGATCACGCCGGCACCGCCACGGCCCGGACCCGCTGGCGCAGCGCCGCCTTGTCCACCTCGTCCAGCCAGCACGCCTCCACCCCGTCGAGCGCGATCGCGACCATGTCGTCCCACCCGTAGCCGAAGGCCTCGGCGACCGAGCGGTACTCGTAGCCGAGGTCGAGGTCGGTGAGCGCCGGGTCGTCGGTGTTGAGCGTCGCCAGCAGACCTGCCTCGCGCATGGCGGGGAACACGTGGTCGGCGAGGCTCGGGTAGGCGTTTGCGATGCGGATGTTGGAGTTGGGGCAGACGGTGAAGGGGATGCGCTCGTCGGCGAAGCGCGCTGTCAGATCCGGATCCTCGAGGATCGAGATGCCGTGGTCGATCCGCTGTGCGCCGAGCACGTCGACGCAGGCGGCGATGGCGTCGGGGCCGCTGTTCTCGCCCTGGTGCGCGGTCCGGCGGAGGCCGGCGTGGCGGGCCACGGCGAACGCATCCACGAAGGTCGCGGGTTCCCGGCCGATCTCGGTCGAGTCGTATCCCACGCCGATCACGCGCTCGACACCGGGGCTCGAGGAGCGCTTCAGCTCGACGAGCCGGTCGGCCTGCTCCAGCGCCGCACCGGGCCCGAAGTCCCGGTCGAAGTCGAGCACCAGGTTCACCCGGATGCCCGTCTCGGCCTCGGCAGCGGCCAGGCCCTCGTCGAGGCCGGCGACGATGTCGGCCAGGTCCTGCCCTGCGGCGAGGTGCCGAGCCGGCGTGAAGAAGGTCTCCCGGTACACGAGGCCGTGCGGTCCGGCGTCGACCACGGACTCGTAGGCGACGCGCGCCCAGTCGGCCCGGTCGGCGATCGCCGACTGCACCAGCCAGAAGATCTGCAGGAAGCCGTCGAGGGAGTCGTACTCGTAGAGCTCGACCGGGTCGGCCACGGGCAGGTGCAGGCCGTTCTTCGCTGCGAGCTCGACGAGGGTGGCCGCACGCATGGTGCCCTCGACGTGGCAGTGCAGCTCCACCTTCGGCAGCCGCTCGAGCGCCTGCGGGTCGATCACGCCGCCACCGCCTGGGGCACCAGGGCGTCGATCCACGTGCCGGCACGGAAGCAGCCGACGGGGCTGAGCACCCGGTCGACCACCATGGGCTCGTAGCCGTCGGACAGCTCGAAGCTGCCCTCCTCGATCCGCAGGACGCTCAGCTCGGCGATCCGCCCCGGGGCGATGGCCCCGAGCTCCTCCCCGCGGTGGATCGTGGCGGCGGTGTTCGACGTGCACATGGCGATCACGGCCGGCAGTTCGACGCCCATGGCCCAGATCTTCGACATCGTCTCGGCGAGCGAGCGCACGGGCGCCGCCTCGTTGAACAGGTTGAGGTCGGTGGAGATGGTGTCGGGCAGGTACCCGGCGTCGAACAGGCGGCGGGCCGTGTCGAAGCGGAAGTCGGTGCCGGAGTGGCCCACGTCGAGGCGGATGCCGCGCTCGACCGCATCGGCGAACTCGGGCGTGACGCTGCCGGTGCCCGGCACCAGCTGGCCGCCGCCGCCCCGGAACGCGTGGGTGATCACGTCGCCCCCACGGAGGGTCTGGAGCAGGGCCGGGGTGGTGATCACCGGGGTGTGGGGGAAGCGTCCGAGGTGGACCATGATCGGGAGGTCGCCGGCGACGGACTTCGCCCCCTCGAGGAACGGGGAGTGGGTGTCGTCGCCCACGTGCGTCGCCCGGACCTTGAAGCCGACGACCATGTCGGCGTGCTTCTCGACCATCGCCGCGGTCGAGTCGAGGTCGAGGTTGCGCTCGTCGTCGGCGATCTGCAGCTTGTGGCAGATGAAGTCCTTGGTGGCCAGGTACAGCTGGTTCGGATCGATGAACGCCAGCACCCGGGTGCGGCTGCCGCTGCCCTCCACCGACCGGCGGGCCAGCTCGAAGGTGGCGATGCCGCTCGTGCCGCCGTCCACGACGACCGGCACCCCGGTGGACACGCCGGCACGGTCGGGTTCCACGCAGAAGTCGCCGAGGCCGGCGAAGACGTGGGCGTGCAGGTCGATCAGGCCGGGCGTGAGGATGGTGCCGGACAGGTCGACCACGGCGGCGAGCGGGTGGCGGCTCCGCAGGTCGGTGCCGACCTCCACGATCGTGTCGCCGGCGATGGCGACGTCCAGCACGGCGTCGGTGCTGCTGGCCGGGTCGATGACCCGGGCCCCCTGGAGGACGGACGTGGCGGCGGGCAGGTCGGTGGGCTCGGGCACGGTGGCTCCTGTTCGTTTCAACGGTTTGTTGAGAACGTACGTACCGATTCTTTCCAGGTGCGTTCGACGTGGTGCCGGGACGGGGTCGAGTTGCTGTCGCGTTCCTGTCAGGCGTCGATGCCCTGCAGGCGCGCCGCTGCCGTCCGGTGGCGGACGAGGACGTCCTCGCTCGCCGCGACGAGCTCGCCGCCCGCCACGAGGAAGCGACCGGCCACGACCGTGTGGTGCGCCGAGACCGGCCCGCAGCGCAGCAGCGCATCGACCGGATCGGTGAGGGCGCCGGCGAAGGCGATGCCCCCGAGCCGCCAGACGACCAGGTCACCGCAGGCGCCGGCGGTGAGCTGGCCGATCTCGCCGCTGCGGCCGAGGCAGGCGGCCGACCCACGGGTGGCCAGCTCCAGCGCGGCACGTGCGGAGAAGGACGTCGGCCCGTTGCGGAGCCGGCCGAGCAGCATGGCGCCTCGCGTCTCCAGCCACAGCGAGGCGGCATCGGTGGAGGCGGACCCGTCGCACCCGATGCCCACCGGCACCCCGGCGGCGAGGTACTCCGCGACCGGTGCCAGCCCGCCCGCGATGAGCGCGTTGGACGACGGGCAGTGGGCCACGCCGGTGCCCCAGCGGGCCATGCGCTCGATCTCGTCGCCGTTGGGGTAGATGCAGTGGGCGACCCACGATCGGTCGGTGCCCCAGCCGACGTCCTCGAACAGCTCGAGCGGCCGGCACCCGTAGGTCTCCAGGCAGTAGGTGTCCTCGTCGACGTCCTCGGCCAGGTGGGTGTGGAGCCGCACGTCGAGGCGCTCGGCCAGCTCGGCCGTCGAGCGCATGAGCTCGGGCGTGACGGAGAAGGGCGAGCACGGCGCGAGCGCGACCTGCACCATGGCGTGGGGAGACGGATCGTGGTGGGCGCGGACCAGCCGCTCGCTCTCGGCGAGGATGGTGTCGTCGTCCTGGACCACCGAGTCCGGCGGGAGGCCGCCGTCCTTCACCGAGCGGCTCATCGAGCCCCGGGTCGCATGGAAGCGAAAGCCCAGGTCACGCGCCGCGGCGATCTCGGCGCTGATCAGGTCACCGGCACCGGCCGGGTGGACGTAGAGGTGGTCCATGGAGGTGGTGCAGCCACCGAGGGCCAGCTCGGCCATGCCGACCCACGCACTGACGTAGGCGGCCTCCTCGTCGAGCAGCGCCCAGCGCGGGTACAGCGTGGTCAACCACCCGAACAGCGTCTCGTCCGTGGCCGGGGCGAACGACCGGGTCAGGTTCTGGAAGATGTGGTGGTGCGTGTTCACCAGGCCTGGGGTGACGACGCAGCCGGGTACCGACTCCGTCCGCCGGGCGGTCGGCGGCTCGGTGTCCGATGCCCCCGTGCCCACGACCACGCCGGCGTCGATGGCGACCCAGCCGCCGCGGAGCTCCGAGCGGGCGTCGTCCATGGTGACGACCAGGTCGGCGTCGCGGACGACGAGGTCGACGGTCTCGGGTGCGCTCATCGGGCGGCGTTCTTGACGAAGTCGCTGTTGTCGTGGTCCTTGGCGAGCCGCCGCCCGGCGTACCAGCCGCCCCGGATGTGGCGCCGCACGGACGACGGGCCGTCCTCGGTCGCCCGGGCAGCGGAGTGCCACAGGTGGGCATCGTGGAGGATGACGTCGCCCCGGTCGGCGTACACGGCGATCTCGCCGGGGATGCGCTCGAACCGCAGCGGCATCTCGGACGGATCCCTCCGGTGGCTGCCGGGCACCACCCTGAGGAACCCGTTGGCCGGTGACGTCGCATCGATGTGGATCGTGAAGGCGACCGAGGGCCACATGTCGAGGTGCGGGCCCGACTGCCAGTCGCTGTGCCAGCCGATGCGGCTGTAGGCCGACTCCCGGCCCGGGCGAGCGTCCTGGTAGACGACGCCGAAGCGCTCGTCGTCGAGCAGCCACGCCCCGTCACCGAGCGCGAGCCGCATGACGGCGACGACGTCGGGATGGGTCGCGGCGGCGTCGGCGAGCGGCGACAGCTCGGTGATGTGGCTGACGTAGTTCACGAACGGCGTCCCGTCGGACCCGTCGCTCTCGTCGTCGATGAAGATCTCGCCCCCGTGGCGGGCCGGGTGCTCACCTCGCGCGACCTCCTGCTGAATGCGGCTGCACTCGTCCTCGAGGGCGACGAGGGCGGCGTCGTCGAACACGCCGGCGAGGAGCGCGAAGCCGTGGTCGGCGAGGAAGGCCGCGGCGTCGGCGTGCCGGTCCCGAGCGAGGGCGGGGACGGCGAACGGTGCGGACGGGGGAGCGGGCTCGATGGCGACCATGGCGGAGACCATGCCCGAGACCGCGGCGACGATCAACAAAGTGTTGAGCCGGTTCACGCGCCGTTGACGTTGGAGCAACTGCCGAGAAACCGGACCTGCTTACGGTCCGCTCACCTCAGGCTCCACGCCAGAGGCTTCCCCTGTCCAACTCCATGTGGAGGTCACATGCGAACGCACCCCTCTGGCTCCCTCCTTCGGCGGCTGCCCAGGCTCTTCCTGCTCCTCGGGGCCTTCTCGCTCGTCGCCGCATCGTGCGGTGACGACGACGACACCTCAGCGGCCACCGACGCTGCCAGCGGCGAGGAGGCGACCGGATCGGGCGCTGCTGCGTCCGGGGACTTCGGCGACCTGTCGATCCAGTTCGGCTGGATCAAGAACGCCGAGTTCGCCGGCAACTACATGGCCGACTCCTTCGGCTACTACACCGACGAGGGGTTCACCTCGGTGGAGCTGCTCGGCGGCGGCCCCGCCGTCGACCCGATCGCCCCCCTCATCGCCGGCGATGCGCTGTTCAGCTACGCCGCCTCCGAGCAGGTCGCTGCGGCCGTGACGAACGAGGACGCACCGCTCGTCATCATCGGGGCGAACTTCCAGGACAACCCGTTCTGCATCCTCTACGACAACAGCGCACCGCTGACCTCCGCCGAGGACCTGGTGGGCAAGACCATCGGTGTCCAGGCCGTGAACGAGCCGGTGTGGCAGGCGGTCCTCGAGGCCAACGGGCTCGAGGAGGGCACGGGACCCGATCAGGTGGCCCGCATCCCGGTGGAGTTCGACCCCGCACCGCTCATGACCGGTGAGGTCGACGGCTTCTTCTCCTTCGTCACCAACGAGCCGAACATCCTGCGCACCGAGCACGACCTGGACGTCGACTGCCTGATGGTGGGCGACATCGGCGTGAACCTGTTCCAGCAGCTCTACGTCACGACCCAGGACAACCTCGACAACAACTTCGACGCTCTCGTGGCGGCGATGACGGCCGAGGTCAAGGGCTGGCAGCACGCGTTCGCCGACCCCGAGGAGGCCGAGCGCCTGACCCTCGAGGTGTACGGCGCCGACCTGGATCTGCCCGTCGAGTCCCAGGCCCTCGAGCTGCGAGACCAGGAGGAGCTGATCACGGCCGGCGACACCGCCGAGAACGGGATCTTCACCATGAGCGAGCAGCGCATCACCGAGAACGTGGAGCTCCTCAACTCCCTCGGGTTCGACGTCACCGAGGAGCTGTACACCAACGCCGTCCTGGATGCCGTCTACGCCGACGGCACCCAGCTCTACGAGGAGTGAGTCCCATGAGCACCGTGGACACCGACCGACCGATGACCGCCAGCGACGTGCAGCCCGCCACCGCCACCAGCCCGGATGGCTCCGGGCTGCTCATCGAGGGCCTCCGGAAGGAGTTCCCGATGCGGCGGTCCACGGTCTGCGCGATCGACTCGGTGGACCTGACCGCACCGCAGGGCTCCTTCACCGCCCG
>DMTU01000319.1:0-296 GCA_003476595.1 Acidimicrobiaceae bacterium | reverse complement strand
GGCTGCGGCAAGTCCACGGTGCTCAGGATCCTCGCCGACCTCGAGACGCCATCCGCCGGCCGGGTCCTCGTCCACGGCGAGGCCCCGGCTGCGGCCCGGCGGAACCACAGCCTCGGCATCGCGTTCCAGGACGCGGCGCTGCTGCCCTGGCGCACCGTCACCAAGAACATCCGCCTCGCCCTGGAGGTCACCGGGTTCGACGCCAAGCCGGCTGCCGTGCA
Source organism: Acidimicrobiaceae bacterium (assembly GCA_003476595.1). Taxonomy (GTDB): domain Bacteria; phylum Actinomycetota; class Acidimicrobiia; order Acidimicrobiales; family Salinilacustritrichaceae; genus Salinilacustrithrix. The sequence continues at coordinate 75 of DMTU01000319.1, read as the reverse complement.
GGACCTCGTCGACCTGGTCGGCCTCACGGGCTTCGAGAACGCCCGGCCGGCGCAGCTGTCCGGCGGCATGCGCCA
>DMTU01000015.1:5168-5394 GCA_003476595.1 Acidimicrobiaceae bacterium | reverse complement strand
GCTGGGGGTGGCGGGGGCCGTCGCCATGCTGATCGCCCTCGCCGTCCCGAGCGGCGCCGGATCGGAGATCGTGCGGCGCCGAGGGGCTCGCCGGTCCCTACGCTCCGACGCCGCGCCCGCCGCCGGCGACGACTCGAGCTCGGCCGAGCGGGCGATCGACTCGGTTCGCTCCGCTGCCACCCGGGTCGCCGCGGCGGCCGTCGAGCGCACGGAGTCCACCGGCCGG
>DMTU01000015.1:4579-4990 GCA_003476595.1 Acidimicrobiaceae bacterium | reverse complement strand
TGGATCGACGCCGCCCTCGACCGTGCGGGCCTCGTCATGCGAGCGGGGGAGTACGTCGCCGTCATCGCTGCGGCCGCCATCGCAGGTGGCGTCCTCGGCTACCTGCTCCTCGGTGCAGTCGTCGGTGCGCTCGGGTTCCTCGTTCCGCTCCTGGGCGCCGGCGCGTTCTTGCGGGCGAAGGCCTCCCGACGCAACAAGGACTTCGGCGACCAGCTCAGCGACGCGCTGATGATCATGTCCGGCTCGCTGCGCTCGGGGTTCGGCGTGGGGCAGGCCATCGACACCGTTGCCGAGGAGATGGACGCCCCCCTCGGTCAGGAGTTCCGCCGCGCCATCCTCGAGACCCGACTCGGACGTGACGTGGAAGATGCCCTCGACGGCGTCGCCGGGCGCGTCCAGAACGAGGACTTC
>DMTU01000015.1:3869-4483 GCA_003476595.1 Acidimicrobiaceae bacterium | reverse complement strand
GGCGCGTCCAGAACGAGGACTTCGCGTGGGTCGTGGACGCCATGCGCATCAACCGCTCGGTCGGTGGTGACCTGGCCCAGATCCTGGATCAGGTCGGTGAGACCATCCGCGCCCGCAACCGGCTCAAGCGCCAGGTCGCCGCCCTCACCGCGGAAGGCAAGATCTCGGCCATGGTGCTGGGTTTCCTGCCCATCGGCATGGGCCTGATCCTCTACAGCTCCAACCCCGACTACATGGACCCCCTCTTCAGCCGCACCATCGGGCTCGTCATGCTGGGCGTGGCGGTGGGCCTGCTCGTCGCCGGTGCGCTGTGGCTGAAGAAGCTGATCGACGTGGAGTACTGAGATGGACCTGCTCGTCGTCATCGTCGGAGCTGCCCTCGTCGTCGGCGCCGTGGGCGTCTTGATCTGGGCGCTCACCGCGGAGCGCGAGCTCGACACGGCGCAGGCCAACCTGGGTCGTGGCGGCATGCTCGCCGACAGCCGCCAGATCGCCCTGAGCGCGTCGGCCAAGACCCGCATCCTCGATCCGTTCTTCGCCTCCATCGGCAACCGAGCCCGGGGGTTCAGCTCCGCCGGCATGGGCGCTCGCGTCCAGCGCAAGCTCGACCTCGC
>DMTU01000015.1:3271-3730 GCA_003476595.1 Acidimicrobiaceae bacterium | reverse complement strand
GCCGTCCTCATCGTGCTGCTGCTGTCGGGTGACACCGGTCGCCAGTCCCTCGGCCTGGCCGCCCTCACCGCCGCACTCGCCTACCTCGGTCCCGAGGCGTGGCTCGATCGCAAGGCGGGCGAGCGCCAGGGCCTCATCGAGAAGCAGCTCCCCGATGTGATCGATCAGCTCACCGTCTCGGTCGAGGCCGGACTCGGCTTCGATGCGGCCATGGCCCGTTCCGCCGAGGGACGCACCGGCCCCCTGGCCGACGAGCTCGCTCGGGTGCTCCAGGACCTCCAGGTCGGGGTCGACCGCCAGGTGGCCCTCGACCGCATGGTGGCCCGTACCGACGTCCCGGATCTCAAGGGCTTCGTCGTGGCCATCCGCCAATCGACCCGCCACGGCCTGCCCATCGCCCGGGTGCTCCACATACAGTCCCAGGAGCTCCGCGAGAAGCGCCGCGCCCGGGTCGAGGAG
>DMTU01000015.1:2777-3153 GCA_003476595.1 Acidimicrobiaceae bacterium | reverse complement strand
AGCGCCGCGCCCGGGTCGAGGAGAAGGCCGCCCAGCTGCCGGTGAAGATCGTGTTCCCGCTGGTCTTCTGCATCCTGCCGTCCCTGTTCGTGATCATCCTCGGGCCGGCCGGCATCAACATCATGGACTCGTTCTGATCCCCAGGGGATCCTGAGCGGGCGTTACCCTTCGCTCCGATGCAGATCGTCCGCGACACGTCCAGCTGCCCCGAGCTCGGGCAGGGAACGGCGGTCACGATCGGTGCCTACGACGGCCTCCACCTCGGCCACCGCGCCGTCATCGCCGAGGTCCAGCGCGAAGCCGACGCCCGGGGCCTGGCCTCGGCGGTCGTCACCTTCGACCGGCACCCCGCCTCGGTCGTGCGGCCCGAGTCCGC
>DMTU01000015.1:2203-2613 GCA_003476595.1 Acidimicrobiaceae bacterium | reverse complement strand
CCCAAGCTGCTCTGCGACCTCGACCAGAAGCTCGAGCTGCTCGAGAGCACCGGCATCGACCTCGTCGTCGTCATCCGCTTCGACGAGGAGCGCGCCGCGGAGACCGCGGACGAGTTCGTCCAGGAGGTCCTGGTCGACTGCCTCAAGGCCCGCACGGTGATCGTCGGCGCCGACTTCCACTTCGGCAAGGGCCGGGGCGGCGACGTGGCACTGCTCAACCGGCTCGGCCCCGACCTCGGCTTCGACGTGCACGGCATGGCCCTCGTCGACGTCGACGGCATGCCCACCGCCGACGAGGGCCGCGTGTCCTCCACCGCCATCCGCCGGGCCCTGGTGGCCGGCGAGGTCGAGTCCGCCGCCGAGATGCTCGGACGCCCCCACGAGGTGCGCGGCGTGGTCCACCAGGGCGA
>DMTU01000015.1:1290-2069 GCA_003476595.1 Acidimicrobiaceae bacterium | reverse complement strand
CGGGCCGACGGCGAGGTGCTGCCGACAGCGATCTCCCTCGGCCGGCGCCCGACCTTCTACGAGACGGCGGATGCCAGCCTGCTCGAGGCCCACGTGCTCGACTTCTCCGGCGACCTCTACGACGAGCGCGTCGCGGTGCGCTTCGTGGCCCGGCTCCGGGGCGAGGAGCGCTTCGACACCGTCGAGGACCTCATCGAGCAGATGCAACGGGACTGCGAAGACGCCCGGCGGATCCTGGCCCCATGACCGAGACCGGCTTCCCCGAGGACGTGACGATCATCCCCGTCACCGTCGGGCACGTCGACCCCCTGGAGCCGGTCTACGACGACGACGAGAGCCGCGAGGACCGCAGCCACCTGCTGCCCCGGGAGCGGGCCCGACGGGCGCTGTCGAGCGTGCTGCCCGAGGCCGAGATGCCGGTGGTCGGGCCCGAGTCCGACGGCGCGGCCGAGCGCGGCCTCGTGGCGGCCCCCCGCCTGGCCCGCCACGTGTTCCGCCTGTCCGACGGCCACGAGGTCGGCGTCACCGTGTCCGGCCGGGGCATCCCGCTGGTGATGGTGCACGGCTTCACCGCCGAGGGGTTCCTGTACGCCCAGACGCTGTCCCGCCTGGTCTCCATGGGCTTCAAGGTCGTGGCGATCGACACCGCCAACCACGGCAGCACCCAGGGCCTGCCCTCCGGCGGCGCCAACTTCGGCGAGTACGCCCGGCTCCTCGGCCGGGCCCTGGACGAGCTCGGCATCGAGCAGGCCTTCTTCGTCGGCCACTCCATGGGCGGC
>DMTU01000015.1:600-1193 GCA_003476595.1 Acidimicrobiaceae bacterium | reverse complement strand
TCGTCGGCCACTCCATGGGCGGCCGGGTCATCACCCAGCTGTGCGCCAGCGAGCCCGAGCGCGCCCTCGGCGTGATCCTCGTCGACGCCATCGTCGGCGACGCCTGGGACCGCCTGGTCAACGTCGGGCGTCTGTTCCCCCCGGCGATGGCCGGGGTCGTCGTGCTCCTCGCCCTCGATGCCATGACCACGCCGCCGGTGCTGAAGAACCCCGAGCAGGCCGTCAAGCTCGGCCGGCTCCTGGCCCCCACCCTGGTCGGCCACGCCGTGCGTCCCTGGCGCCTGCTCGGCCCGGCCGTGTCGATCCTGCGCAGCCGGGGCAGCCGCTGGATGCTGCAGCGCCTCGCCCAGGAGGAGATCCCGGTCGTGGCGGTGCACGGCACCAGGGACTTCGCCGTGCCGCTGCAGACGGCCAAGGACGCCGCCCGCCAGGCGAAGGGCGAGTTCGTCGTCATCGACGGCGCCAACCACTGCTGGCCCCTCCGGGACCCCGAGACGCTGCCCGCCATCGTGTCGGACCTGCTGCACGGCAGCTTCGGTCACGCCTACCGCCAGGCCGTGCGGGACCACGGCCTCGAGCCCGACCTGGCCCGG
>DMTU01000015.1:0-385 GCA_003476595.1 Acidimicrobiaceae bacterium | reverse complement strand
AGTTCGCCCGCCTCACGGCCCGCCGGCGCCGGCCGGCCTACGCCTACGACATCAAGCCCGCCCTGCCCCAGTAGCCGCCGGGGTACCGCGTCTGCAGACCCACGGTGGTAGGGTGCCTGAAGGCCTCGTGCCGTCGCGCCTGGGGGTTCCACCCCGGGAGCCACGCCCGACGCCACCGCTTCCCCTCCTCGCACAGCCGGTTGGGGCAGCCGGGTCCGATACCCACGCAAGCAACGGAGTCCTTCACGTATGTCTGAGCAGATCGACCGCCTCAAGCCGGAGCTCATCGCCGAGCACCGCCTCCACGAGTCGGACACGGGGTCGCCCGAGGTCCAGATCGCGATTCTCACGAAGCGCATCAACCACCTCAACGACCACCTCTCGA
>DMTU01000222.1:2918-3170 GCA_003476595.1 Acidimicrobiaceae bacterium | reverse complement strand
GAGCTCCACACCCGCCTGGCCGAGGCCTACGGCACGTCCGAGGCGGACGTCAGCGCGTGGGTCGGCCACTTCCGCGCCCAGCTCGACCGCGTCCGCGAGCACGTCCCGTCCGAGGAGATCTCGCGCCGCTACGACCGGGCCGCCGAGGTGCGCGACCCGGGCCCGGCGCTGCGCATCCACGGGGACCTGCACCTCGGCCAGATGCTCCGGGCCGACAGCGGCTGGTACGTCATCGACTTCGAGGGCGAGCCC
>DMTU01000222.1:0-2741 GCA_003476595.1 Acidimicrobiaceae bacterium | reverse complement strand
TCGACTTCGAGGGCGAGCCCGCCCGTCCGCTGGCCGAGCGGCTGGCGCCCTCGTCGCCCCTGCGCGACGTCGCCGGCATGCTGCGCTCGTTCCACTACGCCGCCGCCGTGGTCCACCACGAGCGAGGCGAGGAGGAGGACGTCGCCGAGGTGGTGGCCGAGTGGGAGGACCGATCCCGCAGCCGCTTCCTGGAGGGCTACCTCGCCACGCCCGGCATCGCCGAGCTCCTGCCCGACGAGGCCACCACCGAGCTGCTGCTCCAGGCCTTCGAGCTGGACAAGGCCGTCTACGAGGTGGGCTACGAGACCGCGTACCGACCCAGCTGGGTGGGCATCCCGCTCGGCGCCATCCGGAGGTTGCTCGCATGAGCATCGATCCCGACCTGCAACGCCTGGTGGAGGGCTTCCACCACGACCCCCACGCCGTCCTCGGCCTCCACGAGGGCGCAGACGGCCCGGTGGTCCGCGTCCGCCGACCGGAGGCGAAGGCGGCCTGGATGGACATCGACGGCACCCGCTGCGAGGGACGCCACCTCGTCGGCGGGGTGTTCGAGATCCCCGTGCCCCGCGAGCCCAAGGCCTCCGAGCCCGTGCGCGTCGCCTACGACCGCTTCGAGGTCGACATCGTCGACCCGTACCGCTTCTGGCCGACCCTGGGCGACGTCGACCTGCACCTCATCGGCGAGGGGCGCCACGAGCGCCTCTGGGCCGTGCTCGGCGGGCGCCCCATGACCCACGACGGCGTCGACGGCACCGCCTTCGCCGTGTGGGCCCCGGCCGCCAAGGCCGTGCGGGTCGTCGGCGACTGGAACTCCTGGGACGGCCGGCTCCACCCGATGCGCGCCATCGGCGCCTCCGGCGTCTGGGAGCTGTTCGTGCCCGAGGCCGAGATCGGCCACCGCTACCGCTACGAGATCGTCGGCGCGGACGACCAGCTGCGCCTCAAGTCCGACCCGCTGGCGACCGCCACCGAGATGCCGCCGGCGAACGCCAGCGTCATCACCCGCTCCGAGCACGCCTGGAGCGACGAGGCGTGGATGGCCGCCCGACGCGAGAACGACCCGATCAACGACCGGCTGTCGGTGTACGAGGTCCACGCCGGCTCGTGGCGCACCGTGCCCGAGGAGGGCGACCGCCCGCTGCGCTGGGACGAGCTCGCCGACCAGCTCGCCGACCACGTCCTCGAGCTCGGCTTCACCCACATCGAGCTCCTCCCCGTGGCCGAGCACCCGTACACCCCGAGCTGGGGCTACCAGGTGTCGGGCTACTTCGCGCCCACGTCGCGCTTCGGCAGCCCCGACGACTTCCGGGCCTTCGTCGACCGCATGCACCAGCGCGGCATCGGCGTCATCGTCGACTGGGTCCCCGCCCACTTCCCCAAGGACGACTGGTCCCTCGGTCGCTTCGACGGCACCGCGCTCTACGAGCACGCCGACCCCCGCCAGGGCGAGCACCCCGACTGGGGCACCTACGTGTTCAACTTCGGCCGCAACGAGGTCCGCAACTTCCTCGTCGCCAACGCCCTGTACTGGCTCGAGGAGTTCCACATCGACGGCCTCCGGGTCGACGCCGTCGCCTCGATGCTCTACCTCGACTACTCCCGCAACGACGGCGAGTGGCTGCCCAACGAGCTCGGCGGCCGCGAGAACCTCGAGGCCATCTCGTTCCTCCAGGAGACCAACACCGTCGTCCACGGCGCCTTCCCCGGCGTGCGGATGATCGCCGAGGAGTCCACCGCGTGGGGCGGGGTGAGCCGGCCCGTGCACCTCGGCGGGCTCGGCTTCGGCCAGAAGTGGAACATGGGCTGGATGCACGACACGCTCGAGTACTTCAAGGCCGACCCCGTGTACCGCTCCCACCACCACGGCCAGCTCACCTTCGGCTTCGTGTACGCCTGGAGCGAGAACTTCGTGCTCCCCCTCAGCCACGACGAGGTCGTCCACGGCAAGGGCTCGCTGCTGGCCAAGATGCCCGGCGACGAGTGGCAGCGCTTCGCCAACCTGCGCACCCTCTACGGCTGGATGTGGGGGCACCCGGGCAAGCAGCTCCTGTTCATGGGCTGCGAGTTCGCCCAGGAGCGGGAGTGGTCCGAGTCCCGCAGCCTCGACTGGCACCTGCTCGACGACCCGGGCCACGCCGGCGTGCAGCGCCTCGTCGGCGCGCTCAACCGGGTCCACGCCGAGCACCCCGCCATGTGGCGGCGCGACACCGAGCCGGCCGGGTTCGACTGGCTCGACGCGTCCGACGCCGGCCAGTCGGTCCTCGCCTTCCAGCGCAACGGCCGCCCCGACGAGGACGATCCCGTCGTCTGCGTCGCCAACTTCACGCCCGTCCCCCGCCACGGCTACCGCATCGGCCTGCCCCGGGCCGGGGCCTGGCGCGAGGTGCTCAACACCGACGACGAGGCCTTCGGCGGCGCCGGCATCGTGAACGGCACCATCGCCAGCGAGGACGTGCCCTGGCAGGGTCGCGACCAGTCCGCGGTGGTCACCCTCCCGCCCCTCGGCGTGGCGTGGTTCGCACCCGAAACCCCTTGACTCGCCCGGATCCGAGGCGCACCATCGCAGGTACAGAGCGAACGTCGAAGGGACGATCGCCCGGAGGATTGCCAGCGGTTCCGCCCGCCCAAGACAGCGCTGCGGCGCTGTGGCCACGGAGCACCGGCCGTGCAGCCACCGAGCATCGGTCCCAGGACACGAGCCCCCGATGGGGGCTCGTGTCGCGTGTACGCCTGGCAGTTCT
>DMTU01000131.1 GCA_003476595.1 Acidimicrobiaceae bacterium | reverse complement strand
TACTCACTGGCACTTCGGTGCGGGTCCGCCGTCAGAAGAGACCTGCGTCGGCCAGTTCGTGAGCGGCACTCGGATCTGGACGACAGGTCCAGGGCTCGACGATGAACGTGTCCGGAAAGCCGTTGACGTCGAGCGCCGAGACGATCAGCTCCCAGCGGGATGGCGGCTCGGGCGCGTAGTCCTGGACCGAACGGACCAGGGCGGCGCGACCGTCATCGAGGCGGACTGGATCGCCGTCTGCGAAGTGCTGCGGCCAGTCATGACGTGGGTCGTACGGCCACTCGCTCATGGCGGGGAACGATAGGGACTCGGCAGCCGGTCGGGTCCGTGTGACGTCGCCGCTATCGGCACATCAGGGTGGCCCGGATCTCGGCGGTCGGTGACACGGACGCGGGCGCAGAACGCACCAGATACCTGCGCGGCGTGAGAATGTCTGGCACTGTCCGATGCATGAAACCCGCGATGTCCCTGTCGCTCCTCGCCGCCGCCACGGTGCTCGCTGCCGCATGCGGCGGCGACGGCGCGCTCCCGTCCGTGCCGGAGAGCGCAGTGCCCGACGGCGACCCGACAGTCGGCGCAGAGGCACCCGTAACCCTCGCCGGCGAGAACTGCCTCCGGGCCGAGGGCCTGACCCTCGTGTTCGTCGACGGCCAGGCCGAGATGTCCGACGTCGGCCAGGAGCGACGGCTGGAACTGCGGTCGACGACGGACGACGGCGGCGAGGGCCTCATGAGCGTCCCGGTGGAGGGTCCGACGGGCTTCCCTGTCCTCGGCCACGAGGTCGAGCCGGCGGAATGGTCGCATGAGCCGCCCGAGGGCTGCGAAGGCCCGTACTTCCTGGTCACCGGCTTCGACATCCGGACCGGGTGACGCGGAGACGGGGACGGACATGACCGACGACGACCGACAGCCGTTCCCGTCCGAGTGGACGGACATCGCTGAACGTCCGACCCCGTACGACGACTACACGGCCGCGATGGAGACGGGTCGCATGGCAGGCGGGATGCGCAGGCTCCGCTCCCGGTCCCCGAAGTTCGCTCGTCTGCTGGTCGCCCTGGCGGTCGTGTGCATTGCGTTCATCGTCGCTGCGGTTGCGATGGACCCACCGTGGAACGATGCACCGGCGAGCGGGCAGGCTGCTAGCACGGACCTTGCTTGCCAAGACCAGGACTTCAAGGTTCCGACGCCGCAGCTAATCGTCGAGAACCGAAGGACCGACATGGACTTGCTCTGGGTCGAGCACAGCGGCTGCGGTCATGACGCTGACGGAGGGGCGAACCTGGGCGTCCCTGTCGTAGTCGTCTCGGTGGACGAGTCGCTGATGGTTCAGGTACCGGACCGGTTCGACGCCCGTCACACCGTCACTTCGACCGATGAGGGGGAAGCGAGCGGCGAGGTGCGCTTCACCGGCAAGGTGAGCGTTCGGGTGCCGGGTTCAGGTTGCTATCGGTTCGAGGTGGTACTAGAGGACGGTGACCTCCGAGGCCGGTTCGCTGCTGTCTTGGAAACCGCGGGCGAAGCATGCACACCGCAATGACGGAGAACGGCAGTTGTCGAGTCGGCACGACGCAACAAGAGGCTCGCTGGTAAATGCCAGCTCGTGCTGGCGGCGACGCTCCGTACTGGATGATCGGGTGGTCGACGCCGACCACACCCCGCGCTCGACCGGCACCGCCGCCGAGCGGCACTTCTTCGCGCCCGCACGCCTGACGGGACGTCCGCCGATCAAGCCTCGGACCAGTGAGCAGTGATGCGGCCCTCGCCGGGGATGGGGAGTGACGCCGCTTCGACTTCGATCGCACCGCGCTGGTCGGCTGACAGTCGGTGCCACGGGTTGAGGTCGACTCGTCTTTCGGAGCGGCGCCACGTACCGACGATCTCGCCGTCGACCAGCATCGCTCCCGGCCAGACCCGCGCCGTCCAGAGATCGGACCGGCGCCGCGCGTCCGGCACCAGCAGGCCACGGTCGGCGCCCCACCTCAGGTAGTAGGCATCGCCGCTCGGCAGAAGTCTCACCGTCGCTGGCGGATCTACCTCGCCGGCAGCGGCGACGTCATCCGCCAGCATCTGGCCGACGCCGACCGGCGTCCGCACGGTGACCAACTCGTCCTCGAGCGCAGCCATCGTCGCATCGGCCTCCTTCTGCGTCACGCCAGCCCACTTCGAGAATCCGGTGACCGTTCCCGGGCCGAGAACGTGGAGGAAGCGTCGTGCGAGCTCGAGCCGCGCCTCCCGCTCAGGAACACCGGGTGGATCGACTGTCCACACGACGGGCTGGCCCGAGCCCTCCCAACGCAGCAGCACACGGCCTGTGGCTGCAGCGTAGCGCAAGCTGTTCGGATGAACGCCGAGTCCCTCGCCGGCAGCCCGGTATGTCATCCGCCGTCCTGCGAGGAACCGTTCGAGCCGGTCCGCAGTCTCTTCCGCCCGCCGCCTCGCGGCGCCCGCAGCTGGGAGGCGCCCCAGGGTGAACGCAGCGACATCCTCGGCGGGGACGGCGAACACGCTGTGTCGCGGACCCCACACCTGCACCAGCTCCGGATGGGCCCAGTCGTCGGGACCGGTGTTCTCGATGCGGGCGTGGAGTGACAACACCGCAGCTCGCGGCATGCTGTCTTGAAGCCCCGCCCACGCCGCGCTCCGGATCGACGCAGGCTCGGACGGGAGCCGTCCATCGAGCGCACCCACGCGCCACCGATGGCCAAGAACCTGCATCCGGCTCATCGCTCGTGGCACCTGATCCACCATCGCAGCGCAGTCTGTACCAGTGCATCCGTGACGTGCTCCCCGGCAAGAGCCACCTACTGCCGGATCTGGACGCGCCCCGCACGCCGCATATCACTCATCCAAGGACGACGTTTCCGGGCACCTCAGCGCCCTCGCCCCGTGCGGGCACTTCCGGGCGCATGTCCCATGTCGATATGTCGGAGGGGGTAGGGGATGCTCCGCAGCCCACTCCATAATCCCAACTCGGTGCGCCGGCCGGGATGGTCAAAGGTCGACTTGGCGCATCCATATCCGGCA
>DMTU01000276.1:10024-15591 GCA_003476595.1 Acidimicrobiaceae bacterium | reverse complement strand
CGGCTGGGCCGGCCTGCTCGTCACCACCGGCGGCACCGGCTTCGGGCCCCGGGACCTGACCCCCGAGGGCACGCGGGCCGTGCTCGACCGCGAGGCCCCCGGACTGGCCGAGGCGATGCGCCTGGTCAGCCCGCTCGGCCGGCTCAGCCGCCAGACCGCGGGCACCATCGACGCCGCCCTGGTCCTGAACCTGCCCGGCTCCACCAACGGGTGCATCGAGTGCCTCGACGCCGTCCTCGACGTCGTGCCCCACGCCCTCGAGCTCCTCCGCGGCGACCGCCCCCACTGACCCGTTCTGGGCCGCGGGACGCGCCCGGCAGGCGTGTGGGACGTCCCGGTCCGTTCAGATCATCCGCAGCGGATGGTCCGGCGTGGGCTCGTCGAAGAGCACGGCCTCCACAGCGTGATCGAGCATGGTCCCGGCCGGCATGCCCTTGCGCACGTGGCCGTAGACGCCGACGGGCGTGCCGCGGTCCACCTCCCGGGCCCACACCTCCCGGATCCGGCAGAACACCGCCTCCGGCGCCTCCGGGTGCGAGGCGACCGCCAGCAGCAGCGGGACCCCGTCGGGGGACAGGCTCACCCGGTCCTGGTCCCGGCGCACCGACGCCGCGCACCGGGCGAGGGCGAGCCGGTGATCGGTGCGCAGCACGTGGTCCCAGCTGCCCGAGTCCGAGGCCGTCGGGATGAGGTCGAGGGCGAGCACCGCGTCGCCGCTGAGCATCCCCTCGGCCGCCTTGCGGAACGACGCCCACGGCTCCAGCCCGCTGAGGCTGAGGGCATCCGGCGGGTCGAGCGCCGGTATCGGCCGGGCCACCGGCCGGCGGAGGTCCTGGCGGAGCGAGCCGCCGTGGGCGAGGTCGCCGAGGACCACCTCGAGGGCCGGGAAGTCCGGCTTCTCCACCACGGCGGTGGCACCGGCGGTGAGCAGGCCGTCGAGATCCCCGACGTGGGACGAGAACACCACCACCTTGGTCTCCGGGCGCTCGGCGACCAGGTGGCGGAGCAGGTCCTCGCCCCGGCCGTCGCGCAGGGCGAGGTCGAGCACGACGACGTCGGCGTGGACCCGGTCGATGACCTCCAGCGCCTCGGAGGGGCTCTCCGCCTCGGCACAGACCTCGTAGCCGATGGGGCCGATGACCCTCGTCAGCACGCAGCGCAGCAGCGGGTCGTCGTCGCACACGACCGCAGATCTCGGCGCCATCGTCTCCCCTCGCACTCGCACCCGTGCCCGCCGGACCCGGACGGACTCCGGACAGTCTGGCGAGATCGGCGAAGTCGGCGGGGGATGGGGTGGCCCCGGAGGGCGCTTGTACGCTCGGCCGGTGGCTGACGCGACCGACGAGGGCTGGATGCGGGCGGCGATCGCCGCGGCAGCCGACGTCCGGGCCACCGCCCGCCCGAACCCGTGGGTGGGCTGCACGATCGTGGCCGACGGCGAGCTCGTCGCCACCGGCGCGACCCGCCCACCCGGCCAGGCCCACGCCGAGGTCGCGGCCCTGGAGGCTGCGGGGGACCGGGCCAGGGGCGCCACCGCCTACGTCACCCTCGAGCCGTGCAGCCACACCGGCCGCACCGCGCCGTGCGCTGACGCCCTGGTCGAGGCCGGGGTCGCCCGCGTCGTCGTCGCCGTGCTCGATCCCGACCCCCGGGTGCGGGGCGCCGGCGCCGAGCGGCTCCGCCAGGCGGGGATCACCGTCGACGTGGGGTGCGCCGCCGACCTGGTCGAGCGCCAGCTCGCCCCGTACCTGCACCAGCGCCGCACGGGTCGGCCCTACGTCGTGCTGAAGCTGGCGGCCACCCTGGACGGGCGCACCGCGGCGCCGGACCGCACCAGCCAGTGGATCACCGGGCCGGTGGCCCGCGCCGACGCCCACCGGCTCCGGGCCGAGAGCGACAGCATCGTGGTCGGCGCCGGCACCGTCCGCGACGACGATCCCACGCTCACCGCCCGAGATGCGGACGGCCCCGACCCCGAGCGCATCGTCCTCGGCCACGTCCCTGACGGCGCGCGGGTGCGGCCCTGCACCGAGTGGGACGGGCCGATCGAGGCGCTGCTCGACGACCTCGGCGCGCGCGGCCACGTCCAGGTCCTGTTCGAGGGCGGCGCCACCGTCGCGGGCGACCTGCACCGGTCCGGCCTCGTCGACCGCTACGTCGTCTACCTCGCGCCGGCGCTGCTCGGCGGTGACGACGCCCCCGGCTTGTTCCGCGGTGCCGGTGCCGCCACCATCGCGGACGCCTGGCGCGGTCGGATCGAGTCCGTGACGTCGCTCGGCGACGATCTGCGCATCGACCTCCTGCCGCACCCCCGATCCACCACCGAAGGGACCCCGTGATGTTCACCGGCATCGTGGAGGAGCTGGGCGAGATCCGCTCCTTCGAAGGCGCCACGCTGCGCATCGGCGCCGACACCGTGCTCGAGGACGCCTCCATCGGCGACTCCATCGCGGTGAACGGCTGCTGCCTCACCGTCACCGCCATGGGGACCGACGACCGCGGCGGCTGGTGGGAGGCGGACGTGTCCCACGAGACGCTGCGCCGGACCAACCTCGGTGACTCGTCGTCGGGCACCGTGGTGAACCTGGAGCGCCCCGTGCGCGCCCAGGACCGCCTCGGCGGCCACATCGTGCAGGGCCACGTCGACGCGGTCGGCGAGATCGTCGAGGCCGTCCCCGACCTGCGCGTCCGCGTGCCGATCGACCTGCTGCGGTACCTGGTCGTGAAGGGCTCGGTCACCGTCGACGGTGTGAGCCTCACGGTGGTCGACGTCCTCGAGGACGGCTTCACCGTCACCGTCATCCCCCACACCGCCGAGGTCACCACCCTCGGGCGCAAGGGACCCGGCGACGCCGTCAACCTGGAGGTCGACGTCACGGTCAAGTACGTCGAGCGCCTCTTGGAGTGGCACCGCGACGTCGGCGCCTGACCCGAGCGCTCAGCCGGCCTCCGGCGGGCGCTGCTCGTGGTGGCGCCGGCCCCGGGTCCGCCGGTCCTCCTTCATCTCGGACTCGAACACGTGGGGTCGGCCGTCCAGCAGCTCGTCCTCGAGGTGGCGCAGGCCGTCCCGGAACGTGGCGTGGTAGGTGGCGTCGAACTCCTCGACGATCTGGAAGGTCCACCGCCCCTCGAGCACGTTGCGGCCGACCAGGTGCTCCTCGACGTCGTCGGCGAGGCCGTCCTGCCCGCACGCCCGCAGCAGCTCGGCGGCCTCACCGGCCAGCAGATCGGCGTGGCCCATCATCTGGTGGAAGTCGTACAGCCGGCCACGGGCCCGCTCCACCCACTCCATCGCCTCGCCCAGCTTGCCGACGGCTTCGACGGTGGCGTCGTCGACCCCCTCGGGTCGCCGGTCGGCGGTCAGCCAGGAGGGTTCGGGGTCGGTGGGGTTCCAGCGGGCGGGCTCGCCCGTCTCGTCGGGTGCGCTCATGCCCGGACCTCTACCCGGTCGGTCCCGTTGGGTGCCCGCCGCAGGGCCACGGGTACGCTCGGCTCACCCCCGGAAGGAGAGCAATGCCCTTCGCACCCATCGAAGACGCCGTCGCGGCCATCGGCCGCGGCGAGATCGTGGTCGTCGTGGACGACGAGGACCGTGAGAACGAGGGCGACCTCATCATGGCGGCCGAGTACGCCACGCCCGAGGCCATCGCCTTCTTCCTCCACCACACCTCGGGCTACATCTGCGCCCCGGTCACCGAGCAGCGGGCCCACGAGCTCGAGCTCGACCTGATGGTCCGGGAGAACACCGAGTCGATGCGCACCGCGTTCACGGTGTCCGTCGACGTCCGCCAGGGCACCACCACCGGCATCTCGGCCCACGACCGCGCCGCCACCATCAAGGCGCTGGTCGACCCGAGCACCCGCCCGCTCGACCTGGCCCGCCCCGGCCACATCAACCCGCTCATCGCCCGCGAGGGCGGCGTGCTGAAGCGGGCCGGGCACACCGAGGCCGCCGTCGACCTCGCCCGCATGGCCGGCCTGTACCCGGCCGGCGTGCTGTGCGAGATCGTCGACGAGAACAAGATGGACATGGCGCGGGTGCCCGAGCTGGAGCGCTTCGCCGAGAAGCACGGCCTGCTCCTCATCTCCATCGCCGACATGATCCGCTACCGGCGCAAGACCGAGAAGCTGGTCAAGCGCGTGGCCGAGGCCCGCATCCCCACCGAGTGGGGCGACTTCACCTGCTACGTCTACGAGTCCACCCTCGACGGCGAGGAGCACGTCGCCCTGGTGCGCGGCAACGTCGCCGGCGAGCAGGACGTCCTCGTCCGCGTGCACAGCGAGTGCCTCACCGGCGACGCGTTCGGATCCCTGCGCTGCGACTGCGGCCCCCAGCTGCACAAGGCCATGGCCCAGATCGCCGCCGAGGACCAGGGCGTGGTCGTGTACCTGCGCGGCCACGAGGGCCGGGGCATCGGCATCGGCCACAAGATCCGCGCCTACTCCCTCCAGGAGCAGGGCCAGGACACCGTGGACGCCAACACCTCGCTCGGCTTGCCGATCGACTCCCGCGAGTACGGCATCGGCGCCCAGATGCTGGTCGACCTCGGCGTCACCACCATGCGGATCCTCACCAACAACCCGTCCAAGCGGGGCGGGCTCGAGGGCTTCGGGCTCACCATCACCGAGCGGGTCCCGATCGAGTCGGTGCCGAACCCGGAGAACATCAAGTACCTCCGGACCAAGCGCGAGCGCATGGGGCACCTCCTCGAGGGCCTGGACGACGTGCTGTGATTCGCTACCTCGGCCTCCGGCCCCAGGGGGCCGTTCGAGCCTCGGAACGCTGTCGCCTGCTCGCTGGCGCTCCCGACGGCGACCTCGCTGCCGATCCTCCTCTTCGTCATGGCTAGTGGGGACGACCGGGCGCAGGTCCCCGAGGACCTCGACGGCGTCGGCCTGCGGATCGGGCTGGTCCGCTCGCGGTGGAACGCCGAGATCGTCGAACGGCTCTGCGCCGGCGTCGAGCGCGGCCTGCTCCACCTCGGCATCCCCTTCGACGACATCGTGATCGAGACGGTGCCCGGCTCCTTCGAGATCCCCATGGCGTGCCGGATCCTGGCCCGCTCCGGCGAGGTCGACGCCATCGTCACCATCGGCGCGGTCATCCGCGGCGAGACCACCCACTACGAGCTCGTCTCGGAGGGTGCCGCCAGCGGCGTGCAGCAGGTGCAGCTCGAGACCGGCGTCCCCATCGCGTTCGGCCTGGTCACGGTGGAGAACGCCGAGCAGGCCCTGGCCCGCTCGCAGGGCCCCGGCGGCCACAACGTCGGCGAGGAAGCCGCGCTCGTGGCCGTGGAGATGGCCCGCCTCGCCCAGCGCCACTGAAACGGCACGATCGAACGGATTCGGCCGTCGTTCCGGGGCCCCCGTAGCCTCGCCGGCGTGCTGAAGCTGGTGCTGCCCAAGGGATCGCTCGAGAAGGCCACGATGGAGCTGTTCGCCGACGCGGACCTCCAGGTGAACCGATCGAGCAGCGTCGACTACAAGGCGTCGGTCGACGACCCCCGCATCGACGAGGTCCGGATCCTGCGCCCGCAGGAGATCCCGAGCTACCTGTCCGAGGGGCT
>DMTU01000276.1:1192-9876 GCA_003476595.1 Acidimicrobiaceae bacterium | reverse complement strand
TGTCCGAGGGGCTCTTCGACCTCGGCATCGCCGGCCGTGACTGGGTCGAGGAGACCAGCGCCGACGTGGTCAGCCTCGGCCAGCTGCAGTACTCGAAGGCCACCTCGAACCCGGTGCGCATCGTGGTCGCCGTGCCCCAAGATTCCCCGGTCCAGTCGGTGGCCGACCTGCCCCAGGGCGTGCGCGTCTCCAGCGAGTACCCCCGCCTCACCGAGCGGTTCTTCGCCGACAAGGGCATCGAGGCCGACATCCGCCTGTCCTACGGCGCCACCGAGGCCAAGGTCCCCGACATCGTCGACTGCGTGGTCGACATCACCGAGACCGGCCGGGCCCTGCGCGCCGCCGGGCTCAAGATCGTCGACACGATCCTCACCAGCTACACCGAGCTGCTCGCCAACCCCGCCAGCCACGCCGACCCCGAGAAGGCCCACGCCATGGCCCAGCTGCTCACGCTGCTGAACGGGTCCCTCGAAGCCCGGGGCAAGGTGCTGGTGAAGCTCAACGTCGGCGGCGCCGACCTGGACAAGGTCATCGAGATCATCCCGTCGATGAAGGCCCCGACGGTGAACGAGCTGTACGGCGGCGGTGGCTACGCGGTCGAGACCGTCGTGCCGAAGAACCAGATCAACCGGCTGATCCCGGCCCTGGTCGACGCCGGTGCCAGCGACATCCTCGAGCTCCCCTTGTCGAAGATCGTGCACTAGCCATGCCGGTCAGCACGATGGGCACCAAGACCGGGACGGTGACGGCCTTCGACGAGGACCGCGGCCTCGGCGAGATCACGACCGACGGCGGCGAGGTCCACCACTTCCACTGCACCGGCATCGCGGACGGCAGCCGCACCATCGAGGTGGGCACGCCCGTGCGCTTCGGCATCATCCCCGGCCGCCTCGGCCGCTGGGAGGCGTGGGACGTCGCCGCTCGCTCCGCTCGCTAACCGAGTTGCTCGCTGGCGCTCACAACTCGCGGCCAACCAGCGGCTGTCAGCCGGTCGAGCTGGACAGCCAGTCGTCGCCGGCGTCGAGCAGCGCCTCGTACTGCTCGAAGGGGATCGGCCGGGCGAAGTGGAAGCCCTGGGCGACGTCGCAGTCCAGCTCCCGCAGCTCGATCACGTGGTGGGCGGTCTCGACCCCCTCGGCCAGGGTCGTCATGCGCAGCGCCCGTCCCATGTGGATCACCGCCTGGACGATGGCGGAGTCCTCCGGGTCGTGGCCGAGGCCGCTCACGAAGCTCTGGTCGACCTTCAAGATGTCGACGGGGAAGCGACGCAGGTACGACAGCGACGAGTAGCCGGTCCCGAAGTCGTCGATGGCGAGGTGCACCCCGAGGGCCTTGAGCTGGCCGAGGCGGGAGATGGTCTCCTCGGCGTCGTCGAGCAGGACGCTCTCGGTGATCTCCAGGCACACGTCGGCCGGTCGGGCACCGGTGTCGGCGAGCACGGTCGCCACCTTGTCGGCGAAGTCGGGGGCGACGAACTGCTTGGCCGAGATGTTGACGGCGATGACGAGGGCATCGCGGTCGGGGTGGCGGTGCCGCAGCGCCGCGCACTGGGTGAAGGCCTCGCGCATGACCCAGTCACCGATCTCGATGATCAGGTTGCTGGTCTCGGCGATCGGGATGAACTCGTTGGGCGCGACCAGACCCCACTGGGGGTGGCGCCACCGCAGGAGGACCTCGGCGCCGACGATCTCGTTGGTTCGCAGCAGGACCTCGGGCTGGTAGTGCAGCACCAGCTCGCCGCGCCCGGCCGCGCCCCACAGCTCGTCCTCGAGCTCGGCCCGGCGCATGGCGCGAGCCCGCAGCTCCTCGTCGAAGAGCCGGATGCTGCCCCCACCCGTGTTCTTGGCCAGCTGGGCGGCGGCGTCGGCGTGGCGGATGAGCTCGTCGGTGGTCATCGAGCCAGGCACGCCGAGCGCGACGCCGCACGACGCCGTCAGCATCACCACGTGGTCGCCGACCGTGAAGGGGTCACGGAAGCAGTGAGCGACCTCCTCGGCGACGGCGAGGGCGTCGGCCTCGTCCTCCACGCGCTCGCAGAGCACGACGAAGTCCTCGTCGCCCCAGCGATGCACGCTCTGATCGGTGGCGAGGTGCTCGGGGAACCGGGCCGCGATGGCCTTGAGCAGGGCGTCGCCCGCGCTCTGCTCGAACCGGTTGATCTTCTCCTTGAACCGGTCGGGCGTCACGAACAGCACCGCGACCGGGGTCGGGTCGCCGCTGACCCGGCGCAGCAGGAGGTCGAGCCGGTCGAGGAAGAGCGAGCGGTGCGACAGGCCGGTGAGCGGGTCGTAGAAGGCCCGCTGGCGCAGGCTGCGGATGACGTCGCGATCGGTGGTCGTGTCCTTGGCCACCCAGCCGAACCCGGGCTCGCCGTCGTCCAGCGTCAGCGGGCAGATCGTGGAGCGGGTGGGGAACTCCCCGGTGATGGGCGATGCCATCGACATCGAACCGGTCCAGGTGTCCCCGGCCCGCACGGCGGACACGACGTTGGCGAAGCGCTCCCGGTCGGCGCTGCCGGGCAGGTCCTCGAGGCGGAGGTCGAGGGACGCGTCCGGGTCGAGGCGCAGGAGGCGTCGACCGGTGCGGTTGAGGAACAGGCAGCGGCCCTCGGCGTCGAACACGGCCACGAGGTCGTTGAGGTGGTCGGCGAGCGTCGCGTGCACGGTCCGGGTCTCCACGTCGGCCACGTTCACCTCCCCCTCGCTCGCACCAGCGTGTCGCCAACCTATCCGTCGGTACGTTCCGTGGTCGGCTCCTGCCCCTCGCCGCTGCGGTCGGCGATCTGGACGAAGGCCATCTGCAGCTGGGGGAGGGTCTGGCGCAGCTGGTTGCCGACCTCGCCGAGGCGCCCCTCGAGGCCGTCGACGAGCGCGACGAGCGCGTCGATGGCGAGGCGGGCGTCGCCGAGGCGGGGTTCGGGCTGGGACAGGTGGATCACGGCCAGCTCGTAGAGCCCCATGGCGTGCTGGGCGACGATCTCCTCCGCCGGCGCCTCGAGCAGGAAGCGCTGCAGCTCGGCGGCCTGGGCGGCCAGCTCCTCCTCCGACGGGGCCCCACCCGGGCCCGGTCGGGGGGTCGTCGGCTCCGACGGAGGTGGCTCCGAGCCGCCCCGGGAGCGGTCGACGGGGACCTCGCCTCCTGGTGTCCACAGCGATGACACGGGCATCTCCTTCCTCGCCACCGGGGTGGCGTGCGCGGGCACGTCGGACCGTTGATCCTGGCGCACTTGCCACGTCGGCGCCACGACCCGGTACATTGGTGCCACAACTGATCGAGCAAGCGGGGCCCGCCCCCCACCCGACCACCCCTGGTGCGCTCGGGTCGTGGAACACCTCGCCGTCACCCTCGGGTGCCGGCGCATCGGTGTGGCGGACGTCTTCGGACGTCCGTTTCTGCGTGTGGGGGCAACGCCCTCCCGGCAGGTACCGCTTCCTCGTGATTCCGAACGAAGTTCCGAACCACAGGAGGAACGGACAACTTGTCGAGGAGTGATCGGCGATAGCTGCTGACGAGCCCCGCATCAACGACCGCATCCGTGCCCGCGAGGTCCGCCTCGTGGGTGCTGACGGTGAGCAGATCGGGATCAAGCCCCTGCCCGAGGCATTGGCCATCGCCCGCCAGCAAGACCTCGACCTGGTCGAGGTGGCGGACAAGGCCAACCCACCCGTGTGTCGGATCATGGACTACGGGAAGTACAAGTACGAGGCTGCGCAACGGGCGAAGGAATCTCGTCGCAAGAGCTCGAGTGCTTCCATCAAGGAGATGAAGTACCGACCCAAGATCGGGCCGGGTGACTTCGACACCAAGACCAGGAAGGTCATCCACTTCCTGGAGGAGGGTCACAAGGTCAAGATCACGCTGATGTTCCGAGGTCGAGAGATGACCCACCCGGAGCTCGGCCGCAAGATCCTCGATCGAGTGGTCGAAGCCACGTCCCAGGTGGGCCGGGTGGAGACCACCGCTCGCCAGGAGGGTCGCCAGATGACCATGGTCCTCGGACCGGACAAGAAGGCCCAGGCCGCAGCCAAGGCCGCAGCCAAGGAAGCCGAAGCCGAGGCAGCCGCCGAGGCCGAGGCCGACGCCCCCAACGAGACGTCCGACTGAACGCCGGGCGCACCGCCGCCCCGTACCACGCACGTCGAAGACGAAGGAAGAGCCATGCCCAAGATGAAGACCCACCGCACGTCGGCCAAGCGCTTCAAGATCACCGGGAGCGGCAAGGTGAGCCGCCGCCAGGCCAACCGCCACCACGGCAACGAGCGCATGAGCGAGAAGCGCCTCCGCCGCCTCAAGGGCGACGAACTGGTGAGCAAGGCCGACGAGAAGCGCGTCAAGCGGATGCTCGGCATCTGAGAAGCAACCAGCCGAACATCCACTGAGAGGAGTCAGACATGGCACGTGTCAAGCGCGGCGTCCACAGCAAGAAGCGTCGCAAGCAGGTACTGGGTCGGGCGAAGGGCTACTACGGCGACAAGAGCCGCACCTTCCGCTCGGCCAACGAGCAGGTCATGCACTCGGGGAACTACGCGTTCCGCGACCGTCGAGCCCGCAAGGGGGAGATGCGCAAGCTCTGGATCCAGCGCATCAACGCCGCCTGCCGGACCCACGGCACCACCTACTCGCGCTTCGTCGCCGGTCTGCGTGAGGCCGGGGTCGAGGTCGATCGCAAGCAGCTGGCCGACCTGGCCGTCCGCGACGATGCCGCCTTCGCGGCCCTCGTCGGTGTCGCCGACCAGGCCCTCGGCGCCGCCCAGTCCGAGGGCGCCGCGTAAGCGTCGTCCATGACGGACCTGCTCGGCCCCCGGTCGAGCGCACTGCAGCACCTACGGCGCCTCTCGGGGCGCCGTAGGGCGCGTCTGGACGCCGGCCAGTTCGTCATCGACGGCCCGACCCTCGTGGTCGAGGCCCTCGATGCCGGGGTCGACGTGGCCGAGGTCTACGCCGAGCCCGGCGCACCGGCCGACGCGGTCGCGGCCGTTCGGGACGCCGGCATCCCGGTGCGCGACGTCGAGGCCGGTGCGCTGGCCAAGGTGACCTCACCGGTCACGCCCCAACCGCTGGCTGCGCTGGCCGCCCTCCCGGCCTCACCGGGGCGATTGGTCCTCCACGGCCTGGTGCTGGTGCTGGTCGGCGTGGCCGACCCCGGCAACGCCGGCACGCTCCTGCGCGTCGCCGAGGCTGCTGGGGCCTCGGCGGTAGTGTCCTGCGCCGATGCGGTGGACCTGTGGAACCCCAAGTGCGTCCGGGCATCGGCCGGCGCGCTCTTCCGGGTGCCCGTCCTCGACGCCGGAGACGCCAACGAGGCCCTCAGCCGGCTGCGCGGCGCCGGCATGACGGTGCTGGCCACCACGCTCGACGATGCCGTCGGCCTCGACGATGTCGGCCTCAGCGGCGACGTCGCCGTGCTCCTCGGCAACGAGGCCCACGGGCTACCCGACGACGTCGTCGCCGCGGCCGACGTGGCCGTGCGGATCCCGATGGCCGGCCGGGTCGAATCCCTGAACGTGGCCATGACCGGCACCGTCGTCGCCTTCGAGGCGGCCCGCCAGCGCCGGGCGGCAGCGCCGTGAGCGACCTCGCCGGCTGGGACGTCCTGCCCGACGCCGTACTGGCCGTGGCGCCCGATGGCACGCTGGCCGCGGGCAACGCGGCGGCGACCGAGCTGCTCGGCTCCCTCGACGACCGCATCGGGCGGCCGGCCACCGAGGCCCTGGTCGTGCGGGACCCGGTCGGCGATCCGATCGAGGCCGGGGCCTGGCCCGCGCCGGGCAACGAGGTCGAGCTCCTGATGGCCCGGGCCGACGGCAGCGACGTCGCCGTCACCGTCACCGCGCGAGCGGTCGGCGGCGGCACCGTGCTCGCCGCCCGACCGGTCGGCGACCGCTCCGGCATCGCCATCGTCTCCACCGTCTCCCACGAGCTGCGGTCCCCGCTGACGTCGGTCAAGGGCTACGTGTCGCTGCTGCTCAACCGGTGGGACCGGATCGAGGACGACAAGAAGCGCGAGATGCTCAGCCAGGTCCATGACGACGCCGACCGCGTCACGCGCCTGGTCACCGAGCTGCTCGACATCAGCCGCCTCGAGACCGGCCGCCTCGTGCTGCGCCGCCAGCTGGTCGACGTCGCTGCGCTGGCGACGACGGTCGTGGACAAGGTCCGCATGGCCCACCCCGGCCTCGACTGCGAGGTGCGGGTGGCCGACGACGTGCCCCAGGTCTACGCCGACCCCGACAAGCTCGAGCAGGTGCTCACCAACCTGGTCGAGAACGCGGCCAAGTACGGCAGCCTCGAGGGCATGGCCGTCGCCGCCGACGTGGATGGTCCCCACGTGCGGGTGTCGGTGTCCGACACGGGCGAGGGCATCCCCGCCGACGACCTGCCGCGGGTCTTCACCAAGTTCTTCCGTCGCGACCACGGTCGGCCCACCGGCACCGGCCTCGGCCTCTGGATCAGCCGGGGCCTGGTCGAGGCCCACGGCGGCGAGCTCACGGCCACCTCGGAACCGGGCGAGGGCGCCACGTTCACCTTCACCCTCCCCACCGACGCCTTCGAACGGGCCCACGGCGAGGCCTGAGCAGCTCAGCGCAGGTGGTCGGTGGTGACGCCGTGCCACTCCGCCGTGTCGTGCTCACCACGACCGGGACCGGTGAAGAGGCAGAAGGGCCGGCCGTCCGGATCGAGGAGCACCCGCACGCCGGGCTGAGGTTGGTGGTCGGCGATCGTGGCGCCGAGGTCGACGGCGCGGGCCACCGCTGCCTCGAGGTCGTCAGTGGCGACGTCGAGGTGGGCCATCGCCTGCTGCGCGGCCTCGACGGGCGGCCACACGGGGCGACGGAAGTGCTCGTCGTGGTGGAACGAGAGGCCGGCACCACCGGCCGGGGCGCGGAGGCGCACCCACCCCTGCGACTGATCCACGCGGTCCCAGCCCAGGAGGCGCTCGTAGAAGTCGGCGAGGCGGGCCACGTCGGGCGTGTACAGGGTCGTCGCCGACACGCGCTGGTTGGGGCGCGCGTCGCTGGCTCGGTCTGCGCTCGGTGCCGGCTCCAGGCGGCGGACGGCCGAGGCGAGCACCTCCAGCTCCGCATCCGACCGCACGTACGAGCTGCGGCGGGGATCGATCGGCCCGCCGACGAACGGGTCGTCGACCTGGCGTGGAAAGACGTGCAGGTGGAGGTGCGGGAGCGTGTTGCCGTGGATCTCGTAGTTCACCTTGATGGGCCGGGTTGCATCGGCGACGGCGGCCGCCACGGCCATCGCCTCCTGCCAGAACTGCGCCTGCTGGTGGGGAGCCATCTCGAAGGGTTCGTTGTGGTGGCCGCGTGCGACCACGCAGACGTAGCCCGGGAGCGGCGCGTCGGGGGCGCCGGTGACCCAACAGGTCTCGAGCTCGGCCAGCACGCTGTGGGGGCGTCCGACCCGGCAGATGGCGCAGCCGGCGGGCGTCCGGCGCGCGGCCCACGCCTCCGGGTCCGCCCAGACCGCGCCACCGGTCGCCTCGGGACCGTCTGGGGTCGTGCGCATGGCCCGATGCAACCACGCCGGAACGAGGGCGCGCCGGTGACCCGACCGGGGAACGGGTCGGGTCACCGGGGCTGGGGCCGGGATCGGTGTGTGTGGGGGGAACGGCGGACGGGGGCGTGGGCTGGCGCGCTCGGCGTCAGGGTGGATCGCCGCGCGCGGCTCCGAGCGGGGTCGGCCGCCCCGTCCATCGGGTGCCGTGGGCGTCGATGGCGATCCACCGGCCGCCTTCGACCAGCAGGCGCCACCCGTGGTGGTGGAGCAGGCGGTGGTGGAAGCGGCAGAGCATCGCGCCGTTGCCGGTGCGAGTCGGTCCGCCCCGGCCGCGATGGTGCAGGTGGTGGATGTCGCAGTGCCGTGGCGGCCGACCACAGCCCGGGAAGACGCAGCCGCCGTCTCGGGCCGCGATGGCACGTCGCTGCTTGCGGGACCACTGCTCGGCTGCGTCGTTGGCGTCGAGGAGCGTGCCCTTCCCGTCGAAGAGCACCGCGGTCAGTGCGGAGTCGCACAGGAGCTGGTCGGCCGCGGCGCGGGTCAGGTTCCAGCCGTCGCCCCGCAGCACCAGGTCCTCGAGGTCGCCGGCGTCGCGGAGGTCGGCGAGCGTGCGCAGGTCGATGTGGACGTTGACGCAGATCCCCGAGCGGGACCGGGTGCGCCGGCGCGCTCGCCTCCGGCGGTGGGCCTCGGCCTTGCGGAGCCGCCGGCGCAGCACCACCAGCGGGTCGATCTCGTCCGTCGACGCGAGGTGCTCGTCGAGGTCATCGGTCGGAGCGAAGCCATCGAAGGTGTCGGCCGCCTCGACGTCCTCCCACTCGTCTTCGTCGTGGTCGTCGTCTTCGGCGTCGGCGGAGCCCCAGCGGGTGCTGTCCGGGTCGAGGCTGGCCCGGCACACGTCGTCGAGGGCATCGGCCCGCCGCTCGCCGAGCGAGCGCTGGTAGGGGGCGTCCCTCGGGTCGGGGTCTTCGGTCCAGGCGTCGAGGGCGGTGGCGACGTTGAGGAAGGCGTTGGGGGAGAGGTCGCCGTGGATCTCGCCGCCGCCGAACAGCTTCTGGCTCAGGACCACGGAGTGGGCGGGCACTCGGCGGACGTCGCGCTCCTGGTCGACCAGCGACGCCCAGTGGCGGACGGCCCCGGCCTAGTCGGCGTCGTCGCAGCCCCGCTCGGCG
>DMTU01000276.1:598-1075 GCA_003476595.1 Acidimicrobiaceae bacterium | reverse complement strand
GCAGCCCCGCTCGGCGAGTCGGAGGAACGCGTCCAGCGAGTCGGCCAGCCACGGCTCGCGATCGGGGTTCGCTGCGCTGCCGAGCGTTTGGGCTCGGGCCATCGACAGCTCACCGGCCAGCACGGCGTCGGCGAGCGCAGGGTGGCGGTGGCAGAGCCCGGCGAGTCGCTCGAGCCGGTGGGCCTCCTGCTCGGAGCAGTGGGTGTAGGTGAGGAGCCAGCGCTTCGCCGAAGTCGCGCCAGCGGCCAGCCACGCTGAGCTGGGCCACAGTTCGATCACGCCGGCCAACAGGTTTCGCTGTGATGCTTCGACAGCCGTCGCCGACGCAGC
Source organism: Acidimicrobiaceae bacterium (assembly GCA_003476595.1). Lineage (GTDB taxonomy): Bacteria > Actinomycetota > Acidimicrobiia > Acidimicrobiales > Salinilacustritrichaceae > Salinilacustrithrix. The sequence continues at coordinate 745 of DMTU01000276.1, read as the reverse complement.
CACCTCGTCCAGCCGGGCCCGCGCCGCCGCAGCGGTGTGTTCGCTGCGGGCGAAGGAGGCGGAACCGGTCATGGGACAAATCGTACGAAGGCGGTCTGACAGGAACTCCTCGTCGCGCGCCGATGGCGGCATGGGTGACGAGGCGGG
>DMTU01000276.1:0-409 GCA_003476595.1 Acidimicrobiaceae bacterium | reverse complement strand
GGCCGAGTCCCCGGTGGAGGCGATCGTCGAAGGGGCCGCCACCGGCAGCCTGGTCGGACCGATCGGCCTGGTCGGCGGGATCGTGGCCGGGTGGCTCATCTCCCGGGTCGCACGGCGGCGGGGGAGCGGCACCGGCTGACCGCGACGGCCGAAGCCCTTTGCCAGCCGCCGCCCCGGTCGGGCAGGGTTCCATGACCATGATGGATGAGCTCGCCCGCATCGCCGACGACGCCCGCGCCCGCCTCGCCGAGGCGCCCACCGTCGATGCCCTCGACGAGGTCGTGCGGACCACGCTGGGCAAGAAGGGTTCGCTGAAGGGCCTGAAGCGCGAGCTCGGCCGGCTCGAGCCCGACGAGCGCAAGTCGGTCGGCCAGGCCGTCAACGACGTCATCGACGAGCTCCAGGCGGC
>DMTU01000147.1:11401-12244 GCA_003476595.1 Acidimicrobiaceae bacterium | reverse complement strand
ATCAGGTCCGGCGTGAACTGGATCCGCTTGAAGTCCAGGTCGAAGGCCGCCGCCACCGTCTTGACCAGCAGCGTCTTGGCCACGCCGGGCACGCCCTCCAGCAGGACGTGGCCGCCGACGAGGAGGGCGGCGATGATGCCGGAGAGCACGCCGTCCTGGCCGACGACGACCTTGGCCACCTCGTCGCGCACGGCGATCACGGCGGCCCGGGGGTCCGAGCTGGCGGGGGTCGGGTCAGACGTGGGTGGGACGTCGGCCATGGGTGGTGTCCTTCCGGATGCGGGTGAGCAGGGTCGCGACCTCGACGAGGTCGGCGTCGGTGGTGACGGGGGCGACCGCGGCGCGACGGGCCTCGGCCACGGTCAGGTCGGTGCGCCGGGCGATGGCCTCGACCACCGCCTCGGCGGACGCGTCGAGCGGCAGGCCGAGCAGTGCGGAGAGGTCCCGGCGGGCGCGGTCGCGCAGCGCGGCTGCCGCCGGGCCAGGCCGATCGCTGCGGGCGAGCACTCGACCGACCGCCTGGGTGAGCTCGCTGGCCTCGATCGGCACCGGCTGGGGCTCCGCCACGGGGCGGCCGAGGCGACGGGCTCGCCACAGCGCGGCGAGCAGGAAGGCGACGACGAGCTGGGCCAGCGCGGCCCGCACCGGGGTGTCGACCAGGTCCACGAGGCCGTCGTCCCCGGTGCCGACGACGAGCGACGGGCGCAGGAACGCGGCCCGGCTGCCGGTCTCGGGCGCGAGGAGGGCGGCGGCCAGGACGGCGTTGTCGACCTCGTCCAGGTTCCGGTTCGTGAATGGGTCGGGCCCGCCGACGCTCACGATGCGCCCGTCGCCCGCGGCCTC
>DMTU01000147.1:11104-11253 GCA_003476595.1 Acidimicrobiaceae bacterium | reverse complement strand
ATGCGCCCGTCGCCCGCGGCCTCCACGACGACGAGCGCGCCGTCGCCGGCCGGGCCGCAGCTGCCTGCGGCATCGTCCGGGACCGCGAAGCGGAAGCCGTCGCCCACGTCGAGGCGATCGACGTCGGCGAGCCCGGGCGGCACGTCCCC
>DMTU01000147.1:10275-10889 GCA_003476595.1 Acidimicrobiaceae bacterium | reverse complement strand
GGTGGCGGTGCCGGTCACGGGTGGCGTCAGGGTCGAGTCCACGTCGGCGACGACGAGGGTCCCACCACGGCGGACCCAGTCGAGCAGGGCCTCGCCGGCGTCTCGGTCGAAGCGGTCCTGCAGGACCAGGGCCGCGTCGACGTCGTCGCCGGGGATCTCGTCGAGCACCTCGACCGCGGCCAGCGCGCCGAGGAGCTCGACCACCGCTCGGGCCCCGTCTGGCGCGGTGGAGGAGGGATCGAGGGGCGGGCCCTGGGTCTGGCGGGCCGCGGTCAGGTAGGCGCCGACGAGGACGGCCGCCACCAGGAGGGCGCCGAAGGCGATGCGGCGGCTCACGAGCGGACCACCGGTCGCAGCTCGGCGGCGCGCAGGGCGTCGACGTCGGCGCGGAAGGCGGCGAGCCCGCCGGCGTCCACGGACCGTCCGCCGTACCAGGCGGCCTCGAACCGCTCGGTCACCGAGTCCAGCACCGGGTCCAGGGTCGGTTGCCGGCCGGCCAGCTCCCGCCGCAGCTCGGCCGGGGTCCGGGCGGCCACGTCGTCCACGGCGCCGCGGCGGACGAGGTCGGCGACGAGGGCCTGGTACCGGCAGCGCAGGGCACCGCGGCGGTCGCC
>DMTU01000147.1:7953-10174 GCA_003476595.1 Acidimicrobiaceae bacterium | reverse complement strand
GGGCACCGCGGCGGTCGCCGGCAGCGGCCAGGCGCTCGGCCTCGGCGTCCCACACCGCGGGGTCGTCGGGGGCCGAGGTGCCCTGCACGACGCCGACCGCGTCGCCGCGGGGCGGGCGGGACCAGGACGTGCGCAGCGCCTTGGCGAGCAGCCACAGCGCCAGCGCGAGCACGAGGGCGGTGATGACCAGGCCGATGATGCTGCCTGCGCCCCCGCCGGTGAGGGCGGCGAAGGACCGACCCAGGAAGTCGGTGATGGCGCTCAGCGCCCGGTCCAGCAACGACGGCTGGGGCTCCCGGTACTCGGGGCGGGACAGGATCTCCTCGGCCGTGCGGCGCACCTCGTCGGGGTCGACGAGGCCGCCGGGCTCACCCTGCCAGGAGCGCACGGGAGCGCAGCTCGATGTCGTGGGCCTCGAGCCGGATGCGCAGGTCGAGGTGGAACAGGACGGCGACGCCGGCGGTGAAGGGCACGACCACCAGCTGGGAGGCGATCTGGCCGGCGGCGCGCACGAGCCAGTCCCAGTCGTCGGGCACGATCGTGGTGGCCAGCTCGGGGACGGACTGGAACCCAAACCCGACGAGCAGGCCGACGAGGCCGACCAGGCCGGGGACGGTGAGGGCGGGGCCGATCCGCCGGCGGGTCAGCTGCACCGAGCGGCGGATGGCAGCGAGGGGTCCGAGGCCCTCGACCGTGACCGCCGGGCTGACCACGTGGCACAGGGCCATGGCGAGGTACGCGCCGACGCCGAAGGCCAGGAGGCCGATGCCCTCGAGCACGTGGACCAGGATCGTGCCGAGCACCAGGGCCCAGCTGCGGCGCAGCGCCACGCCCGCCGCCTCCCAGGCCGACACGTCGCGGCCCCGGTACCAGCCGTCGACGAGCACGCCGAGGGCCCCGGCGAGCAGGGCGAGCGACACCGTCCCGACGGCCAGGGACGTGAGGGCCGCGCCCACGCCGACGACCTCGCCGTCCTCCCCGATCGCGGTCGTCGGATCGGTCAAGCCGGTGAGGCCCTCTTCGTCGAGCACGTCGCGCAGCAGCACCGCGCTGAGCACCTCGATCGGGATGAGCAGCACCGCAGCCAGGGTGAGCACGTCCCGGGGGCGGCGCTTGATGATGGCGAACGCCCCGTCCAGCAGGTCGGGCGTCGTCATCGGGCGCAGGGCGACGGGCACGGGCGGCAGGGGCGGACGTCCGCCGTCTCGGCGAGCCGCGCCGGCCGGCGTCTCGGTCGCGAGCGGTCGCTCGGGCTGCACCGGCGCGCTGTCGGGCGCCGCCCAGCTGGACCCCGTCATCGGCGCGACCCGGTGGCCGGCTCGCGGGGCCCTCGCGCGCGGGCTGCGCCCCGCACGCGGGGCGTCGTCCGCCCGCAGGCGCACGCGCTGCGGTCGAGGGTGCCCCGGGGGCCGAGGGCCACCCGCAGCCAGACCGAGCCGCGCCACCCGATCGCCGACCAGACCAGTCGGCCGGCCTCGGTGGGGAGGCCGTCGTCGCCGACGACCTCGAGGTGCTCGTGCTCGGGCCAGGTGTGGAGCTGATCGGCCTCGCAGGTCGGCCAGGCGGCACGCACGCCCGGCGGCGCCCACCAGAGCCGGACCGGACGCCCGGAGCGCCGGCGCAGGCCGGGCAGGTCCTCGCCACCTGCGGCACCCACGTGCGCGACCAGCAGCCGCACGCTGGCCGGGAGCCCGGCCTCCACGAGCCGGGCCAGGGTCGGGGGCGGACCGGCGACGACGGTGGGAGCGGCATCGGCGAGGACGGCGGGCGCGAGCGGGGACTCGACCACCAGGTGGGCGACGCCGGCGTCGCGGGCGCCGAGCTCCAGCTGCAGCGGACCGGTGCCGGTGCCGGTGCAGACCAGCCGGTCGGCGAGGGTGATGCCGCTGATGGCCAGCGCCCGCCGGCCGATGGTGGTGAGCCGGTCGAGGTCGGTGTGGGTGGCGGCCACGAAGAGCGGGCCCTCGGCGTGGCGCTCGACCGTCCAGCGCACCGGCTTGAAGGGCAGGTCGACCTCGTGGCGGGCGAAGCCCTCGCGCCGGCCGAGCACGTCGGCGGCCAGGAGCCGGAGCCGCAGCCCGGAGCCGGCAGCCTCCTGGATGCGCGCCGCCGTCGGTTCGAGCACGAAGCGGCGGCCGTCGCCGAGATCGACGAGGTCCGTGACCGGCAACCGGGCGAGGTCCCCGGCGACCCGCACGCCGCGGCGTCCGAGGCCGCTGCG
>DMTU01000147.1:5627-7889 GCA_003476595.1 Acidimicrobiaceae bacterium | reverse complement strand
TCCGAGGCCGGTTCGCTCCAGCTCGACCCGCACGGGTTCGGAGAACGGGTGGACCTCGTCGGCGACCCAGCGGCGGAGCACCTCGTCCCGGCGCGCCTCGTGCTGGCCGGGGCGCCGGCGGTCGTCGCTCATCAGCGGTCACGGTACCGACGACGTGCGCGGCAAGATGCCCGCATGGTGCCGATCGCCGGAGACGAGGACGAGCCCGGCATGCGCGGCTACGGGCCGGCCACGTACGGGGACGGCTTCGCCGACGTGTACGACGACTGGTACGCCGACGTCTCCCCGCCCGACGCCACGGCACGGTTCGTGGCCGATCGCACCACCGGCCCGGTGCTGGAGCTGGGGAGCGGCACCGGTCGGCTGGCCGGCCCGCTGCGTGCCGCCGGCGTGCCGGTGGTCGGCCTGGACGCGTCCCTCGCGATGCTCACCCGCTCCGTCGACCGCCACCCGGACGTGCCGGTCGTGGCGGCCGACATGGCCGAGCTGCCGGTGCGGGACGGCGCGTTCGGCGCGGTGCTCGTCGCCTTCAACACGCTCTTCAACCTGCCCACCCACGCGCTGCAGCGACGCTGCCTCACCCAGGCCCGCCGGGCCGTCCGCCCCGACGGGATCGTGGTGGTCGAGGCCTTCGTGCCCGGCGCCGGGGGCGACGAGCAGGCCGACCACGTCGACGTGGTGCGCCTCGACGCCGACCGGGTCGTGCTGCGCGTGAGCCGCACCGACCCGGTGCGGGGCACCGTGCACGGCCACCACGTGGACCTCCGCGACGGCCAGCCGGTGCGGCTCCGACCGTGGCAGGTGTGCTTCGTCGCGCCCGACGCCCTCGACGACATGGCGGCCGCGGCGGGGCTCGCGGTCGAGGACCGCCACGGTGGCTGGGGCGGCGAGCGCTTCGACGCCGCCAGCGATGCCCACGTGACCGTGTACCGGCACGCGAACGGGCATGGGTAGTCTCCGGGCGGTGAGCGAGCTCCGCCTGAACCCCCTCACCGGTCGCTGGGTGACCATCGCCAGCACCCGCCAGGACCGGCCGGGCGAGCTGGTGTCGAGGGAGCTCCCGGTCGAGGCCGACCCCGACCAGCCCTGCCCGTTCTGCCCCGGCAACGAGGAGGAGACGCCCCCGTCGCTCGAGGAGTACGGCAGCAACGGGGCGTGGTCGGTGCGGGTCGTGCCGAACAAGTACCCCGCCTTCTCCGGCAGCGAGCCGATGCGGGTCAGCAACCTGGGCCCGGTGTTCACCCAGGCGAACGCGTCGGGCATCCACGAGGTCCTCGTGCTGTCCCCCGAGCACGACCAGTCGTGGGGCGACCTCGACGACAAGCAGGCCGGCCTCGTCATGGCCGCCATCCGCGACCGCATGGAGGACCACGGCCGCCAGGCGGGCACCCGCTACACGCAGGCCATCGTCAACGCCGGGCGGGCCGCCGGCGCCTCGCTCGAGCACCCCCACGGCCAGCTGCTCGGCATCCCCTTCGTCCCCGGCGAGATCGCCGAGGAGCAGCGGGGCTTCGAGCGCTTCGACGGGTCCTGCCTGCTGTGCACCACCGTCCAGGCCGAGCTCGAGGCCGGCCACCGGGTGGTCCACGCCGACGAGCGGGTCATGGTGCTGTGCCCGTTCTGGAGCGCGTCGCCGTACCAGATGCTGGTGGTCCCCCGGACCCACGCCGAGCACCTCACCGACGCGTCACCGAAGGACCTCGTCGCCGTCGGACGGGCCATCCGCGACTCGCTCATGGCCCTCCGGGCCGTCATGGGCCACGTGTCCTACAACCTCGTGTTCCACACCGCGCCGCACCACCACCCAGGTGACTTCCACTGGCACGTGCACGTGAACCCGCGCATCACGTCGGTGGCCGGCTTCGAGCAGGGCACCGGCGTGATGATCAACATCATGCCGCCGGAGCTGGCCTGTGAGCACCTGCGCGCCAACGCCCCGCTCGGCGTCAGCACCGCCACCGCCTGACCCGCGTGGCCTCTCCCGACACGGCGGACACCGCCCGCACCTGGCCCTTCTGGGCGCCCAGCCAGGCCGAGGCCGTCGAGGCCGCGCTCGACCTCGCCGGCGTCGGTCCCGGGGTCCACCTGCTGGACCTGGGCTGCGGCGACGGGCAGGTCCTGCTGGCGGCGGCCCGCCGCGGCGCCACCGTGTCCGGGGTGGAGGCCGACGCCGACCTCGTGGCCGACACGAAGGAGCACCTGGCCGATGCCGGTGTGGACGCCGACGTCCGCCAGGGCGACCTGTTCGACCCGGCAGTCGAC
>DMTU01000147.1:5140-5581 GCA_003476595.1 Acidimicrobiaceae bacterium | reverse complement strand
CCCGCCTCTACCGGCTGCCCGGACGCCGGCGTGCCGTCGGTCGTCCCGGGTGGCCCACCGCCGGGACCCTCGTGGCCACGGTCCCCGACGTGCAGTCCCTCAGCTGCCTGGAGGCCACGCACCCCGGCGGGCCGACGCTGGTGCGGGCCGACGACGGGCTGGCCGCGGTCGCCACCGTGCTGTCCGGCGCCGACCACCTCGACGAGGCCGGCGCGCTGGCCGTCGACCTGCGCTGGGAGGGCCAGCCGGCCGGCACGTTCGCCGGCGGGGCCATCCACGTCGAGGGCCTCGAGGACCACCACGTCTTCGTGCTCCACACCGACGAGGAGGAATCGGTCTGGGAGCTCAGCGCCGACGGGGTCGCCGGCCTCCGCCAGGCGCTCCTGGCGACCGACCGCCCGTCGACGGTCGACGAGGTCCTCGCCGCCGCCGACCGCTGAA
>DMTU01000147.1:1785-5011 GCA_003476595.1 Acidimicrobiaceae bacterium | reverse complement strand
CTGGCAGCGGCCACGGAACAAGGCCCTTGCGGACCACGTTCCGTCTCCGCTGACCAGAATCGGTCAGCTGATGGCGAGGTCGTAGACCCGGCGCTTGGCGACGCCGTAGCGGGCGACCACCGCGGCGACGGCGTCGCGGGTGGTGGCGCCGGCGGCGACCTCCTCGTCGAGGGCGTCGCGCAGCTCGTCGTCGGTGACCTCGGGCGGCGGGGCGGCTCCGCCGAGGACGATGACGAACTCACCCTTGGGCTCGGCAGCGAGCCAGTCGGCGGCGCCGGCGAGGTCGCCGCGGAACCACTCCTCGTGGAGCTTGGTCAGCTCGCGCGCCACGGTGACCCGACGATCGTCACCGCACACCTCGGCCAGGTCGGCGATCGTGCGCTCGGCCCGGTGGGGTGCCTCGTAGAGCACGACGGTGCGGGGTTCGGCGGCGACGGCGGCGAGGCGCTCGGTGCGGCCGGCGCCCTTGCGGGGCAGGAAGCCCTCGAACACGAACCGGCCGGTGGGCAGCCCGCTCGCCGCCAGCGCCGTGGTCACCGCCGTGGGACCGGGCACGACCTCCACGCCGAGCCCGGCGTCGACGAACGCCGCGACCACGTCGTTGCCGGGGTCGGAGACGCCGGGCATGCCGGCGTCGGTGACCAGCGCGACGACCGCGCCGGTCCGGGCCCGCGCCACCAGTCGTGAGGCGACCCGTGCCTCGGTGTGGTCGTTGGCCACCACCAGGTCCGTCCGCTCGATCCCGGCGGCCACCAACAGGCGGCCGGTCCGCCGGGTGTCCTCGCAGGCGATGACGTCGGCCGCGGTGAGCGCGTCCACGGCCCGGGGCGACAGGTCACCCAGGTTGCCGATGGGCGTGCCGACGACGACGAGGCGACCGCTCACGAGTCGGCGGGGTGCTGGACCCGGACCTCGAGGACCTGTCCGGGGCAGATCCCCCACCGCGCGAACGATCCGGCCTCGGCCTCGAGCACCTTCCGGGCCCGCAGCACGGGCATGCCGACGCGGTGGCGGGGCATCGTGGCGCAGCGCAGGACCGTGCCGTCGCCGTCGAGGTGGGCGACGTCGATCGGGAAGCGCATGCCCATGGTGTGGACCGAGCGGGTGCCCTCGATCAGCAGCGCGCCCTCGAAGCCGTCACGGCCGAGCAGGCCCGTGCGCCGGTCGGACCGGGACGAGGCGATCTCGAGGCTGGCCAGCACCCGGTCGTCGCGCATGAGCCACGGCATGGCTACACATTGAATCGGAACTCGAGGACGTCGCCGTCCTGGACCACGTAGTCCTTGCCCTCGACCCGGAGCTTGCCCACGTCCTTGGCCGCGTTCCAGGAGCCGCACTCGAGCAGCTCGTCCCACTGGATGCACTCGGCCCGGATGAAGCCGCGCTGGAAGTCGGTGTGGATGACGCCGGCGGCCTCGGGAGCCTTGGAGCCGGCCCGGAACGTCCACGCCCGGCTCTCCTTCTCGCCGGTGGTGAAGTACGTGCGCAGGCCCATCAGCTGGTAGGCGGTGTGCAGGAAGCGGGGCAGGGCGCCCTCGCCCAGCCCGAGGCCCTCGAGCATCTCCACCCGCTCCTCCTCGGTGTCGAGGGTGGCGGCCTCCGCCTCGAGCTGGACGCACATGCCGATGACCTCACCGACGCCGCCGAGCTCGGCGACCACCGGCTCGATCGCCGCGTCCATGTCGTCCAGCTGGTCGTCGCCGACGTTGACGATGGCGATCACCGGGCGGTTGGTGAGCAGGAAGTGCTGGCGCAGCTCCTCGCGGGCCGCCGGCTTCATGGCCGATCGGTAGATCGGGGTCCCCTCGCCGAGGACGGCCACCGCCTCCTCGAGCACAGCGATCTCGCCGGCGAGGGACTTGTCGCCCTTGAACATGCGGCGCTGCTTGTCGAGGCGCTTCTCGACGGTGTCGAGGTCGGCCAGCGTGAGCTCGATCTCGAGGATGCGCAGGTGCTCGAGCGGGTCGGACGGTCCGGGCACGTCGTCGTCCTCGAACGCTCGCAGGACGAAGACGATGGCGTCGGCCTCGCGGATGTGGGCCAGGAACTGGTTGCCGAGGCCCTCGCCCTGGGACGCGCCCTCGACCAGCCCGCCGATGTCGACGAACTGCACCGACGCCGGCACGACGTTGCGCGACTTGGACATCTCGGCGAGCAGGCCGAGGCGGTGGTCGGGCACCTTGGCCACGCCGACGTTGGGGTCGGTGGTGGCGAAGGCGTACGGCGCGGCCAGGGCCCCGCCCCCCGAGAGGGCGTTGTAGAGGGAGGACTTCCCCGCGTTGGGGAGGCCGACGAATCCGAAGCGTTCCATGCGGATGGCGAGGCTACCGGCGTCGGTATCGTCCCCCGTCATGGTGTTCAGGCGCAGGGACCGGGGCGAGGCGCAGGATCCCCTCGCCGACCTCGATACCGGTTCGGTGGGCCCGCAGCGCCGGGGCGATGCCCTCGCCGCCCTCGACGCGGCCCGCCGCTACGACGCCATCGTCGGCCGCACGCCCGACGGCCCCGTCCGGGACCGGCTGGAGACCTTGCGGGGCGAGGTCCACGCCGCCGTCCGAGCCGTGTTCGACGCCGCCCAGCGCACCGACCGCAAGGCGGCCACGCTCGGCGACCTCGGGCCCGACGAGATCACCCGCCGGCTCAAGGCGGCTCGTGGCGCGCTGGCCCGGGCCGAGGACGACGGCCGGGACACGTCCGACCTCCGCGCCGCCGCCGAGTCGCTCGATCGCCAGCTCGCCTCGGTGCACGCCATCTGGGACGCGGTGGAGCGGGCGGCCGACGAGCTGCACCGGTTGCAGCTGCGTCTCGGCGAGGTGGTGGCGTCCGCCGGCGCAGTGGCGGTCGACGTGCCCGACCGGGCCGTGGACCGCATCGGCGACGTGGCCGACGAGCTCCACGCCCTGCGCCTCGCGCTCATCGACCTCTCCTGAGAACTGGCAGTCGCGACGTCGCGCGCGACCGGAGCACTGCCAGTTCGCGATCAGTCGAAGGCCTCGAAGACCTCTTCGAGCATCTCGGCGAAGGCACCCTTGCGCTTGCGCTTCCGGCCTCGGGGGCGGTCGCGGTCGTCGTACCGGTCGCGGTCATCTCGATCCCGGTCGTCCCGACGCTGGTGCGAGGGCACGGGGTCCGGGGCGCGGTGCGGTTCGGGGTGGGCGATGCGGACCTCGGGCGACCGGGCCTCGACCAGGTCGAGCAGCTTCTCGAGCTCGCCCCGGTCGAGCCA
>DMTU01000147.1:814-1686 GCA_003476595.1 Acidimicrobiaceae bacterium | reverse complement strand
CAGTGGTCGATCTCGATCCCGTCGCGGATGTGCGGCACGAGATCGGCATCCAGGCACACGGGGCAGCGCATGCCCGGGGAGGGTAGTGGTGGCCGGCGATAGCGTTCGGTCGTGGCCGACGCCTGCGATCACGACCCCACCGACGGTCCGCTCGACCCCGTCGACGTGCTCGACCGCATCGTCTACCTGCTGGATCGCCGGCTGGAGGAGGGGCGCCGGGTGCGGGCCTACGCCAACGCCCGCGACCTGGTCGCCGAGCTCGACACCGACGAGCTGCGGACCCGCCACCGCGAGCGCACGCTCACCGAGCTGCCCGGCATCGGGCCGGCCACCAGCGCGGTGATCGCCGAGGCGCTCGACGGCAAGGCCCCGAAGAAGCTCACCGAGCTGGAGGCCACGAACCCGATCGACGTCGGCGAGGGCGCCGAGCTGCGGGCTGCGCTCCGGGGCGACTGCCACCTCCACTCGAACTGGTCCGACGGGGGCGCCCCGATCGAGAAGATGGCCGAGGCGGCCCGCGCCCTCGGCCACGAGTACATGGTCCTCACCGACCACTCCCCCCGCCTCACCATCGCCCACGGGCTGGACCCCGACCGCCTACGGAAGCAGCTCGACGTGATCGACGAGCTCAACGGGCGGTGGGACGACTTCCGGATCCTCACCGGCATCGAGGTCGACATCCTCGCCGACGGCACCCTCGACCAGGACGAGGACCTCCTCGACCGCCTCGACGTCGTCGTGGCCAGCGTCCACTCCAAGCTGTCGATGGACGCGAAGGAGATGACCCGCCGGATGGTGATGGCCGTCGCCAGCCCCCACGTGGACATCCTCGGCCACTGCACCGGCCAGAAGGTGCCCGGCCACCAGCGCCC
>DMTU01000147.1:0-648 GCA_003476595.1 Acidimicrobiaceae bacterium | reverse complement strand
GACTTCGCCGGCCGGGTCGGCTCCAGCTTCGACGCCGAGGTGGTGTTCGCCGCCTGCGCCCGCTTCGACACCGCGGTGGAGATCAACTGCCGCCCCGAGCGGCAGGACCCGCCCGACCACCTGCTCGAGCTCGCGCTCGAGTGGGGCTGCAAGCTCTCGATCGACACCGACGCCCACGCGCCCGGCCAGCTCGAGTGGCAGCCGTTCGGGTGCGACAAGGCCGCCCGCCACGGGGTCACCCCCGAGCAGGTGGTCAACACCTGGGACGCCGGCACCCTCGTCGAGTGGGCGTCGTCCCACCCGACCTAGACGCGGAACACGTCGGCGTCGTCGGCGAACGCCTTCAGCTCGACGGCGTTGCCGGCCGGGTCTCGCACGAAGAGCGTCCACTGCTCGCCCGGCTCGCCGGCGAACCGCAGGTACGGCTCGATGACGAACGGCACGCCGCCGTCGCGGAGCCGCCCGGCCACGACGTGGAACGCCTCGACGTCGAGCAGCAGGCCGAAGTGCGGGACCGGCACCTCGTGCCCATCCACGGGGTTCGTGTCGCCGGCACCGGGGTGCCGGTCGACCACGTGGGTCACCAGCTGGTGGCCGCGGAGGTCCCAGTCGATCCACCGGTCGGACCGGCGCCCCGCGGGGCAGCCC
>DMTU01000177.1:2153-11716 GCA_003476595.1 Acidimicrobiaceae bacterium | reverse complement strand
GCGATCGGCATGGCCCACCGCGGCCGTCTCAACGTTCTCGCCAACATCGCGGGCAAGACCTACGGTCAGATCTTCCGCGAGTTCGAGGGCAACATCGACCCCCGCACCGTGCAGGGCTCCGGCGACGTGAAGTACCACCTCGGCGCCGAGGGCGAGTTCGAGGCCGAGAGCGGCGAGACCGTCAAGGTCTCGGTGGCCGCGAACCCCTCGCACCTCGAGGCCGTCGACCCGGTGCTCGAGGGCATCGCCCGCGCCAAGCAGGACGTCCTCGACCAGGGCAGCGCCTACCCGGTGCTGCCGCTGCTGGTCCACGGCGACGCGGCCTTCGCGGGCCAGGGCGTGGTCGCTGAGACCCTCAACCTCTCCCAGCTGCGCGGCTACCGCACCGGCGGCACCGTGCACCTGGTGGTCAACAACCAGGTCGGCTTCACCACCTCGCCGGGCTCGTCGCGCTCCTCGCTCTACTGCACCGACGTGGCCCGGATGGTCCAGGCGCCGATCTTCCACGTCAACGGCGACGACCCGGAAGCCTGCGTTCGGGTCGCACGTCTCGCCTGGGAATACCGCCAGAAGTTCCACAAGGACGTCGTGATCGACATGGTGTGCTACCGCCGCCACGGTCACAACGAGGGCGACGACCCCAGCTACACGCAGCCGATGATGTACGCCAAGATCGACCAGCACCGGTCGGTCCGCAAGCTCTACACCGAGTCCCTCGTCAAGCGGGGCCACATGACCCTCGAGGAGGCCGAGGCCGCGCTCGACGACTTCCAGGCCCGGCTCCAGGATGCCCTCGACGAGACCCGCTCCTCCCCGGAGGAGCACATGGCGGCCGAGCCGCCGGCGCCGCGCGGGGTGCTGCCCCACATCGACACGGGCGTCGACCGCGAGGTCCTCGACCAGGTGTTCGCCGCCCTGGACTCCACGCCGGAGGACTTCAACCTCCACCCGAAGCTGGCCAAGCAGTTCGACACCCGCCGCAAGATGTGGGAGTCCGGTGAGGTCGACTGGGGCCTGGCCGAGTCCCTCGCCTTCGGCACCCTGCTGCTCGAGGGCATCGACATCCGCCTCGCCGGCCAGGACACCCGCCGGGGAACCTTCGCCCACCGCCACGCCACCCTGCACGACCACACCAACGGCGCGGAGTACGTGCCGCTCGGCAACATCGCAGACGACCAGGGCAAGCTCTGGATCTACGACTCGCTCCTGTCGGAGTACGCCGCCCTCGGCTTCGAGTACGGCTACTCGGTGGAGAACCCGAAGGCGATGGTCGCCTGGGAGGCCCAGTTCGGCGACTTCGTCAACGGCGCCCAGATCATCATCGACCAGTTCATCGTCGCGGCCGCCGACAAGTGGCGGCAGGACTCCGGGCTCATCATGCTGCTGCCCCACGGCTTCGAGGGCCAGGGCCCCGAGCACAGCTCGGCGCGCATGGAGCGCTTCCTGCTGCTGTGCGCCGAGGACAACATCCAGGTCGTCAACGCCACGACCGCCGGTCAGTTCTTCCACCTGCTGCGCCGCCAGATGCACCAGGAGGTCCGGCGTCCGCTGGTCGTGTTCACGCCGAAGTCCCTGCTGCGGGCCAAGCCGGCCCGATCGACGATCGAGGAGCTGACGCACGGTTCCTTCGAGGAGGTCCTGCCCGACCCGGCGGTGGCCAGCGGCGCGATCGACACCGACGACGTGCGGCGGGTCGTGCTCGCCGCCGGCAAGGTCGCCCAGGACGCCATCGCCGCCCGCGACGAGCGCCAGGTGCCCGTGGCCATCGTGCGCGTGGAGCAGATCTACCCGTGGCCCGCCACGCGCCTGGCCGAGGAGCTCGATCGCTACCCGAAGGCCACCGAGCTGATCTGGCTCCAGGAGGAGCCCGAGAACATGGGCCCGTGGAACTTCGCCAGCCGTCGGCTGTACGAGGGCTTCGGCGACAGCCACAAGATCCAGCGGGTCTCTCGCTACGAGTCGGGCTCCCCGGCCACCGGCTCGAACAAGATCCACCACCAGGAGCAGGCGATGATCCTGGACAAGGCGCTGTCCTACTGAGCCGGGGGGCGCTCCGCGCCCTGCAGGACCACGACCGCGATGTCGTCGCGCGTCAGCGCACCGCCTTGGAAGTCCACGGCGTCTGCCGTGATCGCGTCGGCGAGCTCCTGGGCGCCCGCAATCCGGAGCTCGCCCAGCAGCTCGTGGAGGCGCTGCTCGCCGTAGAGCTCCTCGCCGCGCCTGGCTTCGATCACGCCATCGGTGAACAGCACCAACGACTCGCCCGGCTCCACGGTGACCTGGTCCTCGTGCAGGCGCAGCGGCTCCAGCATCCCGAGGAGGTGGCCGCGCCGGCCCACCTCGGTGACGGTGCCGTCGGTGCCGACCAGGAGCGGGAGGTGGTGGCCGCCCGCGGACATGCGGAGGTGCACCTCGCCGGCGGCACCGACGTCGGCGGTGAGGAACAGCGCCGTGCAGAAGCCGTCGGTCTCGGGGCTGCGGAGGATGGCGTGGTGCAGGCCCTCCAGCACCGCGCTCGTCGACGCGGTGTGGACGGCGAGCGCCCGGATCGTGTGCCGGGCCAGCGCCGTGATGATCGCGGCGCCCGGGCCCTTGCCGCAGACGTCACCGAGGCTCACCCCCCACGCCCGGTCGTCGAGCTGGAACACGTCGTAGAAGTCGCCGCCGACGACCTTGCCGTCGCCGGCCGGGCGGTACGCAGCCCCGACGTCGATGCCGGCGATGGTCGGCATCGAGGCCGGCAGCAGGGTGCGCTGCAGGGTCTCGGCGAGCGTCCGGGCCTCCTGCGCCGCCCGCTCGGCCCGCTCGCGCTCGGCCAGGAGCTCGCGCTCGTAGGCCCGCCGCTCCCGTGCGTCGAACACGACGATGCGCGTGCGGTCGGCCCCGCGGGGGCTGTGGGCACGCACGGCGTTGATCAGCACGGGGAGCCGCTGCCCGTCGCCACACACCACGTCGGCCGCGATCTCCCGGACCGTGCCCTGCAGCGAGAGCGACGGGGCGAAGTGGGTCTCGTAGAAGATGCGGTCGCCGACCGCGAGCAGGGTCTGGAAGCGGCGGCCGACGAGCTCGTCGCGCCGGTACCCGGTCCAGTCGCAGAACGTGCGGTTCACCTTGACGATCCGACCGTCCTCATCGGCGGAGAGGTAGCCGCAGGGCGCCGTCTCGTAGAGCTCGATCGGGTCGTCCTCGATCAGCGCGCGGACGTAGCCCTCCGTCGGCTCGGATCCTGGTGCCGACATCGGCCTGGTCAGCCGCCCGTCATCGACGGGCGCGCAGGTACGAGTCGATCGCTGCGGCGGTCTCGTCGGGCGCGCTGAGGTTCGGGCAGTGCCCGGTTGCTGCCATCCGGACCAGCTCGCTCTCGGCCAGGTGTCGGTGGACGTACTCGCCCACGACGTCGGGGGCGATGATGTCGTCGCTGCACTGCAGCACGAGCGTCGGGGTGCGGACCCGGGCCAGGTCGGCGCGGTTGTCGGCGAGGAAGGTGGCCGCAGCGAAGCGGCGCTGGATCTCGGGGTCGGCTCGGCAGAAGCTCTCGGTGAGCTCGGCGCCGAGCTCGGGGCGATCGGCGTTGCCGATGATCGCCGGCGCCATCGCCGCTGACCAGCCGAGGTAGTTGGATCCCAGGGACTCGAGCAGGCCGTCGATGTCCTCCCGTCCGAAGCCACCGATGTAGCCGGTCTCGGGGTCGTCGAGGTAGCGGGGCGACGGGCCGACCATCACGAGGTGGGCGAAGCGCTCGGGTGCCTCGGCTGCGGCCAGGGCGCCGATCATGGCGCTGACGCTGTGGCCGACGAAGACGACGTCGTGCAGGTCGAGGCCCTCGATCACGGAGACGACATCCTCCGCGTAGCCCTCCAGGCGGGCGTGGCGCTCGGGGTCGTAGGCGGCCGGGTCGGAACCGCCGGCGCCAGCGTGGTCGAACAGCACGACCTGGTAGCGGTCGGCGAAGCGCGGAGCGACGTGGCGCCACATCGCCTGGTCGCAGCCGAACCCGTGTGCGAACACCATCGGCTGGCCGTCGTCGGGCCCGGTCACGCGGACGTTGTGGCGCGAGCGGATGGTCACTGCCGGGACGATATCCGTCTTCGCCGTCAGCGCAGCGGGAAGCCCACCACCCGCTCGAGCTCGGCGACGGCCTCGTCCGGGTCGACCACCTTGATCGTGGTCATCCCCATGGCCTTGGCCGGCTTCAGGTTGATGCCGAGGTCGTCGAGGAAGACGGCCTCGGCCGGCTCGATGCCGAGCTCCTCGCAGGCGATCTCGTAGAAGCGGGGGTCGGGCTTGCGGCACCCGGCCTTGGACGATTCGACGACGACGTCGAACAGGTCCATCACGCCGTCGAAGCTCTCGGGGTCCATGCGACCCTCGGGGTGGCTGGCATCGGGCGCCACGAAGTTGTTGGTGAGGCACGCCGTCTTGAGGTGCGCCTTGCACCGCCGCACCGCCTCGACCATCGCCGGGCGGATCTGGCCGCGCAGGCGGGCGAGCACGGCGGCGGCGTCCAGCTCGCCGCCGGCGGCACGGGCCTCGGCCTCGAACAGCGCGCAGAACTCCGGGATGGTGACGTCGTTGCGCTCCATCTTCGCCCACGCGTTGTCGTCGGGGTTCGTGGCGTTGAGGCCGCGGATGAAGCCGTCGGGCAGGCCGTGCTCGCGTTCGTAGTCGGCGAACGCGTCGAAGGGGCTGGACAGGATCACGCCTCCGAAGTCGAAGAGCGCGGCGGTGATCTGCGGGGCGGGGTCGGGCACGGCGGCGTTCCTACCACGACGTCGAGATGGTGGTGCTCCGCGGATGGCGGGCGTCACGCCAGTAGGGTCACGTCGAGCGGGTCCGGCATCGCAGCTGCGGGCCCTGCACCACCGAACCTGCTGCGTCCCACTTTGCCAACCACGCATCTCGTCGTCGACGGATCCAACATCGCAACCGAGGGTCGATCCCTCCCCAGCCTCCAGCAGCTGCTGGAGGCCGTGGACGCGGTGACCGCCGAGTTCGACCACGCCAACGTGACGGTCATCGTCGATGCCACCTTCGGGCACCGCATCGACGCCTCCGAGCGCGACCAGTACGAAGAGAAGGTCAACAGCGGCCAGATCATCACGCCCCCCGCGGGCGTGATCGGTCGCGGTGACGCCTTCATCCTCGAGGTCGCCGACCGCGCCGACGCCATCATCTTGTCCAACGACTCCTTCCAGGAGTTCCACGGCACCTACGACTGGCTCTTCCAGGAGGGCCGCCTGCTGGGTGGCAAGCACGTCCCCGGCGTCGGGTGGATCTTCCTCGCCCGCTCGCCGGTGCGCGGGCCCACCAGCCGCCGCGCCGTGTCCGACGCGAAGCGCAAGCGCCGCGGCTCCAAGGCCGCCGAGACGAAGACGCCCGCGTCCAAGCGCCCGTCGAAGTCCTCCTCGAAGTCGTCCAAGTCGTCGCGGTCGAAGTCGTCGTCCAAGTCGGCGAAGTCGTCCGGGCGGACCAAGGCCAAGGCCAAGGCCGATGAGCCCGCCGGGCGCAAGCGCGGGGGCAAGGAGCCTGAGCCCTACAACGAGCCGCTGCCCTTCATCGAGTTCGTCGGTGCCCACCCCGTGGGCTCGGTAATCGAGGCCGAGGTCGAGCAGTTCGCCAGCCACGGCGCCTACGTCCTCTGCGACGGCACCCGCGCCTACATCTCGCTGAAGTCCATCTCCGACCCGCCGCCTCGCAGCGCGCGCGAGGTCCTCGAGCTGGGTGAGACCCGCGAGTTCGTGGTCAAGGCCATCGACACCCCTCGCCGCGGCATCGACCTCGCCATGCCCGGCATGGCGCTCGACGCATCGGATGAGGACGTGTCCGACGAGGACGCGCCCGACGCCGAAGCGCCGGCCGTCGAGGACGCCGCCACCGACGACGCACCCGCCCGCAAGGCGGCCCCGGCGCCGACGCCGGAGGAGGGGGATCGCAAGCTGTCGGTCTCCCAGCGCCGCAAGCTCCGTGCCCAGCAGCAAGCCGATGCCGAGGCCGCCGAAGCGGCCGCCGCGGCAGAGGCTGCCGCACCAGCGAAGAAGGCCGCATCGAGCACCCGGGCACGGGCTGCGGCGAAGAAGCCAGCACCGGACCAGAAGGCAACGGACAGGAAGGCGACGTCAGCCATGGCGACCAAGAAGGCAGCGAGCAAGAAGAAGGCAGCGGCCAAGAAGGCTGCGACCAAGAAGAAGGCGGCGCCCGCCAAGAAGGCGGCGGCCAAGAAGTCGACGGCGAAGAAGTCGCCGGCCAAGAAGGCCACGACGAAGAAGGCTGCAGCCAAGAAGGCCACGGCCAAGAAGTCGCCGGCCAAGAAGGCCACGACGAAGAAGGCAGCAGCCAAGAAGGCGCCGGCCAAGAAGTCGCCGGCCAAGAAGGCAGCAGCGAAGAAGTCGCCGGCCAAGAAGGCCACGACGAAGAAGGCTGCGGCCAAGAAGGCACCCGCCAAGAAGGCGCCGGCCAAGAAGGCGGCGAAGCGGGCGACGAAGCGCTCCTAGGTCAGGTCTGGTCGTCGCGGCGGGCCTGCTGTTCGGCCCGCCGCGATCGCAGCTCGGCCATGCGGCCGAAGTCCACGGAGATGAAGGTCCCCTCCGATTCGGCGCAGAGCCGATCGCCGGCGTGGAGCGTGCCGGTCGTGAGGATCTTGCGCCCCTCGACGCCCTCGAAGCGGCCGGTGAAGCGCAGCGGCTCGTGCAGCGGCGTGGGGGAGCGGTAGCGCACGACGAGCGTGCCGGTCATGCCCGGCTGGCCCGACAGCGACTGCACGGCGCCGAGGACCTCGTCGAACGCGGCCGCGATGTAGCCGCCGTGCACGCACCCGGGAGGCCCCTCGTAGGCGGGCCCGAAGGTGGCGGTGCCCTCCATGGTGCGCTCGTCGACGCCGCGCAGGACGATGGGCGGGGCGATCGGGTTGGCCACGCCGAGCATCGGGCTGTGGTCGAAGAAGCCGTGCGGGTTGCCGCTGGTCGCCGCCTCCCCGAAGCCCTCGTAGATCGACTGGCTCGGCTGGGCGTGGTGCTGGAGGTCGTCGGCGACGGCCTCGAGCGCGTCGGCGGCTGCGGCGAGGGTGCCGGCGTCGGCGCCGTTCATCACCATCGTGTGCAGCACCCGGCGGGTGGCATCGGCCAGGCGGCGCAGCTCGCGGCGGCGCGGGGTGGGCTCCTCGGAGGCCAGCTCGGCGAGCCGGCTCGGCCAGCTGGGGCTGTTCGGACCGAAGGCCTGGCCCTCGGCGTCGGCGTCGCTCATGCCGGCACCGCCTCGGGTTCGACCTCGATGAGCAGCGGGGCGTGGTCGGAGGGGCCGGTGCCCTTGCGGGCGTTGCGGTCCACGAGCGACCAGGACAGCCGCTCGGCCAGGGGCTCGCTCACCAGCACGTGGTCGATGCGCATCCCCTTGTGCTTGTGGAAGTTCCCGGCCCGGTAGTCCCACCAGGTGAAGAGCCGGTCGTCGTCGGGGTAGCAGCGGCGGAACGCATCGACCAGACCCCAGTCGAGGAGCCGCTGGAAGCGGGCTCGCTCCTCGTCGGTGATGTGGGTGGCGCCGTGGATGGCCTCGACGTCCCAGACGTCGCGGTCCTCGGGGGCGATGTTGAGGTCGCCGCAGACGACGACCTCCTCGGACGGGTCGGCGACGGCGTCGAGGTGGGCGGCGAGGCGCTCGAACCAGGCGAGCTTGTAGTGGAACTGCTCGTGCCCGACGGCGCGGCCGTTGGGGGCGTAGGCGGTGACCACGACCGCCGTGCCGCAGCGGGCGGTGAGCAGGCGGGCCTCGTCGTCGGGCGGGCCGCCGTCGGCGAAGCCGTGGACCACGTCGGTGATGCCGATGCGGGAGAGGATCGCCACGCCGTTCCAGCGGCCCTGCCCGTGGTGCACGCCCTCGTAGCCGAGGGCGCCGAGGGCCAGCGCCGGGAACGCGTCGTCGGCCATCTTGGTCTCCTGGAGGCACAGGACGTCCGGGGACGCCGCGCTGAGCCAGGCCTCGACGCGCTCGAGGCGGGCCTTCAGCGAGTTCACGTTCCAGGTGGCCAGGCGCACCAGGCGAACCTACCGACGGTCCGCCAGGTACGCCTCCACCACCTGGGTCTCCTCGGCGAGGTGCTCCCGCAGCCCGGACTCGATGGCTCGTTCGACCGCGCCGCCGACGAAGGGCGCGGACACCTTGAGGTCGATGGTGGCGTGCCGGCGGCAGCCGTCGTCGAGCGGCTCGATGCGGTAGTCGCCGGAGCAGCGGAAGCGGCCGGCGTGGTGGTCGGGCCGGAGCACGAACCGGACGTGGCGGCGAGCCAGGTCGTGGGTGGACTCGTCCACCCAGGTCAGCTGGTCCGGGTCGATCACCGCCCGCGCTGCGGAGGAGAGCTGCCCGGCGAAGCGGTAGCGGATGCGCAGGTGGACCAGCTCGCCGTCGCGCTCGCAGGAGAGGACGTCGGGCACCGACACCTTCGGCAGCGCGGCGAACCCGGCGTACAGGTCGGGATCGGCGAAGGCGCGGGCTGTCTCCTCGGCGCCGGTGCGGAACCGCTGCTCGACGGTGAACCTCATCGGGCGTGCTCCGCCCGGGCCACGACCGCCAGCAGCTCGTCGGCGAAGCGGTTGCGCCGGGCCGGCCCGAGCCCGGCGACCTCGTCGATCTCCGGGCGCGTGTGGGGCCGGCGGACGGCGATCTCCTCCAGGACCTCGTCGGGCACGATCGTCGCCGGTTCGGTCCGCGCCGCTCGGGCCCGCGCCGTCCGCCACGCCCGCAGCGCGGCCAGCAGGGGATCGGTGACCTCCGGAGGGCGCAGCTGGGCGCGGAGGGCAGCGAGCTGGGGGACGCCGGTCGACGTGGGCGGATCGGTCACCGCCGCGACGCGCGCCTCGAAGCCCTCGAGGAAGGGGCTCCGGGTCTGGGGTCGGCGCGTCCCCCGGTGGGTGCGGGCGCGGGCCCAGTGCAGGGTCACCTCCTGCTCCGCCCGGGTGACGGCGACGTACAGCAGGCGGGCCTCCTCGGCGCGGGCCTCACGCCGGCGAGCCGACGAGATCGGGATCGAGCCGTCCTCGCAGCCCGCGATGTGCACCACCGGCCACTCCAGGCCCTTGGCCGCGTGGATGGTGGAGATGGTGACTGCGTCGGGCTCGTGGTCGTCGTCGGAGAGGTTGGCGTAGGCCCAGCCTACGAAGGCCCGCCCGGTCATGGCGTCGTCGGTGGTTCTCTGTCCCTCGCCCGCCTCGGCCAGCGCGATCACGGCGGGGTCGTCGGCGTCACCGCGGAGGGCGTCGCCGAGGGCGGTGAGCAGCGGACGCTCGTCGTCGCGGAGCCGGTGCAGCACCCGTCGCACCGCCGGGTCGTCGAGCAGGGAGGCCTGGCGGCGCATCCGGGTGGGGACGCCGAGGGCAGCGAGCCCGCGGTCGAGGTCGAGCACCCGCTCGTGGGTCCGGGCCAGGACGGCGAACGCCTTCCACGGCAGGTCGGAACCCCGGCGTCGGCGGATGGCCCGGCCGATGGCGCGGACCTCGGCCACCTCGTCCTCGTGCTCCAGGCAGCGCGCCGGCGGGCCCGGGGCGCCGCTCGACACCGGGTGGCGGTCGGGCAGG
>DMTU01000177.1:1552-1991 GCA_003476595.1 Acidimicrobiaceae bacterium | reverse complement strand
CCGGGTGGCGGTCGGGCAGGCCGGCGGCGGCGATGACGGACGCGGCGGCGGCGGTGATCTGGGGGGTGGAGCGGTGCGTGCGGTCGAGGTGGATGGTCTCCAGCGCCGGCCACCGGCGGCCGAGCTCGTCGAGCAGGCCCGGGTCGGCGCCGTTCCAGCCGTAGATCGACTGGTGCGTGTCGCCGACGACGAACACGTCCCACCGGTCGCCCCGCCAGGCTTCCAGCAGCCGGAACTGCAGGGGGTTCACGTCCTGGAACTCGTCGACGAAGAGGTGGCGGAAGCGCCAGCGCTGCGCGGCCGCGAAGCCCGGGTCTCCCTCGATGGCGGCGGCGCAGGCGGCCAGCAGATCGTCGAAGTCCACCACGTGGCGCTTGGCCTTGGCCGCCTCGTACTGGGCGAAGCGCTCGGCGACCTCGGCGGCCGGCTGGCGGGTGCG
>DMTU01000177.1:0-1452 GCA_003476595.1 Acidimicrobiaceae bacterium | reverse complement strand
GCGACGGCCGGCCGCCCGCGCCGCGTCCGCGTAGCCGTCGGGGCGGACCATGCGAGCGCGAGCCCACCCGATCTCGTTCGCCAGCTCGGTGAGCACGGCCGGTGCGGTGACGTCGAGCTGCTCGCGCAGGAACGGGCGGACGCGGTCGAGCAGCTGGGGTTCGGTGCGGCCCTGGGCCGACCAGCGGTCCCGCAGCTGGCGCCACGCCACCGCGTGGAACGTGCCGGCCTCGATGCGGTCGCGGATGCCGATGCGCCGCAGGCGGCCGGTGAGCTCACCGGCGGCCTTGCGGGTGAACGTGACGCACAGGACGTGGGCGGGCTCGATCTCGCCGGCCGCGACGCGGTGGGCGACCCGCGCGGTGAGGACCCGGGTCTTGCCCGACCCGGCGGGCGCCACGACGGCCAGCGGCGTCGCCGGTGAGGTCGCGGCGCGGCGCTGGTCGTCGTCCAGGCCGGCCAGCACCGCCTCGGGGTCCATCACGACCCGGAGGCTAGAGGCTGCCCCGGTAGCGTCGGCGGCGATGGTGGAGGTCGACCCCGATCGGTTCGAGGAGCTGGTGGCGGCCGCCCTGGACGAGCTGCCCGCTCCGCTGGCCGAGGGGCTCGAGAACGTGATGGTCCGCATCCGCACCGGCCGACCCACCGGCTCGCTCCTCGGCCTCTACGAGGGGATCCCGCTGACCGAGCGCGGTGACTACGGCGCAGGCGGCCCGCCCATGCCGGACCGGGTGACGATCTACCGGCTCCCGATCTGTTCGATGTGCGGGACCGAGGAGGAGGTGACCGAGCAGGTGCGCATCACCGTCATCCACGAGCTGGCCCACCACTACGGCATCGACGACGAGCGCCTCCACGAGCTGGGCTGGGCGTAGACGTACCATCCTGCCCGTGCCCTTCCCGCGCAAGCTCCTGAACGACGCCGAAGAGGTCGTCCTCGACCTGCACCCGCACTGGTCGTTCCTCGCCAAGCAGACCCTCGCGCTCCTCGCCGCCATCGTGCTCGGCACCCTCGTGCTGCTCAACGTGGACAACGGCATCGTCCAGCTGCTCGCCGGCGTGCTGATCCTCGCCGCCCTCGGCTGGTGGATCGTCCGCTACCTCGACTGGCGCACGACGAACTTCGTCGTGACGAGCGACCGGTTGATCTACCGCCACGGCGTGGTCTCCAAGCACGGCATCGAGATCCCGCTCGAGCGCGTCAACAACGTGCTGTTCTCCCAGCGCCTGATCGAGCGGATGCTCGGCTCCGGCGACCTCGTCATCGAGTCCGCCGGCGAGAGCGGGCGCCAGGCGTTCTCCGACGTGCGCAAGCCGTCCGCGGTGCAGAACGAGATCTACCGCCAGATCGAGGCCAACGAGAACCGCAAGTTCGACCGCATCGGCCAGGGGCACGGTGCGGGTGGCGGGGCGACCTCGGTGGCCGACGAGCTGGCCAAGCTCGACGAGCTGC
>DMTU01000115.1:418-3448 GCA_003476595.1 Acidimicrobiaceae bacterium | reverse complement strand
GACTGCGACGGCCTGGACCTGGTCTTCCTCGGCCTGCCCCACGGCTTGAGCCAGGAGATCGTCCCGAAGCTACGGGGACGGGTGAAGTGGATCGTCGACGCCGCCGCCGACTTCCGGCTGAAGGACCCGGCCCTGTACGACCAGTGGTACGGCCAGGCGCACCCGGCGCCCGAGCTCCTGGCCGAGGCCGCCTACGGCATCCCCGAGCTCTTCCGCGAGGAGCTGGCCGGTGCCGACCTCGTCGCGGTCGCCGGCTGCTACCCGACCGGTGCGGCCCTGGCCCTCACGCCGTTCGTGCGGGCGGGGCTGGTGGAGACCACCGGGGTCATCGTCGATGCCGCATCGGGGGTGAGCGGCGCGGGCCGACCGCCGAAGGCCCACACCACGTTCGCCTCGGCGTCGGAGAACATGACGGCCTACGGGCTGCTCGACCACCGCCACACGCCCGAGATCGAGCAGGCCACCGGGGCCCAGGTGCTGTTCACCCCGCACCTCGTGCCCATGACCCGGGGCATCCTCTCGACGATCTACGCCACGCCGGCGGCGGGCGCGAGCCGGGACGACCTGCTGTCGTGCCTGGCGGACACCTACGCGGCCGAACCCTTCGTGGTCGTCGACGACCGCATCCCCCAGACCAAGGCGGTCGCCGGCTCGAACTGCGCCCACCTCACGGTGCGCCACGACGAGCGGACCGGCCGCCTGCTCGTCCTCTCGGCGATCGACAACCTCGTGAAGGGCACGTCCGGCCAGGCCATCCAGTGCGCCAACGTGCTCGCCGGCCTCCCGGAGGCCACCGGCCTGCCGTTGACCGGGCTGCTGCCATGAGCCGCGCCACGGTGCTGCTGGAGGCGCTGCCGTACATCCAGCGGTTCCGCCAGAAGGTGGTCGTCATCAAGTTCGGCGGCAACGCCATGGTCGACCCGGCCCTGGCCGACTCCTTCGCGGCCGACATCGTCCTGCTCCACGCCGTCGGGCTCCGGCCGGTCGTGGTCCACGGCGGCGGTCCCCAGATCGGCGAGCTCCTGGCCCGCCTCGGCATCGAGTCCTCGTTCAAGGACGGCCTGCGGGTCACCGATGCCGACACCCTCGACGTGGCCCGGATGGTGCTCGTCGGCAAGGTCAACCGGGACATCGTCGGCGCCATCAACACCCACGGCCCCCTCGCCGTCGGCCTCTCCGGCGAGGACGCCGGCCTCATCACCTCGGTCGCGCGCGATCCCGAGCTCGGCTACGTCGGCGACGTGGAGTCGGTGAACCCGGCGATCCTGCACCGGCTCCTGGCCGAGGAGCTGATCCCGGTCGTGTCCACCATCGGCGGCAGCGCGGACGGCCAGGCGTACAACATCAACGCCGACACCGTCGCCGGGGCCCTCGCCGCGTCGCTGCACGCCGAGAAGGTCATCTACCTCACCGACGTGCCCGGGCTCCTCGAGGACGTGGACGACCCGGACTCGCTGATCCGCACCGCCACCGTCAGCGAGCTGCGGCGCAAGATCGCCGATGGCGAGCTCACCGGCGGGATGATCCCCAAGATCGATGCCGCCGTGTCCGCCGTGGAGCACGGCGTGCCCGCCGCCCACCTGCTCGACGGGCGCCTCGAGCACGTCGTCCTGCTCGAGCTGTTCTCCGACGAGGGCGTCGGCACCATGATCACCCGCCACCCCCACACCGGGGACACGAGGGGAGCCACACCGTGACCGACACGACGCACGCCGCCGCCATGGGCGCGCCCGAGGAGCTCGACGCGTGCCCGCTGATGCCGACCTACGGTCCGCCGCAGGTGCGCTTCGTCCGCGGCCAGGGGACCGAGCTGTGGGACGGCGAGGGCACGCGATACCTCGACTTCCTGTCCGGCCTCGCCGTGGTGTCCCTCGGCCACGCCAACCCGGTCGTGGCCGATGCCATCGCCGAGCAGGCCCGCACCCTCTGCCACGTGTCGAACCTGTTCGGCACCGAGCCCGGCTGGGAGGTCGCCCGCACCCTCGACGAGCTGCTCCGCGCCGGCAACCCCGACGCCTCCCGCTACCAGACGTTCTTCTGCAACTCGGGCGCCGAGTCCAACGAGGCCGCCATCAAGCTGGCCCGCAAGTTCGGCGGCCGGGGCAAGCACGACGTGGTCTGCGCGTTCTCGTCGTTCCACGGGCGCACCCTGGCCACGCTGCACGCCACCGGCCAGCCCCAGAAGTGGGAGGCGTTCCAGCCGCTGCCCGAGGGCTTCCGCCACGTGCCGTGGAACGACCTCGCCGCGCTCGAGCAGGCCGTCGACGCCTCCGTCGCCGCCGTGCTCCTCGAGCCGGTCCAGGGCGAGGGGGGCGTGAACCCGGCCACGGCCGAGTACTTCCAGGGCGTCGAGCGGCTGTGCCGCGAGCGGGGCATCCTCTTCATGGTCGACGAGGTCCAGACCGGCCTCGGGCGGACGGGGGAGTGGTTCGGGTTCCAGCACTTCGGCGTGCAGCCCGATGTGGTGACGATGGCCAAGGCGCTCGGGAACGGCATGCCGATCGGCGCCTGCGCGGCCAAGGTCGAGGTCGCCGCCGCCTTCGAGCCCGGCGACCACGCCACCACGTTCGGCGGCCAGCCCCTCGCCACCTCCGCGGCCCGGGCGGTGCTCGCCGAGATGCGCCGCCTCGAGATCCCCGCCGTCGCGACGAAGGCGGGGGCCCGCCTGCGCGCCGCCCTCCTCGACCTGCCCGCGGTCACCGAGGTCCGGGGCCTGGGGCTCCTCATCGCGGCCGAGCTGGACACCGACGCGCTGGGACGGGACGCCAAGGCGATCGCCGCCGAGCTGCTCGACCGCGGCCTGGTCGTCAACGCGGTCACGGCCAGCGCGCTGCGGCTGGCCCCGCCCCTCACCGTCACCGACGCCGAGATCGACGAGGCCGTCGCCACCATCGCCGACGTCCTGCACGGGAGCGCCGACTGATGCCCACCCGTCACCTCCTGGAGATCGACGACCTCGCACCCACCGAGCTGGCCCGCATCCTGGACCTGTGCGACGCGCCGACGTCGCCCGACAGCGCGGTCAGCGGC
>DMTU01000115.1:0-217 GCA_003476595.1 Acidimicrobiaceae bacterium | reverse complement strand
CGCCCGACAGCGCGGTCAGCGGCGAGCTCGCCGGTCGCAGCGTCGGGCTCTACTTCGAGAAGCCGAGCCTGCGCACCCGGCACTCCTCGGAGGCCGCGGTCACCCGCCTCGGTGGGCACGCGGTCACCTTCACGAACGCCGAGGTCGGCATCGGCACGCGCGAGCCCGCCGCCGACATCGCCCAGGTGCTGTCCGGGTTCCACGCCGCCCTCGGCGC
>DMTU01000056.1:3954-5000 GCA_003476595.1 Acidimicrobiaceae bacterium | reverse complement strand
GTGCTCCACCTGCTCTCCCCCGCCGGACGGCCGCTGCAGGTCACCCAGGACCTGGCCAGCTTCTGGCGGGGCGCCTACGCCGAGGTGCGGGCCGACATGCGCGGTCGCTATCCCAAGCACCCGTGGCCGGAGGATCCGATGGCCGCGCCGCCGACGGCGCGCACCAAGCGCCGCTGAGCGGCTGCGGTGGTGCTTCGTCGATCAAGCACGCCGGTAGCATCGGAGGGTCATGGACCTCGACGATGCCGCCCGCAAGCAGCTGGAGTCGCTCGGCGGGTTCATCCGTGAGCGGCGCAAGCAGGCCCAGTACAGCCTGCGCGACCTCGCCGACCGGGCCAACGTCTCGAACCCGTACCTGAGCCAGATCGAGCGAGGCCTGCACACCCCCTCGGTGCGGGTGCTCAAGGCCATCGCCGCGGCGCTCAACGTGTCCGCCGAGTCGCTGCTGGTGCAGGCCGGGCTGCTGGAGGCCAGCGACGACGGCGAGCAGGGGCCGAGCGTCGAGGACGCCATCCGGGCCGACGCCCTCCTCTCCGAGGACCAGAAGGCGGCGATGCTGGCCGTGTACCGCAGCTACGTGGCGCGCAACACGGCCGAGGACGACTGAGGCCGGGCGCGACGAAGGCGGCGCCGCAGCGCCGCCCTCCTCACATCTTCTTCTTCAGGTTCACGCAGCCTTGGTGGCGGTCTTGGCCTTCGGCTTGGCGTCGCGGGTCAGGGGCTTGACGGCCTTGACGACGTTCTTCGCGAACTTCTCCTGGTTGGTGAGGAGCTTCTTGGAGAAGGCGAACTGGGTGGTGACGACCTCTTCGAGGGTCGGGACCTGGTCGAGGACGGCGATCTCGGGGAGCTCGACCTCGGGGATGCGCTCGTCGAGGAGCTGGACGGCCTGCTTGACGTAGCCGAGGACCTCGTCCTGGACCTTGACGATCAGCTCGAGGGCCTTCTCCTCGTAGGTGGTCACGGTGGTCATGATGGTGGTGCTCATCGCGGTGCGCTCCTGTGGGGCTCGGGGTGCTTGGTGCTGTGCTAACTGTATCAAGCAC
>DMTU01000056.1:406-3815 GCA_003476595.1 Acidimicrobiaceae bacterium | reverse complement strand
GACGAGGCCGAGCGCGTCCTGGAGCAGGTGCCGCCAACCGTTGGCCTCGATCCCGAGGTCGCGCAGGCGGGCTTCGGCCACACCCCGGGCCGTTGCCGCGTCGGTGCGGTGGGCCTGCTCGGCCACGCAGGCGTCGACGAGCCGCACGATGGCCTGGGCCAGGCGGTCCCCCGTCGCGTCGAGGTCGGCGATCGCCTTCGCCAGGACGGTGCGGGCCTCACCGGCACGCTCGCTGACGGCCAGGGCGATGCCCCGGGCGATCTCGGCGTAGGCGCGGTCCAGGTAGGTGTGCGGCAGCGTCACCAGCTCGTCCGCCAGGCACTGGGCCGTGTCCGCGTCCCCGCCGACGGCGGCCACGAGGGCCCGGGCGCTCTGCACGTAGCCCCGGGGTTCGACGTGCTGCTCGAGCACGGCGTCGGCGGCCTCCACGTCGCCGTGCTGCAGGTGGTGCAGCGCGAGCGCCCCGACCCGGTCGCCGAACCCGACCGAGTCGGCGTCGCCGAAGCCCTTGCTCTCGGCCAGCGCCACCGTGCCGAGCTCGACGTCGCCGAGCTGCACGGCAGCCATCAGCATGGACACGCGGGCCATCCAGGCCTGCTCGTCGCCGTCCGGTCCGAGCCCGTCGGCGAGCGCGCTGCGGAGCTCCACCAGCCCGGACTCCACGTGGCCGGCCATCAGCAGCGCCCGGCCGAGCCCGCACCTGGCCTGCAGCTCGCCGATCTGGTCGTCGATCTCCTCGAACAGCTCCACGGCCTGGCGGGCCGGGTCGACCGCGTCCTCGGTGCGGCCCGACCACAGCGAGATCGACGCCGACAGCACGCGCATCATCGCCTCGCCCCAGCGCTCGCCTCGCTGGCGGGCGTCGTCGCCGACGGCGGTGGCCAGGGCCAGCGCCTCGTCGTTGCGCCCCTGGTGGAACCGTACCCACGCGAGCAACCCACGCGACCAGGTCAGCCCGCCCGGATCGCCGAGCTCCTCGAAGGTCGCCATGGCCGCGGTGACGCGGTGCTCGGCCTCGTCGATGCGACCTGCGATGTAGGCCGACCACGACAGGTTCTGCAGGGCCCAGGCCATGCCCCGGCGGTCGTCGACCTCTTCGAAGAGGCCGTGGGCGGTGCGCAGCGCGTCGTCGGCCGCGACGAAGTCCCCGCCGAAGAGGTGGACCATCCCCTGGAGGCGTTCGGCCTCGGCGCATCCCGCCACGTGGTCAGCGGCGGCGAAGTGGGCCTTGGCCCGGGTGAGCGCCTCGAGCGCGTCGGCGAACGTGCCCCGGTGGTGCAGGGCGTCACCCCGGACGAGGAGGATGTCGCCGAGGGCGCGGTCGTCGCCGGCGGCGGCGGCGGCGGCCTCGGCCACCTCGGCGTCCTGGAGGGCGGCGTCGAGCTCGTAGCGGTCGACCCGGGCCCGGGCACGGAGGCGCAGCAGCTCGGCCCGGTCCGGGTGCTCGTCGCTCGTCAGCCCGAGGGCACGGGTGGTGAGGGCCTCCACCGTGGCCGGGTGCACGTCGGCCTCGGCGCGCAGCGACGCCCGGTGCAGCCAGTCGACCGCCTCGGCGCACACGTCGTCGGGCACGTCGGACACCGAGCCGATCTCGGCCACCAGCTCGGCGGCCGCGGCCCAGTGGTTGGCGATCTGGTCGACGATGTGCTCGCGCTCGTGGTCCTCGTGGTCGACGATCCAGCGGGCGATGCCGGCGTGGGAGCGGGCACGATCTGCCTTGGTCAGCGTCGAGTACGCGACCTCGCGGATGACCTCGGAGCGGAACGTGTAGAGGTCGCCGTCGAAGACGAGGAACTCCCGGGCGGCGAGGCTCTCGAGGTGGGCCCGAGCCGCCTCGGCGTCGACGCCGCGCTTGACCTGGGCCATGGTGACGAGGGCGTCGGTGCGGTTGCGCCGACCCAGGACCGCGGCGTCGTCGAGGATCTTGCGGTCGCCTGGGTTGAGCGCGTCGAGGCGAGCTGCGACCAGGCCGCGGAGGGTGGAGGGGAGCTCGCCGCCCTCGGCGGTGAGCAGCCCGTCGATGGTCCGCACGCCGGCCTCGCCGACCAGGGCCACCAGCTCCTCGAGGTAGAAGGGGTTGCCACCGGACCGCTCGACCAGCATCGACGCCATCGACGGGTGGAGCGCGCCATCGGTGAGATGGGCCAGCAGCCGACGGCTGGCCTCGTCGCTCAGCGGGTCGAGGTGCAGCACCACCGAGTTGGCGGCAGCCGGTGACGGGCTCCACCGCTCGCGCAGGGCCCGTCGGGCGGTGGCGAGCAGCACGAAGGGGCGCCGGGCCAGGCGGACCAGCAGGGTGTCGATCAGGTCGAGCACCTCCTGGTCGGCCCAGTGCAGGTCGGAGAGCACGACGAACAAGGGCTTGCGCTGGCTGAACCCTTCGGCGAGGGCGACGACCGAGCGGATGGCCTCCTCGCGGGCCCGGGTGGCGTCGATGCCGCGCAGGGCGCCGTCGTGGCCGAGCAGGTGGTGGAGGCCGGCGACCACGCGCTCGAGCTCGTCGAGGCGGCCGGAGTCGGTGAGCGCGTCGGTCGCCGCCGAGCGCAGCGCCTGGTCGACCTCGTCGGAGGTGGCATCGGAGGACAGGCCCACAGAGACCCGGAGGCCCTCGGCGACCGGCCACCAGACGTTGGCCTCGCCGTACGGGACGCAGCGCCCCTCGAGCACGAACGCGCCGAGGTCGGTGCGGGCGTGCGCGGCGACCTCGGCCGCGAGCCGGGACTTGCCCATGCCCGCCTCGCCGTGCACGAGCAGGAGCGCGGCGCGGGAGCGGTCGATCGCGGTCTCGGTGACGCCGGAGAGCAGGGCGAGCTCGGTCTCCCGGCCGATCAGCGGTGCCCGGTTGTGCCGCAGCCGTTGGCCGGGGGGCGCCACGGCCCGGACGGCGATGGATGCGTGGACCGGCAGGCGCTTGCCCTTGGCCAGCACCGGGTCGATGTCGGCGTACTCGAAGGAGTCGCGCGTGGCCATGCGGGTCTCGGGGCCGACGACCACCGTGCCCGGCTCGGCGGCTTCCTGGAGCCGGCTCGCCGTGTTCACGACGTCACCCATGGCCGTGTACTCCCGGCCGGCCCGCACCGTGCCCACCAGCACCTCGCCGGTGTTGATGCCGACCCGCATCCGGACGGGCACCCCGCCCTCGGCCGCCATGGCCGCGATGGTCTGCTGCATGCGCAGCCCGGTGCGCACGGCCCGCTCGGCGTCGTCCTCATGGGCCACCGGTGCGCCGAACAGGGCCACGATCGCGTCGCCCACGACCTTGTCGACCCGACCGCCGAAGTCCTCGATGTCCTCGGCCAGGCGCTCGAAGCAGCGATCGACGAGGGCCTTCACCTGCTCGGGGTCCAGCTCCTCCGACAGGGCGGTGAACCCGACGATGTCGGCGAAGCCGACCGTGAGCTCGACGGTG
>DMTU01000056.1:0-307 GCA_003476595.1 Acidimicrobiaceae bacterium | reverse complement strand
CGACGAGATCGGCGAAGAGGACGGTGGCGATGCGACGCTGGTCGCCGACCACCACGAGCTCGTGCCCGCACGACGAGCAGAACCGGGCGCCGACGGGCACCTCTGCTCGGCACTGGGGACACTGCACGACCGCAGTCTACGGCCGGGGAAGTCGGTGCCCGGCGGGACATCTGACCCGTACCGTGTCAGGAATGTCGATCTCGCCGACGCCTGCGCCCCCCACCGTCGCGGCCCGCACCGAGCGGGCCACGAAGGTCTACGGGAGCGGCGACACCGCCGTCACCGCCCTCGACGAGGTCGACGTCGC
>DMTU01000108.1:4463-4787 GCA_003476595.1 Acidimicrobiaceae bacterium | reverse complement strand
GGCGGTGGCGACCTCGCGGGTGCGGTCCGTGGAGCCGTCGTCCACCACGAGCACGGTCGCACCCTGCTCGACCAGCGAGGACACGCACGGGCCGATGCGCTCCTGCTCGTCGCGGGCGGGGACGACGACGGTGGCATCGGCCTGGTCGGGCGGAGGCGCCATGGCGGCGAGCGGTGCTTCCGCGGCGGTGGCCCGGACGAAGCGGGCGACGACCGTGCCGAGCAGGGCAGCCCGCACCACCACGCCCGGACGCAGGTGGGGGCGCAAGGGCGGGAGCGGCGGCACGGGGCACAAACTACGGTCGACCCGATGGCGACGGACCCC
>DMTU01000108.1:0-4284 GCA_003476595.1 Acidimicrobiaceae bacterium | reverse complement strand
GGACCCCGTGCACCCTCGCTCGCCCCTCGACGCGTTCGGCCTGCGCTCGTGGGCCCGGCCCGAGCAGGTGGCCGTCGGCCGCCTGCCGATGCGGGCCACGGCGTACCCGTACCCCGACGAGGACCTGGCCGCAGCCGGAGACCGGACCGCATCGCCGTGGTTCCGCTCCCTCGACGGCACCTGGGACTTCGCGCTGCGGGACCGCCCGGAGTCGGTGACCGCCGAGGACGTCGGCGCCGGCGGCGCGGGCGGCGGCTGGCTGCCGTTCGAGGTCCCGGGTTGCTGGACCATGCACCCGGAGGTGCCCGACCACCCGCACTACACGAACGTGCGGATGCCCTTCGACCTCGATCCGCCCGAGGTCCCCGACGCCAACCCCACCGGCGTGCACCGGCGCACCTTCACCCTGCCCGAGGGCTGGGACGGCCGGCGGACCGTGCTGCACGTCGGCGGCGCAGAGAGCTGCCTCTACGTCTTCTGCAACGGCGAGCCGGTCGGCATGGGCAAGGACTCCCGGCTGCCCCAGGAGTTCGACCTCACGCCGTTCCTGCGCCCCGGGGACAACGCGCTGGCGCTGGTGGTGGTGCGCTGGTCCGACGGGAGCTGGCTCGAGGACCAGGACCACTGGTGGATGGCGGGCCTGCACCGCGAGGTCTTCCTGTACTCGACCGCGCCCGTCCACCTCGCCGACGTGGCGGTCACCGCCGACCTCGACGAGGACCTGTCCACCGGCCTGCTCCGGGTCGACGTCCGGGTGGGTGGCCCGGTCGCCGCCGGCTGGCACCTGGAGGCGTCGGTGCTGGACGACGACGGCGAGGCCCTGCTCCGCCAGCCCCTCAGCGCGGACGTGGAGATGTTCGACCGCAGCGACGCGACGGCGGAGACGATCAGCGCCTACCTGCACCGTGGGGTCACCCGCCTGCGCGAGCGCTTCGACGACGTCACGCCGTGGTCGTCGGAGAACCCCGTCCTCCACACCCTCGTGCTGTCGCTGATCGACCCCGACGGGAACGTGGTGGAGGCCACGTCGGTCCCGACCGGGTTCCGCCGGGTGGAGGTGGTCGATCGGGAGCTGCTGCTGAACGGGTACCCGGTGCTGATCCACGGGGTGAACCGCCACGACCACGACCCCGATCGGGGCAAGGCGGTCACCGAGGTCGGCATGTGGGACGACGTCGTGCTGATGAAGCAGCACAACGTGAACGCCGTGCGCACCGCCCACTACCCGAACGACCCTCGCCTGCTCGATGCCTGCGACGAGCTCGGCCTGTGGGTCGTCGACGAGGCCAACGTCGAGAGCCACGCCCGGCTCGCCAGCCTCTCGCGCGACCCCCGGTTCACGCCGGCGATCCTCGACCGGATCGTGCGGATGGTGATCCGCGACCGGAACCACCCGTCCGTCTTCGCGTTCTCGCTGGGCAACGAGTCCGGCGACGCCGCCGTGTTCGACGCCGCCGCGGCGTGGATCCGCCGGACCGACCCCAGCCGGGTCGTCCACTACGAGGGGGCCTGCCACCGTGCCTTCGCCGGCACCGACGACCCGGGCGATCCCGGACCGGCCACCGACCTCGTGTGCCCCATGTACCCGTCGATCGACGCGATCCGGGCCTGGGCCGAGCGCACCGCCGACACCGACGAGCAGCGGCCGCTGGTCATGTGCGAGTTCAGCCACGCGATGGGCAACTCCAACGGCAGCCTGGCCGACTACTGGGCGGTGATCGAGACCACCGACGGGCTGCAGGGCGGCTTCATCTGGGACTGGGCCGACCAGGGCCTGCGCGCCACCGACGGGCGCGGCGCCGAGTACTGGGCCTACGGCGGCCACTTCGGTGACGAGCCCAACGACGCCACGTTCTGCTGCAACGGCCTGGTCTGGCCCGATCGCACCCCGAAGCCGGCGCTGCTCGAGTACGCCTACCTCACCGCCCCGGTGCGCTTCCGGGCCAGCGACCTCAAGCGCGGCCGCATCGTCGTGATCAACATGCAGGACTGGCGCGACGTGGCCTGGCTCGGCGGCGAGTGGGACGTGCAGGTCGACGGCGAGGTCGTCGCGTCCGGCACGTTCGAGCTGCCCGAGCTGCCCGGCGGGTTCGAGGCCACCGTCGAGATCGCGCTCCCCACGGTGGACGTGCCGCCCGGTGCCGAAGCGCACCTGGGGCTCCGGTGCGTCGTCACCGAGGAGCAGCCCTGGGCGCCGGTCGGCCACCGGGTCGCCTGGCAGCAGTTCGACCTCCCCGAGGCCAAGCAGCACCCGGCGACGACGTCGTCCGACGCCTCGACCGCCGAGCCCGTGGAGCTCGACGGCGACGTCGCCGTCGCCGGCGACGTGACCGTGCGGTGGGACCCGGACGCGGCGGCGCTGGTCGACGTCGCGCTCGACGGCCGCTCGCTGCTCGCCGGCCCGGTCGCCGCCAACCTGTGGCGAGCGCCGACGGAGAACGACGGTCGCCGCCTCGACGCCACGACGGTGCCGGGCGCGCTCGCCGGCTGGCTCGCCCTCGGCCTGGACCGGGTCGAGCACGAGGCGCGCAAGGTCACCGCACGGCGCCAGGCCGACGGGTCGGTCCAGGTGACGCTGCGGCGGCGCCTGCACCTGCCCGGCCTGGACAAGGCGATCGACCACCGCCAGCGGCTCCGTGTGCAGGGCGACGGCACCGTGCTCGTCGACGAGGAGCTGGCGCTGCCCCGGAGCCTCGACGACCTGCCCCGCATCGGTGCCCGCTTCGAGGTGCCCGCCACGTTCGACCTGCTCGAGTGGTACGGGCGAGGCCCCCTCGAGTCCTACGTCGACCGCGAGAGCAGCGAGCAGCTCGGTCGGTGGCGCAGCCCGGTCGCGGAGCAGTACGTGCCCTACGTCCTGCCCCAGGAGCACGGGCACCACACCGACACCCGGTGGTTCGTCCTCGCCGACGGTGACCCCGCCGACGGCGGGTCCGGCCTGCTCGTCTCGTCGACCGACCAGCTCGAGCCCTTCGGGTTCAGCGCCCGCCACCACCACGACGCCGACCTCTACGCGGCGACGACCACGGCCGAGCTGCAGATGAGCCCGACGATCGAGGTCCACGTCGATCTCGTCAACCGCGGCCTGGGGACCGGTGCGTGCGGCCCCGACACGCTGGCGCCCTACCAGGTCACCGGCGGACCGGCCCGCTGGAGCTGGGCGCTGCGCCCGGTGCGCCCCGGCGACGACGTCGCCCGGGTGGCCCGCCGGATCAGGGCTGGAACACGACCTTGAAGACGCCGTCGCGCTTGTTCTGGAAGTCCTCGTACATCTGAGGGGCCTGCTCGAGCGGGACCCGGTGGGTGGCGANNGGGACGCGGTGGGTGGCGAAGTCGTCCACGCCGAGCGGGTCGTCGTCGGTGAGCAGCGGCATGATGTCGTCGACCCAGCGCTTCACGTTCGCCTGCCCCATCCGCAGCTGGATCTGCTTGTCGAACATGTTCAGCATCGGCATCGGGTCGGCGGAGCCGCCGTACACGCCGATGAGCGACACGGTGCCGCCGCGGCGGACCATCTCGAGGGCGGGGTACAGGGCGCCGAGGCGGTCGATGCCGGCGGTCTCCATGATCTTCCGGCCGAGCGCGTCGGGCAGGTACGACAGCATCTGGTGGGCGAGCTTGCCGACCGGCGCGCCGTGGGCCTCCATGCCGACCGCGTCGATCACGGCGTCGGCGCCGCGACCCGACGTCATCTCCTTGACGACCTCGGCGACGTCCTTGTGGTCACGGAAGTCGATGGTCTCCACGCCGCGTGCTGCGGCGCGGGCCAGGCGATCCGGGACGAGGTCGATGCCGATGACCCGCTCGACGCCGAGGTGCTTGGCGATGCGGCACGCCATCTCGCCGACCGGCCCGAGGCCGAGCACCGCCAGGGTGCCACCCTTCGGGGTGTCGGCGTAGGCGACGGCCTGCCACGCGGTGGGCAGCACGTCGGAGAGGAAGAGGAAGCGGTCGTCCGGCGGTCCCTCGGGCACGACGATCGGGCCGAAGTGGGCCTGGGGGACCCGCAGGTACTGGGCCTGCGCGCCGGGGACGCTGCCGTACAGATCGGTGTAGCCGAAGAGGGCGGCGCCCATGCCCTGCTCGGTCACCTGCGTGGTCTCGCACTGGGTGTGCAGGCCCTCGCCGCACATGAAGCAGGAGCCGCAGGCGATCTGGAACGGGATCACGACCCGGTCGCCCGCCTCGATGTTGGTGACCCCGGAGCCGACCTCCCGGACGATGCCCATCGGCTCGTGTCCGAGGACGTCGCCGGCGTGCAGGTACGGGCCGAGCACCCCGTAG
>DMTU01000126.1:15314-15457 GCA_003476595.1 Acidimicrobiaceae bacterium | reverse complement strand
GCCTCGTCAC
This sequence comes from Acidimicrobiaceae bacterium, assembly GCA_003476595.1. Taxonomy (GTDB): domain Bacteria; phylum Actinomycetota; class Acidimicrobiia; order Acidimicrobiales; family Salinilacustritrichaceae; genus Salinilacustrithrix. The sequence goes on along the minus strand of DMTU01000126.1, from coordinate 15,447 downwards.
CGTCGATCTCGGCTTCGACGTCGCGCACCGCCACCTCGTCGGCGTCGGCGGCGCCGGCGGGCAGATCGGTGTCCACCTCGGCGCAGCCCTGGGAGCGGGCCTCGACCAGCTCGTCGGGATCACCCTCGATCTG
>DMTU01000126.1:14489-15241 GCA_003476595.1 Acidimicrobiaceae bacterium | reverse complement strand
GGGATCACCCTCGATCTGGGTGCGGGCGTAGGCCTCGATGGAGTCGATGAGCTCGTCATCGGCCCCGGCGGGATCGTCGAGGTCCACCTCGTCGTCGTCGGGGACCTGGTCGACCACGTCCTCGCCGTCGACGCCGGTGAAGATCTCCTCGTCGGAATCGTCGTCCCCGCAGGCAGCGAGTCCGAACAGCAGGGCCAGGACCAAGAGCAGTCGTGCCATGCCATCCACCGTACGGGGACCGCCTCCGCCTGCCACCCCGACGATCTGGCGTGTTGAGCGCCGGCTCAGGTGAATGAGCCGGGCCGGGAGCCGATCGTGGCGGTGACGGTCACCGTGCGACCACCGCGGTCGATCGCGATCTCGGCCTCCTCGCCTGCGCCAGCGGCGACGATCGCATCACCGAGATCGGCGGAGGTCTCGACGTCACGTCCGTCCACGCCGACGATGACGTCACCGGGCCGGATGCCGGCGTTCTCGGCGCTGGAGCCCGCGGTGACGTCCATGACGAGGGCGCCGTCCTCGCGATCGATGCCGGTCTCGGCACGGACGGCGTCGGTGAGGTCAGCGGTCTGGACGCCGAGGAACGGTCGGGTGGGGACCTCGCCGCGGGCGAGCGCCTCGATCACCGGCATGGCGTCGGTGATGGGGATGGCGAAGCCGACCGACTGGGCACCTCGAGCGCCGGCGCTGTTGATGCCCACGACGCGTCCCTGCGCGTCGACCAGCGGTCCGCCGGAGTTGCCCGGGTTGAT
>DMTU01000126.1:11880-14317 GCA_003476595.1 Acidimicrobiaceae bacterium | reverse complement strand
CCGGAGTTGCCCGGGTTGATGGCCGCATCGGTCTGGATCGTGCCCCGCAAGGTGATCTCGCGGGTCACCGGAACGTCACGGTCCTTGGCCGAGACGATGCCGGTCGTGACGGTGAGGTCGCCTTCGAGGCCCAGGGCGTTGCCGATGGCCACGACGGGGTCGCCGACCCCGAGGGCGTCCGAGTCGCCGATCTCGAGGGCGTCCAGGTCACCACCGTCCACGGACAGCACGGCCAGATCCCGGCTGGGGTCCCGGGCGACCAGCTCGGCATCGAGCTCGGTGCCGTCGTCCAGCTCGACGGAGATGGACCGGGCGCCCTCCACGACGTGGCTGTTCGTGACGATGGTGCCGGCGGGATCGATGACGAAGCCGCTGCCGGCGCCCTCGCCGCGCTCGAGGCCGGCGGATGTGGGCCGGACGACCTCGGTCCGGATGGCGACCACGGCGGGCCGCACGGTGTCGAGGACCGCGTTCACATCCAGGGCGGTGCCGGCGGGTGCGGACACCGGCGTGACGTCGGCATCGGGTGTCGCTGCCACCGCGGCAGACGGTGCCGGAGCAGGCTCCTCGTCGAGCAGCAGCGTGATCGGCGCCGCCACTGCGGCGCCAGCGACCGCGCCGGCGAGCAGGGTCGAGAGGAGGCGTCCCCGCCGTGGCTCGGTGGCGGGAACCGAGCTGGCGGGGGCGCCGGGGGGCGCCGGTGCAGCGGGAGCACCGGGCCCCCGTTCGGCCGCAGCAGGGTGCGGCCGATCGAAGGGGCGGAAACCGTCTCGAGGGCTGTTGAGGTCCCGTGGCGAGGTCATGGGATGAACGCTAGGAACGCCCTCGGGGCCCCACGCCCAGCGCCACGCGAGGCTTGTGTCAAGGTTCTGCAAAGGCGCCCGGTCGGTACCCTCGGGCCGTGAGCCGCCTGCTCGTGGTCGAGGACGACGATGCGATCGCCGTGCCGCTGGTGCGGGCGCTCGAGGCCCAGGGGTACGACGTCGAGCACCTCAGCGGCGGCGTGCCCGCGGTCGAACGTGTGACGAAGGGCGGCATCGACCTGGTGATCCTCGACCTCACCCTGCCCGACCACGACGGCCTGGACGTCTGCCGGGAGGTCCGGGCCGCGGGCAGCGACGTGCAGATCCTCATGCTGACCGCCCGGTCCGACGAGCTCGACCTCGTGGTGGGCCTCGACGCCGGGGCCGACGACTACGTGACGAAGCCGTTCCGTCTGGCCGAGCTCCTGGCCCGCGTGCGCGCCCGCCTGCGCGTGGCGAACGATCCCGTCGAACCGGCCTCGTCCGAGGCGAGCGGCGTCCGCGTCGACCACACCGCGCATCGCGCCTTCCACGACGGCCACGAGCTCGAGCTGACGCCAACCGAGTTCGACCTGCTCGCGCTGCTCGTGCGGGAGGCAGGGCGTGCCGTGCCCCGCGACGAGATCATGGAGGCGGTGTGGGGACCGGGCTGGTACGGCTCGTCGCGCACCCTGGACGTCCACATCTCCGCGCTGCGCCGCAAGCTGGGCGACGACCCCAACCAGCCCCGGCTGCTCACCACCGTGCGCAGCGTGGGCTTCCGCTTCGAGCCCTGATGCGGTCGCGGCTGCTGCTCTCGACGGTCGGCATCGCGGTCCTCGTCGCGCTCCTGCTCGGTGTCCCGATGGCCGCGCTGCTGGACCGGCTCGCCTACGAGACGGCGCGGTCGCAGGCGGAGCGCCAAGCGGTGAGCGTCGGCCTGGCGCTGGAGCCGGCGCTGGTGTCCGGCCGGGTGCCGACGCCGGCGCTGCTCGAGGCGATCGTGGGCGAGCAGGAGCGGCTCACCCTCGTCACCAGCAGCGGTCGCACGATCACGGGAGGCACCGTCGAGGGCACCGCGTACACCGTCACCGCTCCCGGTCCCGTGGGCACGCAGATCCAGCTCACGATCTCCGACGACGACGTCCGTCGCGAGATCCGCCGCTCGTGGGCGGCCCTGGCCTCCCTGGCGATCTTCGGCATCGCCGCCGCCGTGGTGCTGGCGCTCGTCCAGTCCCGCCGCCTCGGCCGCCCCCTCCTGCGGCTCCAGCGCCAGGCCGAGCGGATCGGGGCGGGTGACTTCACCGCAGCCGCACCTCGCGCCGGGCTGCCCGAGATCGATGCGATCGCCATCGCCCTCGACGACACGGCGACGCGCATCGCCGGTCTCGTCAAGGCAGAGCGGTCCTTCTCGGCGAACGCCAGCCACCAGCTCCGCAGCGCCCTCACCGGCCTCCTGCTGCGCCTCGAGCACCTGAGCGAGCACGAGGACCCGGAGGTGCGGGCCGAGGCGGAGGCCGCGCTCGGCCAGGGCGACCGCCTGCTCACCACGGTGGAGGAGCTCCTGCTGCTCGCTCGCACCGGACGGGCCGGCGAGCAGCGGCCCGTGGACCTGCGCACCCTCGCCGGCGAGCACGTCGAGGACTGGCGGGATC
>DMTU01000126.1:9623-11756 GCA_003476595.1 Acidimicrobiaceae bacterium | reverse complement strand
GCGGGATCGCTTCTCGGCTGACGACCGCCGGATCGAGCTCACCGGGGACCGGGAGGTGGTCGCGCTGGCCTCACCGGGGGGCATCGGACAGGTGCTCGACGTCTTCCTCGACAACGCCCACCGCCACGGCACGGGCACGGTGCTGGTGCACGTCGGTCGGGACGGGGACCACGCCGAGATCGTCGTGGGCGACGAGGGGCGCACCATCGAGCGCGACGCCGACGTCTTCGGTCGTCGGGTCGACGGGCAGGGGCACGGGCTCGGCCTCGCCCTCGCTCGGACCCTCGCCGAGGCCGACGGCGGAACCCTGGAGCTCGTGCGCCGGGATCCGACGTCGTTCCGCGTGAGGGTCCCGATCCACAGCTCAGGGCCCGGCGGTGTGGGCACCCACGGCCCATGAGCGCTGCGGGGTCTCGATGCACCCGCCGCTGGAGACAGAGGCCCTGACACCACCCAGCGGACGGGGACACCGATGACGAACGCACACCGCACCACTACCCAGGCGAAGCATGCGGCGAACGGCGACTGGAAGGAGACCATGGGTCGGGTCGGCCTGGTCGGCCGGGGCGTCATGTACACCGTCATCGGCCTCCTCGCCATCCAGCTCGCCCTCGGTGACGCCAACCAGGACGCGTCGAGCAGCGGAGCGATCGAGTGGATCGCCGAACAACCCCTCGGCAAGTTCCTGCTCGTCGCCCTCACGGTCTCGCTCTTCGCCCTCGCCGGGTGGCGGCTCCTCGATGCGGCCGTCGGCGACCCGGTGGAGGGCTCCGAGGCGACGGATCGCGCCGAGTTCGCCATCAAGGGCGTCGTGTACCTCGGTCTCGCCATCGGCGCCCTCACGACGACCATCTCCAACTGGAGCGGGTCCGGGGGCGGCTCGGGCGGCGGCTCCGGGGACAGCGGCAGCCAGCAGGCCACGGCCACGGTCCTCGAGTGGCCGGCCGGCCAGTGGATCGTCACGGCGGTCGGCCTCGGCATCATCGGCTACGCCATCTACATGTTCAAGAAGCACGTGGTGGACGAGGAGTTCCTCCAGCGGCTCTCGACCAGCGAGGACTGGGTCGAGAAGCTCGGGCGCGGTGGCTACGCCGCCCGCTCGGCCATCTTCCTCGTCATCGGCTGGTTCCTGACCCAGGCGGGCCTGACCCACGAGGCCGGGGAGACCAAGGGCTTGTCCGGCGCGCTCAAGGAGATCTCCGGCCAGAGCTGGGGCCAGATCCTGCTGCTCGCCGTCGCCGTCGGGCTCCTGGCGTACGGCCTGTTCAGCCTGGTCGAGGCCAAGTACCGCCGCGACGCCTGATCCCGGCTACACGTCGCTGGGCACGTCGAGGACCTCCAGGCGGATCCGCTTGTTGCCCTTGCCCTTGGACTCCGTCTTGGTGATGCGGATGCGTCCGACCTCACTGGTTCGAGCGACGTGCGTGCCGCCGTCGGCCTGCTTGTCCAGGCCGACGATGTCCACGACGCGGATCTCCGGCACGGATTCGGGGATGAGGTTGACCTTCGTCCGATTGCGCTCACTCACCGTCTCGTCACAGTGAGGCGACATGGCAAAGACCGTATCCCGCAAAGAACTGGCTGCCCGGACCGGCGAACTGCCCGAGGTGGTCCGCTACCTGCGCGTGTCCCGCATGGGCGACCGCGTGTTGCACTCGGAGGAGTTCCACTCCCCCGAGCTGCAGATCACTGCGATCGACCGCGAGCTCGACCGCCAGTACCCCGGAGGCTGGCGGCTGTTGGACGTCCAGGGCAACTACGGCCGCGGCACCTGGGCAGACTTCGACGTCTCCGGGACAAGCGACGCTCGTGCGGGCCTGGACGCAGCAATCAACACGCTCTCGACGCAGGGAGCTTCGATTCTGGGGGTCCTCAACATCTCTCGCTGGGCCCGTGGCGTAATGATCGGGCTCCGTCGAATCGAAGAGGTGCAGGACAGCGGGGGCGAACTCGTGTCTGCCGAGGAGCGCCTCGATCTCCTCACACCTTCTGGCAAGTTCGCTCTCACCATGTTCCTCGGCATGGCCGAGTGGTACTCGAACCAGAAGGCCGAGGACTGGTCGAACCTGATCGAGAAGCGCGCTGACGACGGCTACCACCATGGTCAAGTGTCGACGGGCTTCCGACAGAACA
>DMTU01000126.1:4988-9575 GCA_003476595.1 Acidimicrobiaceae bacterium | reverse complement strand
CGACGGGCTTCCGACAGAACATCGACCCTCTGACCGGCAAGCCGGCAGGGGTCATGGTCCGCGATGAAGCCACCGCCCCGTTGATCGTCGGGGCCTTCGAGCGCTTCGTCACCGGCAGCTCCAAGACGTCGGTTGGGCGCTTCCTCCGTGACGCCGGCGTCGTCTCCGCTACATCGCAGACGACCGGCATCCTCACGAACCGGGCATACCTGCGACTGCACGCCTCCGAGTGCGCTGGGCGGAAAGGGGGATGCGACCGTGCGGACGCCCACGGGCACCTCGGCGAGGTCCGCCAGTGGGAGTTGGCGCCTGCTTCGGGCGGCAAGCGCAAGAAGCAACGAGTGGGTGAGCTGTGGCTGCCTGGACGACATGAGGGAATCGTGAGCGTGGAGCTGTTTGCGAAGGCGCAGCGCCGGCTGGAGGCGCTCTCAAGTGGTGCAGGTCCGGTCCGCCAGCGAGAAGGTCGCCATGAGCTCACCGGTGTTGCGCGCTGCTCGATCTGCGGCCGAGCGCTCGCCTGTGACTACGGCGGCGACCGCATCACCATGAAGTGCTCCTCCGGCAAGGCCATCGGCTGCAAGGGGCCCGGCGTGATCACCGCTGATCGACTGCTCTCCGTGGTCCGCGCAGCGGTCATCGAGTTGTCGGAGCGGGTCGGCGAAGAGAAGGAGTCAGCAGCCCGGGCGGCAGCCGGCGCCAGGGGTGTGACGATGACGAGTCCTGCTCCAGACGTCAAGGCCCTCGGACGCAGCCAACGCGCCCTGCTCGACCGCATCGCTGAGATCCAGACGGATGTTGCCACTGGGGACTACCCAGGAAGCCAGGCGGAGGCCGACGCGACCGTCGCCAAGATGAGAGGACGCGCTGCAGACCTCGCCGCCCAGGTCGCTGCCGCTGCGATGCCGGCCGAGCCCGTCGACGACACCCCCGAGCTTGGCCCCCTCGTAGACGACTGGGACGCAATGACGGTGTCGGAGCGGAACGCCGCCCTTCGTAGCCTCCTGTCGGTGTACGTGGCTCCTCGGTCGCCCGAAGCACCCTTCCGTCAGCCCTACGAGGAGCGCTGCGTCATCCGGTTCTCATGGATGCGGGGGTGAACCGCAGCCTCGCCGAGGGCCTCCCCGGCGCGATCGAGCAGCTCTTCCGTGGCGGTGGCAGCTGCCACGATCACGCTGCTGGGAGTGCCGACGGGGAAGCGCTTGAGGAAGTCGAGGTGGCTCACCCACCTGAAGGTCCGTGACGGTGCGGGCGACGCAATCGACGCCGACTGTCAGGTCCTCAAGCACACCTGTCGCCGAACAGCGGGCTGGACGCCGACCGTCCGCCGGGTCCCCGGCCTGCGTTTGGGCAGCTCAGGGGGCGGGTCGGTCGTGGGAGTTCCTCGCTACTGCGAGCTCACCTCCTTGACATCTGGCGGGACCGCTCGACGATCGGTTGCCTGCGCAGCAGCCCGGCAAGCGACCAACCGGTGAATCGCCCGTCAGAGGGGCTTCTGGTGCGCGCCCGCCTCCTTCCGAGGTGAACCGGCGACGCTCGATTCGAGGCCCAGCAGCGACAGCCAATCCTGGCGCGCAGTGGTAGGGACGACAGGCTCGACGACGCCGCGACGGACTTGGTCACCGTCGCGGCCCGAGCCGAGGGGCCGTCTCGGGTCCAGTGTCAGGAGGGTCGCGGTCACCGTCGCCCTGTGTAGAGCGTCGGTCGACTGCGACGCGACTGCGCCTCGTGCGAGCGGAAGATCGTCGATCGGGACGCCGCTCATTTCGGGAGGTGCGTGGAGACAGTGCGGACGGTGATTGCGCCACGGCGCGACGGACCGACAGTCACGAGCGCCTGCCAGATCGGTCGGCTGATCCAAGGAGACTCCATGACCCCCAACACCCCCATCCACATCGACCTCGACGCCCAGGACGATGAGCTGCTCGGCGTGTGCTGGACCAAGGCCTTCGTACGGGACCAGCCCTGCCGCTTCGAGCCTTCCGGCAGCGGCGACCACCTGTCGCTCGCCTGGAACGACGGCCAGATGATCTGGTGCGCCACGGCGAGCGATGCGCTCATGCTGCGCTCGTTCGAGCGGTCGAACGGCTTCGACGCGATGGTCCTGTGGGATCTCGCCGTCGCGGAACAGGAGCGCCCCGGTGACACCTTCGTCGTGCTGTCGAGCCGGCCCTGGCCCCACGATTGAGCAGCTGCTCCGCCTTCCTGAACGGGACCCGCCTCCCAGGTACGGTTCCCCCGGCCCAGGGCGGATCCGCCGCCACCCCGGGCACAGGCAGGTTCTCGCAACCGCCACGACGAGGGGCCGCCATCCGCCGGCGGCTCCTCGTCGCGTCAAGCCCCAAGGACTGGCACATGCTGGTCCCGGTTACGGCGCCGGCTGAGGCAAGTCGGCTGATGCATGGATGGCCGCCTCCAGCGTCATGGACGGATCGTTGTCCATGGCGGCCACAACGTTCCGGAGGCGTTCGTCGTCGGCCGCATCGGGGTTCGTTCCGGCGAGCACCGTTCGCTCGTAGAGGACCACGTGGACGAGATCCCGGTCATCGAGTCGGCCGTCGAAGCCGGGCATCGCTGCGCCATTCACGGGCGTGGCCGTCGCGCCGTAGGTCGGACCGTGGCGTTCAGCCCAGCGGGCACCGCCGAGCTGCACCCATTCGAGGTGGTCCTCGAAAGACGGCCAGGTCTGGAACACCGCGCCGGCATCGAATGCGGGTGCGGCAGCTCCCTCACCTTGGCTGCCATGGCACGCGGCGCACTGGGCGGCGTAGACCTCGGCGCCGCGAGCCCTCAGCGACCCGGGCTCCGCGGGGCGGAGGGTGCCGATGTAGATGAACGCCCAGACCGGTAGCACCACGAGTACGGGGACAGCCCAGAACGGAACCTTGGGCCGCCGGCCGACTGTGCTCACCACTCGAGCTCGCCGACCCGGAGGATCTCGATGTCCGGGTCGGTGCCCGTCGCCTGCAGGCGGCCGCCGGAGTCGATGTAGAAGTTCCCCCACGGCGAGCCGCCGGAGTCGATGGCGGCGATGTCGAGCGCCGTCATCTCGGTCTGTTCCAGCGAGCCGGTGCTCACGTCGGCGACCACGACCTGGGACGGTTCGCAGCAGTCGAGGGTGCCGATGAGGTCGTCCGGCCCGGCCCAGTCGGCGTTGAACAACGGTCCCATGACCGGGCCTGCGTCGTCGAAGGAGACCGCCGTGTCCGGGACGAGGATCCGCACGGTGCCGTCGGCGCCTCCGACTGCGAGACGGCCGTCCGATGACCACGACAGCCACCCGTCGATGCCGGGACCGGCAGCGGGCGTGTTGAACACCTCGCGGGCGCCGGTGCCAAGGTCTTCGATGACGACCCCTTGCCCGCCGTCCGCATGGGCGGGTTGCAGGTAGGCGACACGCTCGTGCCCGGGCGCGGTCTGCATGCCGGCGGCAGCGTCCCACCGCCGTCCGATCTCGCCGCTGACCAGGTCGACCTCCACCACGAACGGCGACTGCCCGGTCCGAACGGTGAGAAGGATGCTTTGGCCTCGCGGTCCGACCGACGCTGCTTCCACCGGATTGGTCGTGGTGACGGTGGCGTACTCGACGACACCCGCTCGGCTCAGCGGGTCGATCAAGGTCACAGTCGTGCCCTCAACCGAGACGACAACGAGCGGTGGGAGCACACCGGTGAAGCTCCCGACATCGGCCGTGACGTCGACGTCGAACGCCGGCGGAGCAGCGTCCCCGTCGGTGCTCGCAACCGGCGTCTCGTCGTCCGAGACGGGCGACACGGCCCAGGCGACGACCGCAACGACAGCGGCTGCTGCGGCGACGGCAGCGCCGACCTTGACGCTCCGGCCACGGCTTCGTCGGCCAACTGCGCGTCGCAGTGCCTCGACCGCCTCATCTTCACTTCGATCAGGCACGTCTTCTGCGAGCTCGCGCAAGAGCGTGCCGAGTTGGGAGTCGTTCATCGCAGGTCCTCCAGGGACGACATCAGCACTTCGCGGGCGCGGTGCAGATGGGTCTTAACGGAGCCGACCGAGATGCCGAGTTCGTGGGCGATCGCTGGCTCGGTGAGGTCGGCGAAGTACCGCAGCGCGACGCACTCCCGTTGCCGCTGGGACAGGGTGCTCATCGCTGCGTCGATCCGACTTCGGCGGTCTCGGTCGATGGCCGCCGACTCAGGCGTGGACCGGTCCTGCGGCTCAGGCCGGGCGACAACGGAGTGCATGTGCTTGCGTGCGGTTCGTTCTCGGCGCCAGCCACCGCGAAGGTGGAGCATGGTGGTGAGAGGGCCCCGATGAGTGGTCCAGCCGTTATGCGGCTTTGGGTTGGGTGATCTGATTGGTGGTCCAGGCCTGGGCGAACTCGGTCGGAGTGAGATCGCCGTGGGCCGAGTGGGGCCGGTTCTTGTTGTAGTCGATGCGCCAGTCGCCGATCAGGACCTGGGCCTCGAGGAGCGAGTCGAAGACCCACAGGTTCAACAGCTCGTCACGGAGGCGGCTGTTGAACGACTCGATCCAGGCGTTCTGCCACGGCTACCCGGGAAGGATGAACACGATTCCGGTGTCGTTAGCCCCACACCACTCGGCAACGACCATGGC
>DMTU01000126.1:2955-4927 GCA_003476595.1 Acidimicrobiaceae bacterium | reverse complement strand
ACCACGGCGAACCGGGGTCGATGAACACGCACTCGGTGCCGTTGGCCGCGCACCATTCGGCGACCACCATGGCGACGAACTCGGGGCCGTTGTCGAAGCGCAGGAACGCCGGTGCCCGGCCGCGTTCGATGGCGAGGCGGTCGAGGACGGCGACGACGTCGTCGGCGGTGATGGAGTGATCGACACGGATCGCGAGGCACTCGCGGGTGAACTCGTCGATGACGTTGAGCAGCTTCACCTGCCGGTGGTCGATGGTGTGGTCGAACTGGAAGTCCAGGGCCCACAGTGCGTTCGGGGCGATGAGGCTCATGGCGCCGACATGGGTGCCGACGCCGGTGAGCCGCTTCTTCTTCGTCTTGGTCGGCACCTGGAGGCCTTCGTCGCGCCAGAGCCGGCGGACACGCTTGTTGTTGATCTGCCAGCCGTCCCGGCGCAGCTCCTTGGCGGCTCGCCGCCACCCCCACCGGGGCCGGCGCTTGGCGAAGCGCCGCAGGAAGTCGCGCAGCTCGGCCTCGTCGTCGGGTGGGACCGGGGCATCGAGCCGCTGGGTGGACCGGTGCTGGCCGACCACCTTGCATGCTCGTCGTTCCGAAACCCCGAACCGGTCCTGCAGCATTTCGACTGCTGCACGCTTCCGGTTCGGGGTCAGAAGTTTCCCTCCGCCAACTCCTTGAGCATCGCCTTGTCCAGCTCGGCCTCGGCGAGGAGCTTCTTCAAGCGGGCGTTCTCGCCCTCGAGCTCCTTGAGTCGCTTGGCGTCGTCGGCCTTCATGCCGCCGTATTGGGACAGCCACCGTGCCCAGGTCGACTCGGCGACGCCGAACTGGCGGCACACCTCTTCGACGTCCATGCCGCCGGCCAGCAACTTCTGGCCCTCGGCGAGCTTGCGGATGATCTGCTCCGGCGTGTGCCGTCGTCCAGCCATCTGTCGGTCCTCGTTTCTGCCCCCAACACGATGATGGAGGCGATCGGACCGCACAACTACTGGACCACTACGAGGGGCTCATCCCAGTGGCTTTGCGCAGGTAGGCGAGCTCGCGGCCCAGCTCGATGCTCGGCCGTCGGCGGTGCAGGCTCACGAACACCTCCTGCACGGCCTCCTCGGCGACCGACGAGCTACCCGACACGATCCGAGCCAGCGCAACGAGCTCGCGCCGATGAGTCCGGTACAGGGACTCCACGTCTACGGACACTGCGCTGGTTGCGTCGTCTTCGTTCACTGCGAGTACCGCCTCCACACCCACCATGTCGCGCAGTTCCCCGGAACCGTTGACACACGCAATGGACTGCACTGCGTACACGACGTCTCGCCCGACTCGGTCACTCGGTCCGGGTCCGGCGGGTCATGCGTGACGGTCTTGATGTTCGTACGGTGTCTGCGTGCCTGACCACGACTCCTCGAGTACGCGCCATCTCGCCAACGCCATGCGCGCCGACGATCTCGGCTCACCTGCCCAGGTCCCAGGTTTCGGTCGGATGGCGGTCTGGCTCGCTCGTTCGGCTGGCCAACTCGTCCGTTGGACGCTCGGCCGCGTGCGAGCACGGGGTGCCGCCTGCGCCTACTGCGGCGACACGGGTCAGGTCCACGGCCCGGAACGGGACGTCACCGGCAGGCAAGCAACCCAGAAATGCCCGTTCTGTAGCAGGACGCCAACCGCGACCGAGTCCTGAGCCGCATCCGCACCTTTCGAGGCGCTGCAGCTTCGAGTCCACTCGTGAGACACTCAGCTCGTGCGGTTGTCGCGGTACTGGCTGGTGGTCATCGGCTTCGCGATTCTCGTGCCGGCCACCGTTGCAGTGATCGACGCATCGTTCGGAGCGGACCCGGAGGAGATCTTCTGCACCGCCGAGGGCCTGATCGGACCGAACGGCGAGGTGCATGGCCGATCGACAAGCCGTGGCTGTCAGTTCGTCGACGCTGAGGGGAACCTTCTGAGGCAGACGAGGGACGGAGAGCCGCTCTGTTACGGCGG
>DMTU01000126.1:0-2802 GCA_003476595.1 Acidimicrobiaceae bacterium | reverse complement strand
GAGAGCCGCTCTGTTACGGCGGGCACGAGAACAAGGGCGTCGTGCCGTGCGACCAACCCGGTGCCCTGCGCCCCGGGTGACGGCCCGCGGATGCGCCCGGCGGCCGAGCGGCATCGAAGGGCCTACGGGCGGATGCTTTCGGCGATCGAGCTGAGTCCTGCAGCGACCCGCTCGCGAACTCGGGACACAGGGCGGCTCTCGGAGGGCGTTGTCGGATCGTCCTGATCGACGATCCTGAGCGACGGATGCGACGGTCCCGGAACGCTTGACGCCAAGGCACGCATGATGAAGGCCATCAGGTCCCCCGCCGTCTGCGGCGTCAGGTGAAACGTCTCGACGCAACGGTCCACCTTCCACAAGCTCAAGTTCACGAGGCCGCGACCTGGGTGCCAGGTGGCCCGCAATCCCACGCCCTGTTCATCCAAGACCATGAAGCGTCGCCCATGGACTCCAGGAACGACATGAACTGTGCTTTCCGCCTCCATGGGTCGACTGTCGCATGCCCGGAGCGAGTCCGCCACCGACGGTTGTACGTGCCCTTCGGCCGCGTAGAGCACCAGGTACGCCGCTGCGTGGGTGCGGTGCCGCAAGGACAAGGTCGGGTCGTTGCATGCAACTGCGGAGACCGCAACTCGAGGCTCAATCGAAGATCCGTTGCGACTCGATCTCGTCGCCGGACTCGTCGAAGTAGACAACCGTCAGCGGGAGGTCGCCCGGGGTCACGGTCGCAGCCCAAAGGCCAGTCCGCGGGTCGACGGTGACGTCGGTGCGCTGTCTGCCATCGGCGTAGTCCAGGCGGACGAGTGGTCCGTCGACTGGACGGAACGGCGGTTCGGGCAGGAACCCGTAGACCAGGTCTCCTGTCTCATCCTCGGGAAGCTCGGATCCTCCAAGCGCTGCGACACGGGGAGTCGACGGGGACTCGTCGACTGCGACGACGGGACCCGAATCGTCACAACCGAGATCCACCACGCCGATCTCGACGCACAGACCTCGGTCGAAGTCGTGGCGCACGGTCCACGCCGGGCCGCTCGCCAGTTCTCCACGGAGCCGAGGTCCGGGCGCCACGAGCGGCTCCGCGAGCTCGAGCAGGCGCTGCTCGGCGGCCGTACCGTCACCGAGCCCGTAGGCGAAGAGGTCCAGGCGGCGGCACGGGTTCCAGTCGCACGGGACGTCGATGTGGAGTCGAAGTCCGCCCTCGACCGTCGACAACCGGGCCGGACCGGCCGGGAGGTTCACCTCCCGGCCCTCGTCAGAGAAGTCGCCGGTCCAGTCCGGGACGAGCTCGGCCCCATCGGGGCTTATGAACCTTGCCGCACCGTCGGGGTCGATGATCGTCCAGTCTTCGGGTAGCTCAAGGGACACGCCCAGGGAAGCAATCGAGCGTCGGGCGCCGTGGCCGGCCGACAACTCGGTCGGGAGCGCATGACCGTCTGCGGGCACAGCTGCCAGATGCAGGCTCTGCACGGCCTGGCGGACGAGCTCAGACGAGGTGCCGCTCACGAGGAGATCAGGGCCGCCGCCGCGACCGATCCCGATCGCCAAGGTGTCAGCGAGCAGGAAGTCCAACTCGTACTCCGGGGTTCCGTCACTCATCATGCTCGTAGACGACGTGTTGTCGAAGAACCACCCGATGTCAGACAACCGGTCCCAGCCGGTGTCCTCCAAGTACGTCGTGATGGTGATCGTGTCGGCGTCCTCCCCTGCGTAGGTGAGTGCGACCTGGTCGAACAGCCGGCCGCGCAGCGGCGACTCGTCCACCCCCTCGAAGAACGGCCGAAAGTTCTGCGGGCGCACCACAGATCCCTCTCGCGCCCGGTCCACGATCTCGTCGACCGTCGGCGGGGCGACGCTTCGGCTGGCGACAGTGACTCGCACGCCATCTGGCGTCTCGAAATCGAGGAGCTCAAACCCGTGCGTGGCGTCCGACGGCGGTGTGACCAGTTCTCCCGACGCCTTCGCCTGGAAGCGCGGGAGAGTGTCGAGAACGGTGGTCTCGTCTCCGTCGGAGAACGCGACGGCGAGCACCCCGTCGGACCGACGGTCGAGCATGACCGTCAGGTCCCCCCCGGGCAGCGCGGTCCCTTGCGAGGACGCTGCGGCAGTCAGCTGGAGGTCGCGGATTCCGGGCTCGAGCTGCCAGACCTCGGGTAAGGCGTCGTTCGCCGAGTCCTCGCTGGCCACGGAAGCGTCCTGCGGATCCGACGACTGCGTGAGCCAGGCAACGCTTGCGAGCGCGATCACGGTGACGACTGCTGCTGCGATCAGGTGGTGGGGGCGGATGCGCCCTGGTGCTCCGGTCTGCGACTCAGCAGCATGGTCGAGCTCGACCTCGCGGAGGATCGCGTCGGCGCCCCGCGGCCGGCCTCGCCGACTCCGCTCTTCGAGAAGGGACCGTTCGTGGTCGTTCATGGCATCTCCTCGGAGAGCTCGTTACGGAGGCGGCGTCGAGCCCGGGAAGCTCGAGTGCGGGCGCTCCCCTCCGACATGTCCAGAAGCGCTGCCGCTTCCCGGAAGGAGTAGCCGTCCACATGGACGAGGTAGAGCAGCGCGCGGTCTGCGCTCGAGATGGAGTCGAGCGCTGTCTCTTCGGCGGGGTAGCGATCCTCGTGGCCCTGGCTGCGATTGGTGCCCAGTCTTCGGAGAGCGGAGTTTCGCCGGGAGAGTCGACGTCGCTCGTTGAGCGCCAGGTTGGCGATGGCGCGGCGCAGGTAGCTCCGTGGGTCGTCGATCGATCGAAGCGGTCCTCGCTCGAGACACCGGATCAGGGCGGCCATCACGAGGTCGTCGGGGTCCACGTCG
>DMTU01000075.1:20375-20625 GCA_003476595.1 Acidimicrobiaceae bacterium | reverse complement strand
GAGCACCACCTCTTCCCGGACATTCCGTCCAACCGCTACGCCGAGGTGGCCCCGAAGGTGCAGGAAATCTGCAAGCGTTACGGCCTGCCGTACACCACGGGCCCGATCTGGAAGCAGGTCGGCTCCACCTGGGCCAAGGTCTTCAAGCTGGCGCTGCCGCCCAAGAAGGCCTAAGCACAGCTCCAACCGTTTGACTGAAGGGACGCCTGCCATTGCGGCAGGCGTCCCTTTTGCGTTGTGACCGACGCTC
>DMTU01000075.1:15965-20139 GCA_003476595.1 Acidimicrobiaceae bacterium | reverse complement strand
TAGCCTGACATTTATGTCAGGTGTTACCGGCCCTGCGACGTCGAATTGGCAGAGGAATTCTGCCGATTTCCGCGGCGCTGAAGTCCGGCGGGCTGAAGTAACCGGGCGGGAACGTCACCCGACGGCGGCGTTCAGGGTTTGCGGGCCGCCCCCAGCACGTGGGCCAGCCGCGGGTTGCCGGGAAGGACCGAGAAGCCGAAGTGCTCCAGGCCCTGTACTGTCAGGCCTGCTGAAGCGATCACGGCGGCGGTGTTCCGGTTCGGGTGGCATCCGCCGGCCATCCGGCTCCACAGCGGCGTGAGCAGGTCCTCGGCAGCCCCCAGCAGACGGTGTGCGGAACGGACGTGCTCGTAGAACAGCAGCAGGCCGCCCGGCCGCAGGACCCGCACCACCTCCGCCAGGGCCACGGACTGGTCCGCCACGCTGCACAGCACAAGGCTGGAGACCACGACGTCGACCGAGGCGTCCGCCGCCGGCAGCGACTCCGCCACGCCGTCCTCCACGGTGACGGGCACCCGGGCCGTGGCCGCGGCGGCCCGGGCCAGCTCCCGGAGCGTGGGGTCCGGCTCGAGGGCCAGCACGCCCGTCACTGTGGAAGGGTAGAACGGAAAAGTGGCGCCGTAGCCTGCCCCGATTTCGATGACGGCGCCGTGTGCCGCTGCCAGGAGGCGCCGGCGGTGGTCCGCTGCCCCGCGGGCGTCCATCCGCGGACCCACGCGGGCGAAGGACCGTCCGAAGGATGGATAGCGGGGGTTGGTCTCCGGCATGAGGGTCACTTTCCGGTCAGCCGACGTCGGCGGGGTTGAGTTTCAGGCCCCGGAGCAGCTGGGCATTGAGGGCGACGACGATCGTGGAGGCGGACATCAGCACCGCGCCGGCGGCCGGCGAGAGGACCACCCCGGCGAAGGCCAGGACGCCGGCGGCCAACGGCACCGCAATGATGTTGTAGCCCGTCGCCCAGACGAGGTTCTGCCACATCTTCCGGTAGCTGGCCCGGGACAGGTCCACCATGGACAGCACCGCCCGGGGGTCGTTCCCGGCCAGGACCACGCCAGCGGACTCCACCGCGACGTCGGTCCCGCCGCCGATCGCGATCCCGACCTCGGCCCGGGCCAGGGCGGGGGAGTCGTTCACGCCGTCGCCCACCATGGCCACCCTGAGGCCGCGGGACTGGAGTTCGGCGACTTTCTTGTCCTTGTCCGCCGGGAGGACCTCGGCGAAGACCTCGTCCAGGCCCAGGTCCTGTCCGACGGCGTCGGCGACCTGGCGGGCGTCCCCGGTGATCATCACGACCTGGAGCCCGCGCGCCCGCAGCTCCTCGACGGCCTCTCGCGCCTCCGGTCGGATCTGATCCTCGAGGGCGAGGGCGCCGACGATGCGGTCGTCCCGGACGAGGTGGAGGACGGCGGCGCCGCGGGCCTCCCACTCCTCGACGTGCTCGGCGAGCTCGGTGGGGACGTCCAGGGACCGCTCCCGCAGCAGCGCCGGCCCACCGAGCGCGTAGGCCTGTCCCTCCACGGTCGCTTCGACCCCTCGGCCGGTGATCGAGCGGAAGTCGCTCGCCGTCGCGACCTCGCCCCGGTCCCGGGCCGCGGTGACGATGGCCCGGGCCAGCGGGTGCTCGCTGTCGGCCTCCACGCCGCCGGCGATCCGCAGCACCTCGGCGTCGGTGACGCCGTCAGCGCCGGCGATGCCGACGACGGCGTGCTCCCCGCGGGTAAGCGTCCCCGTCTTGTCGAAGAGCACGGCGTCGATCGTGCGGCTCGCCTCCAGGGCGAGGCGGTCCTTGATGAGGATGCCGCTGCGGGCACCGAGGGCGCTCGACAGCGACGTCGTCAGGGGGATCGCCAGGCCCAGGGCGTGCGGGCAGGAGATCACGAGGACGGTCACGACCCGCACGACGGCCTCGTCAGCGGTGCCGAAGACCGACCAGGCCACGGCGGTGATCGCCGCGGCGCCGGTGGCGACGTAGAAGAGCAGCGCGGCGGCCTTGTCGGCGAGGACCTGGCTGCGCGACCGGGACTCCTGGGCCTCGGCCACGAGGCGGCCGATGCCGGCCAGGGCCGAGTCGTCACCCACGGCCGTGATCCGCACGCGGATGGACGAGTCCGTCGAGACGGTGCCGGCGACCACCGCATCGCCGATGCCCTTGGCCACCGGGCGGGACTCACCGGTGATCATGGACTCGTCGAGCTCGGCGGCGCCGTCGACGATGTCGCCGTCCGCCGGCACCCGGCCGCCGGAGCGGACCAGGACCGTGTCCCCGGGACGCAGGTCCGATGCCGGGACGGTCTCGATGTCGCCGGCGTCCGTGAGGCGTTCGGCCTCGTCCGGCAGGAGCGCGGCGAGCGCACCGAGGGCGTCCTGGGCCTGGCCGAGCGCCTTCATCTCCTGCCAGTGCCCGAGCAGCATGATCGAGATCAGCGCGCCGAGCTCCCACCAGAAGTCCAGGTCGAACAGGTCCAGCGACGTCGCCATCGACGCCACGTAGGCGACGGTGATCGCCATGGCGATCAACAGCATCATCCCCGGCGTGCGGGCCTTCGCCTCCTCGAGCCCGCCGGCGAGGAACGGCTGACCGCCCCAGAGGAACACGATCGTGCCCAGGATCGGCCCGACCCACTCGATGCCGGGGAAGTCGAGGTCGTAGCCGAACCAGCCCATGACCATGTGGCTGGTGACGACCAGCGGCACCGTCAGCAGCAGGCTCCACCAGAAGCGCGTCCGGAACATCTCGACGTGGTGGCCGTGGTGGCCACCGCCGTGCCCCTCGTCGGCGCCGTGTCCTGCGTGACCGCCGTGGTCCTCGGGGTGCGACTCGGCGTCGTCGATCGCCTCCGTCGCCATCGTCACGTGCGCCGTGTGGGCGTCGCGGGTCGTCTCGTCCTCGTCCATGTCGCTACCATACCCCCCCTCCCTATTGTGTCAATGGCTGCACCGGGATTCCGGTAGGTTGCGACCCGGCACCGGCTGACCGCCGTGCCCAGCGAGTCCTTCTGGTGAAGCCGTGCCGCCCTGCTGCGGCGGCCGACTCCGGCCTTCGGGCTCGTCCCCCCTCTGCCCTCCCCTGGTTCGTCGCGGCCCCCGTTCGTGCGCGAGCTCGAGAACCCGAAAGCGCACGCATGTCCTCCGGCTTCACCGCCCCCAACGACCTCATCACGCCCAGCGCCCTGGACGACGCCCCGGCCCGGAGCCGCCTGGCCCGCTTCGGCGGCGGCTGGGGTGTCGACGTCAAGGCGAACCTGCTCTCCGGCCTCGTCGTGGCCGTGGCCCTCATCCCCGAGGCCATCGCCTTCTCCATCATCGCCGGCGTGGACCCGAAGGTCGGCCTCTACGCCAGCTTCAGCATCGCCGTGATCATCTCGTTCACCGGCGGGCGCCCGGCGATGATCTCCGCGGCCACCGGTGCCATGGCCCTCGTGATGGTCCCGCTGGTGCGGGACCACGGCGTCGAGTACCTGTTCGCCGCCACGATCGTCACCGGGGTGTTCCAGCTCGGACTGGGCGTCCTCGGGGTCGGGCGCCTCATGCGCTTCATCCCCCGCACCGTGATGGTGGGGTTCGTGAACGCCCTCGCCATCCTCATCTTCCTCGCCCAGCTCGACCACTTCGTCGGGGAGGCCTGGGGTGTCTGGGCGATGATCGCTGCCGGTCTGGGCATCATCTACGGCGTCCCGCGGCTCACCACCGCCGTCCCGGCCCCGCTGGTCGCCATCGTGGCCCTGACCAGCGCGGCCTTCGTGTTCGATCTCGGCCTCCCGACGGTCGGCGACATGGGCGAGCTGCCGACCGCCCTGCCGTTCTTCGGCCTCCCCGATGTGCCCCTCACGCTCGAGACGCTGTCGATCGTGGCGCCCTACGCCATCACCCTCGCCCTCATCGGCCTGCTCGAGTCCCTGCTCACCGCCCAGCTCATCGACGACATCACCGACACCCGCTCCGACAAGGACCGCGAGTCCCGGGGCCAGGGCATCGCCAACGTCGCCACCGGCTTCCTCGGCGGCATGGCCGGCTGCGCCATGATCGGCCAGTCGATGATCAACGTGAAGTCCGGCGGCCGGGGCCGGCTGTCCACGTTCGTCGCCGGCGTCTTCCTGATCTTTCTGATCGTCGTGCTCGGCGACTGGGTGAAGCAGATCCCGATGGCGGCGCTGGTGGCGATCATGATCATGGT
>DMTU01000075.1:14979-15898 GCA_003476595.1 Acidimicrobiaceae bacterium | reverse complement strand
CCATGATCCCCATGGCCGCCCTCGTCGCCGTGATGATCGTCGTCGCCGTCGCCACCTTCGACTGGACGAGCCTCACGCCGTCGACGATCCGCTCGACCCCCAAGACCGAGACCGCGGTCATGGGCGTCACCGTCCTCACCGTGGTGCTCACCCACAACCTCGCCTACGGCGTCATCGCCGGTGTCGTGCTCGCCACGATCTTCTTCGCCCGCCGGGTCGCCCACCTCGTCGACGTCACCAGCGTCCTCGACCCCGAGGGCGGCGAGCGCGTCTACGCCCTCACCGGTGAGCTGTTCTTCGCCTCCACCAACGAGCTCGTCCACTCCTTCGACTACGACGACGACGTGGACCGCGTCGTCATCGACCTCACCGACGCCCACGTCTGGGACTCCTCGGCCGTCGCCACCCTCGACGCCGTCGTCCACAAGTTCGAGGCCCGAGGCGTCGAGGTCGAGCTCATCGGGCTCAACGACCACAGCCACGAGCTGCACAACGGCCTCACCGGGCGGCTCGTGAACGGCCACTGACGCCGCCGGATCCTGGGAGGATGGGGCAGATGCGACGGCTGGCCACCCTCTCCGCGGTCCTGGCCCTGGCCATGGGTTCGATGGCGTGCGGCGATGGAGCCCCCTCGGGCGCCGGGTCGGCTGGGTCGATCACGGTGTTCGCGGCGGCGTCGCTCTCGGATTCCTTCACCGAGCTGGCGGAGGTGTTCGAGGCCGCGCACGAAGGCGGGTCGGTCGAGCTGAGCTTCGCCGGGTCGTCGTCGTTGCGCGAGCAGATCCTCGCCGGTGCGCCGGCGGACGTGTTCGCGTCCGCGAACGTGTCGAACATGGACGAGGTGATCGACGCCGGCGAGGTGGGGTCGGCGACGGTGTTCGCGACGAACCGACTGCAGATCGCCGTGCCCGCCGGCAAC
>DMTU01000075.1:12239-14794 GCA_003476595.1 Acidimicrobiaceae bacterium | reverse complement strand
GAGCCGGACGTGCGGGCGCTGCTCACCAAGGTGGAGGCCGGCGAGCTCGATGCCGGGCTCGTGTACGTGACCGACGTGCTCGCCGCTGGGGCGGGCGTGCAGGGCATCGACCTCCCGGCGGACATCGACGTGGCCACGTCGTACGTGATCGGCACCGTCACCGGCTCCGGGAACCCCGACCTCGCAGCGGCGTTCGTCGAGCTCGTGCGCAGCGACGAGGGGCAGGCCGTCCTCCAGCGGGCCGGCTTCGAGCGGGCATGAGGCGACGCCGGACGAGGAACCGGGCCCCGTGGGTGCTGCTGCCCCTCGCCGCGGTCGGGGTGGCCTTCATCGTCCTGCCGCTGGTGGCGCTCCTGCAGCGCACCCCGTGGGGTGACCTCGGGCGCCTCCTCGGCGACCCCGTCGTCACCGATGCCCTCCGCCTCAGCCTCGTCAGCGCCCTCGTCGCGACCGTGCTCTCGCTGCTCGTCGGCGTCCCCCTCGCCTGGGTGCTGGCCCGCACCGACTTCCCCGGCCGGGCGGTCGTCCGCGCCCTGGTCACCCTGCCCATGGTGCTGCCGCCCGTGGTCGGCGGCGCCGCCCTGCTGTTCGCGTTCGGCCGCCGGGGCCTGCTCGGCGAGCCGATCTACGACGGCACCGGCTTCCTGCTCCCCTTCTCGCTGTGGGGGGTGATCGCCGCCAACACCTTCGTGGCCATGCCGTTCCTGGTCATCACGGTCGAGGCCGGGCTCCGCTCGGCCGACGAGCGCTACGAGGACGCCGCCGCCACCCTCGGCGCCAGCCGGTGGACGATCTTCCGGCGGATCACCGTCCCGAACGCCATGCCCGCCGTGCTCGCCGGCGCGGTGCTGTGCTGGGCCCGCGCCCTCGGCGAGTTCGGTGCCACCGTCACCTTCGCCGGCAACCTGCAGGGCCGCACCCAGACCATGCCGCTCGCCGTGTTCCTCGCCCTCGAATCTGACCGGGACGCCGCCATCGCCCTCTCCCTCGTGCTGATCGCCGTCTCCCTCGCCGTGCTCATCCCGCTCCGCGATCGCTGGCTCCGATGAGCACGCTCGACGCGGCGATCCGGCTCCGCCTCGGCGACCTCGACCTCGACGTCTCGCTCGGCGCCGACACGGGTGAGGCGGTCGCCGTCCTCGGCCCGAACGGTGCCGGCAAGACCACCATCGTCCGCGCCCTCGCCGGCCTGACCCCCATCGACGGTGGGCACATCACCCTCGACGGCACCGTCCTCGACCGACCCGACGACGGCACGTTCGTGCCGAGCGAGCGTCGCCCCATCGGCGTCGTCTTCCAGGACTACCTCCTCTTCCCCCGCATGAGCGCGCGGGACAACATCGCCTTCGGCCTCCACTCGCGCGGCGTCGACAAGGCCGCCGCCCACGTGCAGGCCGATGCCTGGCTCGACCGCTTCGGGCTCGCCGACCACGCCCGGTCGCGGCCTTCGGCGCTCTCCGGGGGCCAGGCCCAGCGCGTGGCACTGGCCCGCGCGCTCGCCACCGACCCGAAGCTGCTGCTCCTCGACGAACCCCTCGCCGCGCTCGACGCCAGCACCCGGGTCCACGTCCGGGCCGAGCTCCGCCGCCACCTCACCACGTTCGAGGGTGCCCGGATCCTCATCACCCACGACCCCATCGACGCGCTGATCCTCGCCGACCGGCTCGTCATCGTCGAGGACGGCCGCATCACCCAGACCGGCACCGCCGCTGACATCACGAGCCGGCCGGCGACCCGCTACGTCGCCGACCTCGTCGGCATCAACCTCCTCCACGGCCGCCTCGACGGCAGCACCGTCCGCCTCGATGACGGCGGCGAGCTGACGGTCGCCGCCGACGACGACGTCCCCTGCGGCGACGTGGCCCTCG
The DNA here is from genome assembly GCA_003476595.1 of Acidimicrobiaceae bacterium. Taxonomy (GTDB): domain Bacteria; phylum Actinomycetota; class Acidimicrobiia; order Acidimicrobiales; family Salinilacustritrichaceae; genus Salinilacustrithrix. The sequence goes on along the minus strand of DMTU01000075.1, from coordinate 12,926 downwards.
CCATCCGCCCGCAGACCATCGCCCTCTACGCCGAGCGGCCCGACGGCAGCCCCCGCAACGTCTGGGCGGCGACCATCGCCGACCTCGAGGCCGACCGGGACCGGATCCGGGTCCGGCTCTCCGGGCCGATCGACCTCACCGCCGAAGTCACCGCCACGGCCGCCCACACCCTCGACCTCCGTCCCGGCCAACAGGTCTGGGCCAGCATCAAGGCCGTCGACGTCGCCGTCTACGAGCGCTGAACCCCACCGGTACGATCCGGCCATGACCCGAACCGGACGATGCCTCTGCGGCCAGGTGACCTACGAGCTGACCGGCGACGTCATCGCGACCGCCGTCTGCCACTGCGACCACTGCCAACGCCAGAGCGGCGGCGCGTTCTCGGTGAACCTCGTCGTCCACGAGTCCCAGCTGCGGGTCTCGGGCGACCTGCAGACCTACGTGGAGACCGGCGAGGACGACGACGGCGAGTACGTCAACCGCAGGTTCTGCGGGGCGTGCGGGTCCCCCATCGTCTCCGAGCTCGTGCAGACCGACGGCGTCGTGGCCGTGAAGGCCGGCAGCCTCGACGACCGCTCCGACGTGCGACCCACCGTCGAGGTCTGGTGCGTCGATCGCCAGCCCTGGGTCGAGCTGCCCGGGATGCTCGCCTCCGTCGACCGCGAGTAGCGGAGGACCTGCCCTCCC
>DMTU01000075.1:458-12125 GCA_003476595.1 Acidimicrobiaceae bacterium | reverse complement strand
GCTGGCAGAGGCCGCCCCGGAGCGACCTGGGACGCTGACGTCCAAGGACCGGGGCCAGTGGTCGTCCGAGCCGGCGTTCGTCTTCTCGATGGCCGCGGCGGCTGTGGGGCTCGGCAACCTGTGGCGCTTCCCCTACCTGGTCGGCGAGTACGGCGGCGGCGGGTTCATCCTGGCCTACCTCGTGGCCATGGGCGTGGTGTGCCTGCCCCTCATGTACCTCGAGGTCGCCGCCGTCCGCTTGGCCCAGGGCAACACCGTCCACACGTTCCGGCAGGTGCATCGCACCGGCGCCTGGTACGGCTGGTTCGTCGTCGGGCTCACCACCGTGATCACCAGCTACTACCTCGTGATCACCGGCTGGACGATGGGGTACGCGGTCGACGCGATCCGACAGGACGTCCGGCCGTTCGCGGAGTTCTCCTCCGGCTACGCATCGCTCGCCTGGGTGCTCGTGGTCCTCGCGCTCGGGGCGATCCTGCTCGTCCGCGGACTCGGTGCGCTCGAGACGTTCTCGAAGCTCATGATGCCCGTGCTGCTGCTGATCGTCATCGGGCTGGTCTTCACCGCCAGCCGGACCGCGGGGTGGGGACCGGCGAAGGACTTCCTGCTGGCGACGGACATGTCCGCCCTGCGGGACCCGACGTTGTGGGTGATCGCGTTCGGGCAGGGCTTCTACTCACTGGCGATCGGGCAGGGCTACCTCGTCACCTACGGCAGCTACATCCCGCGGAAGACCCACGTGCCCCGCGCCTCGCTGATCGTCGCGGGGACGGAGACCTCCATCGCGCTGCTGGCCGGCTGGATGATCTTCCCGTTCGTGTTCACCCACGACCTCGACCCCGGCCAAGGCAGCCAGCTGGCCTTCAACACGCTGCCGCAGGCCTTCGAGGCCATGGCCTGGGGCGCCCCGCTGGCGATCGCGTTCTTCGGGCTCTTCTTCATCGCCGCCTTCAGCTCGAGCCTGGCGGGGTTGAAGGTGATCCTGAGCGCCGTCGCCGAGGAGTTCCGACTCCGCCACACCTCGGCGGTCCTGCTGGTGACCGGCCTCATGGTGGCCCTGGCGATCCCGTCAGCCCTCAGCTTCACCCCCCAGGAGCTCAGCATCGGGGACACGAGGTTCCTCGACTGGCTCGACCAGAACGTCGGCGGACAGGTCATCCTGTTCTCCGGCATCTTCGGCGCTGGGTTCTTCTGCTGGCTCGTGCCGCCGTTCCGACTGCACCAAGCCCTGGGCACCCGCTCGCGCTGGTGGGTCAGGCGGGTCTACCTCGTGGGCCGCTGGCTCCCGGTCGCCGTGCTCGCCTGGATCGGCTTCACCGTCCTCTGGTGACCGGTCGGCGCTTCACCCGATGGCGTCGGCGATCGGCACGGGCCCGGTGTTGAAGTCGATGGTCACACCGACGGTGGACGGGTCGTCGAGCACTGCGACGGCGACGGCGGCCACGTCCTCGCGCGGGACCTCGCCGCCCTCGAGCTCGTCACCGACCTCGATCGTTCCGGTGCCGGGCTCGTCCGTGAGCGCGCTCGGCCCGAGGATGGTCCACGCCAGCGGGCTCTGCCGCACGTGGGCGTCGGCCGCCGCCTTCGCTTCGGCGTAGGGGAAGAAGCTCGAGTCGGGCGGGACCCCGTGGTCCGGCCCGGCACCGAAGTACGACACCATCACGTAGCGCTCGACCCCCGCGGCGACCGCCGCGTCCACCGACCGGATCGCGGCGTCGCGATCCACGGCCCGGGTGCGGTCGGGGTCCCCGCCGCCGGCACCGGCCGACCACACGAGCGCGTCGTGCCCGGCGAGGTGCTGCGCGAGCTCGTCGACGCTCAGCTGCTCGACGTCCGCGACCAGCGGGACGGCTCCGGCGGCCTCCACGTCGCGAGCGTGGTCCGGGTTGCGGATGATGCCCGTGACGTCGTGCCCCTGGGCCGAGAGCATCCGGGTGAGGTGCCGGGCGACCTTCCCGTGTCCTCCGATGATGGCGACGCGCACGACGACCTCTCCTGCGTTGGGTGCTGGTGCCTCCGAGCGTAGGGGCGGCCTGCGCACGATCGGCTGCAGGCGAAAGCCGCTTGACCCCGATGACTAATGTCCTTAGCGTAAGGGCTAATGATAGTTTCACGGTCCCACCGCTGATGGCTCGCGCCGGCCTCTCCCCCGCCCGCGTCGTCGCCGAGGCCGCTGCCGTCGCCGACGAGGTCGGCCTCGACGGGCTCACGCTCGCCGCCGTCGCCGAACGGCTCGGCGTCCGGCTCCCGTCGCTCTACAAGCACGTCGACGGCGTCGACGCGATCCGCCGCGAGCTCGCACTGCTGGGCTTGGAGGAGCTCGCGTCCGCGCTCGGTCGAGCCGCCATGGGCCGCACCCGACGGGACGCGCTCGTCGACATCGCCCACGCCTACCGGACCTTCGCCACCGAACGACCCGGCCTCTACACCGCCACGCTCCGAGCGCCGAGCGCGGACGACGAGGAGCTCACCGCCCGGGCGCAGGTGGTGCTCGACGTGGCCTTCGCCCTGACCCGCTCCTACGGGCTCGAGGGCGAGGACGCCATCCACGCCATCCGGATCCTTCGCTCGGCCCTGCACGGGTTCGTCACCCAGCAGGCCGCCGGCGCATTCGGGCTCCCCGAGAGCGTGGACGCCACCTTCAGCCGGCTGATCGACGTCCTCGACGTCGCCTTCAGCTCGTGGAGCACGACGCCCTGACCGGACAGACATCCACTCAGATCACGGAGCCAGACCATGCGAACCATCCAGACCACCGCCGTCCTCGACGTCACGCCGGACGTCGCCTGGCGCGTCCTCACGGACTTCCCCGCCCACGCCGAGTGGAACCCCTTCATGCGGAGCATCGAAGGCCAGCCCGCTGAGGGGGCTCGCCTCACGGTCCGTCTCACACCACCCGGTGGCCGAGCGATGACCTTCCGACCCACGGTCACGGCCGCTCAGCCCGGAACGCTCCTCGAGTGGCTCGGGCACCTCGGCGTCCCCGGCCTGTTCGACGGACGGCACCGCTTCGAGCTCGAGCCCCTCCCCAGCGGCCAGACCCAACTCACCCACAGCGAGTCGTTCCGCGGGCTGCTCGTCCGACCGCTCTGGCGGTCGATCGAGGCGCCCACCACCGCCGGGTTCGAGCAGTTCAACGCCGCCTTCGCCGATCGCTGCCTCGCCGTCGAGGACCAGCCCGCGACGTAGGCGGGGACCGCTTCAGCCGTCTCCGTCGGCGACCTCGACGGGCTGGCTGGACCACGCCGCGTCGAGCAATCGGGTCGCGCCCGGGTCGACGGCGATCACCTTCGCCCTGAGCCCCTCGAGCCCAGCCGCCAGCACCTCTCGGGGGACGTCACGGGTGCGGAGGAGCTCGTCGATCCAGACGAGGAAGTCCTCGAAGATGGAGTCGTCGTCGACCAGCCTCGCTGCGGCCAGGAACTGGACGGCGAACACCAGGTGCTCGCGGAGCTGGTCCACCTGGTCGGCGTCGAGGTCGAGGATCGGCGAGGACGACGCCGTCAGCTCGTCGACCGTGGCGGTCGCCAGCGTCGACGACGCTGCGAACAGGCGGAGCGCGGCCCCGTCGAGCGGGGCCGGTTCGGATCCGACCTCCGGCCGGCGCGCATGCCAGCCCGCAAGGATCTCGGCCGCCTCGCTGGCACCGGCGGCCCAGGCGTCGGCACCGAGGCGCGCGGCACGTCGGTCGTCGTCGCCGAAGGCTCGCCCGCCGACGATCACCGGGACGCCGATCTCGTGGGCTGCGTTGATGAGCTGGGCCACACCCGGGAAGAAGATGGGCATGTTGCAGGACACCGCGAGGCTGTCGCCGCCGGCGCGGGTCAGGAAGTCCACCACCGCGGTCCGCGGGGTCGAGGCCCCGAGCACGCTCACGTCGAAGCCCGACGCCCGGAGCGTCTCGCCGAACATCTGGGCCGACAGCGAGTGCCAGTCCCCCTCGGCGCAGGCCACCACGACGAGCCCGTCACGGGTCGGCGGGGGCAGCTCCGCGGCCAGCGCGTCGAGCGCCGCCCCGGCGACACCCGAGGCCAGGTGCTCGTCCGCCGGCGACAGCTCGTTGCGGTACCAGCGCTCACCCACCTCGCGCTGGGCGGCGGCGAGCAGGTCCTCGACGATGTCGGCCTCCGGCACGCGGTGGTCGAGGAGATCAAGGGTCAGGCGCACCGCGGGTCTGCGGTTCCCCACGATGGCGTCACCGAGGTAGGGCTCCACGTAGCTCGCCGGCGCCTCGACGTCCGGTGTCTGGCCCTCCGCCCACCTCCAGCGGTCGCGGCCCGCCTCCTTGGCCCGGTACAGCGCATCGTCGGCGAGCCGCAAAGTCACGTCGGCGTCACCGGTGAAGGGCGCGATGCCGGCGGAGAAGGTGACCTCCAGCGGACGGGTCGCCTCCCACCGCTCGCGCAGCCGCTCCAACAGGGTCTCGGGGTCGGACGACGCGCCGACCACGAGCACGAACTCCTCACCGCCGTAGCGGCCCACGAGGTCCCGGCCTCGCAGGTTCTCGAGGAGCACGGCGCCGAAGGACCGCAGCACCTCGTCGCCCGCCGCGTGACCGTGGTCGTCGTTCACCTGCTTGAAGTGGTCGAGATCCACGATGATGACCGCCTCACCCCGGTGCAACCGACCCAGCGCCCGGTCGAGCATGCGCCGGTTCAACAAACCGGTCAGCGCATCGGTGGAGGCCGACTCGGCCAGGCGCTCGGCCCGCCCGGCCAGCTCCAGGACGCGTCGTGCATCGAGCACGAACGGGTTCAGGTAGCGGTCGAGCAGGGCCCGGGCCGGGCTCTGCACCGGAGCGATCGGCAACAGGGGGTCACCTTCGCCGAAGGAGACATCCACGGGGACGACGTCGGGATCGCTGGAACCGGCAGCCACCAGATCCGCACCGAGCGCACGGACCAGATCGACCGCCGCTCGCCGGGCATCGCGGGACGATTGCACCCACAGCAGCGACCGGGTCGCCTCGAGGACGGCGAGGGGGACACGTTGGACCTGGTCGGGGACCGGGTCGGTCGCGTCAGCCACGGGACCACTGTAGGAGCGGGCGCGAACCCTTCACCTGCGCACGCGACGAGCACCACGAGGCACGGCAGGAGCTGCTGCTGACGATCGTCGGCTCCGGGCAGCGCACAGTGCCGAGGCCAGGTCGGACCCAGCCGGTGCCGGCCGTGCAGATTGCTCTTCGCGCCCTGGCGTTCTCGCATGTCGTCCTCTGCGATGCGCTCTCGCGCGACCGCCGCCCCGGCCGGGGCGGCTTTGACGCGCCCCCACACCGGCCTGTGAGCGCTTGTCGGCCCTGGCCAGCATCCCCCACCCCGCGATGACGTCACGCGATCATGCGATTGCGCCTCGATCGCGCCCGGAAACGCCGGAAGCCGCCCCGGAGGGCGGCTTCTACGGACTTTCCCGAACAGGGTCCTGGGACTTACCTGAACGGCTGTTGGTGGCGGGGGCAGGATTTGAACCTGCGACCTTCGGGTTATGAGTTCGAACGTCCGCGTCCCGGCCTGTGTCGCCTGGTACCTCGTCGTGTCGCTGACCTGGGCTTTCGCGGAGTCGGCGAGTCGCCCTGTACCTCGGCCTCACCCTGAGTCTCGTTCGATCCGTTAGAAGATCCGTTAGAAGTCTCGGCCACGACGCCGTAGCCGTGACGCTCCAGATACCGGTCGATCGAGGCCTCGTCGAAGTACACGAGACCGCCTCGGTCGGGGCCGCCGTCGAGCTCACCGGCGAAGAGCATCATGTAGACGTCGCGGCCGCGGATCCCGAGACGCTCGGCCGCCTCCGGCGAGCGGATCCCCTCCTTCATGAGCCGCGTGGTCATCGGTCCCAAGCCTACGCCTCGTCATCGTCTTCGAATAGGTCGCCGAGCTCGGGCCAGAGCTTGGCTGTGATCATCTCCGCCGCTTCCCGAGCGGCGGTGCGTTCACTGTCCGAGATCGCAGTCTCCACGGCGAGGTCGAGCACTTCGAGGACCTCGCCCGCCTCGGCAAGCGTCAGGTCGATCCGGTCCGGCAACCGGACGTAAGGCTCACCCGACGACACGAGACGGACGGTACGGTCGCGATTCTCCACGCTGTCGCGAACGAGGCTCTGGGACTTCGGCGTCGTTCAGGCCGCAGTGTCCTTGCCGAGGTGGATGGGCACGCTTCGTCCTTCGTCTTCGAAGACGGCGACGAGTTCGAGACGGGCACCGAGGGCTTCGAGGTACTGGCGCAGGGTGGAGACACGGACGTCCTCGGAGTGCTCGAGCTTCGAGATCGCACCCTGGGTGACCTCCAACCGTCCGGCGAGTTCGGCCTGGCTCACAGCCTCGGCGTGGCGGAGCTCCCACAGTCGGATCTCCTCGAGGGTCTCGGCCCGCTTGGCGGCCAGGCGCTCGGCCGCGCCGGGGCGGGCGTCGACCTCCTTGCGGAGTTCGGAGAACTTGGTTCGTCCCATCAGATCAGTCCTTCATCCTTCAGTTCCTCGAGGTAGTCGTCGTAGAGATCGTCGGCGAGAGGAACGGCCCACTCGTACCAGTCGTTCCACGCTCCGCTCTTGTCGCCACCGAGCAGCAGGATCACCTGCCGGCGAGGGTCGAACATGAACAGCACCCGCAACGCGCCTTCCTTCGCGGCCCGCAGTTCCTTCATGTTGTGGTGACGCGATGTCTGTATCCGGTCGACCACGGGCCGACCGAGATCCGGTCCCCGATCGGCGAGCAGGTCGACGCGATCAGTCACGGATTCCTGCTGATCGACGGAAAGGTTCTGCCACCACTCAACGAACTGATCGGTGACCTCGACCTCCCACACCACCCCAGTATGAGCTTCTGCTCATCATGAGTCAAGACTCATGTCCGCTAGAGTCGGTTGCCGTGGCTGATGCGATCGACGAGTTGGTCGAGCGAGTGACGGTCGACGCGTACGGCGACTACGAACAGCTGACCGCGTTTTGGCAGTGGTTCGAAGACGAGGCCCGGTTCCCGTTCACCGCGACCGTGGTCGGTGCCGAGGTGGAGGTGATGGGCGTCGACTTCCCCGGCGACGAGCGCCGGGGTCTGGTCGCCATCTGCCGGAGAGGTGGCGCCGATCATCTCGTGTCGTTGGTCGACGTCGTCCCGACCGGCCCGATGCCGGTGTTGACGCGACAGCTGCTGGATGCCTACCGACGATGGTCGGGCGTCGCCCCACTGCCCGGCCCGCGCCGGAGTTCCGGCCGCAGGTGGCGGTATCGCAGCCTGTCGTCGGTGGACATCGAGCTGCCCGAGCCGCTTGGCCTGCATGAGCGAGGCGTGTGGGACCCGGCCGAGGAGCACTGGGGTGAGGCGGGTGACGAGCTGCATCCGCTGTGGCAGGAGGTGATCGCCGCGGGACCACGACCGTGCGTCGAGATGGAACAGGTCATCCCCGGCGTCGATGCCGACGACTGGGACAGCGACCCGATCGTCGATGCCGCCGAGTTGCACCGGGCCGGCGAGCACCGTCGGGCACGGAACCTGCTGGAAGACCTCGTTGCCCAAGACCCACGCTGCATCGACGCATGGGGGCATCTCGGTCTGATCGCCTTCGACACCCGGGGTCCGGGCCCGGCCCGCGTCTTCTACGAGACCGGGATCGCCGTCGCCGAGAGGTCGCTGCCCGACGGGTTCGGCGGCGTCTTGGGCTGGGGGTGGATCGACAACCGCCCGTTTCTGCGCTGCCTGCACGGTCTCGGGCTGTGCGCGTGGCGCCAGCGCGACTGGGACGGGGCCGACGCCGCGTTCGTCGCCCGTGTATGGCTCGACCCCGGATCGAGTGGCTCGCTCGCCTGTCTCGAACAGGTCCGACACCGGAACCGGTGGAGCCGCTGATGACCAACGATGCCCGGCGGTCGCCGATCTTCGGGGCCGAGCCGTGGACGACGGCCGCCGGGGTCGAGTGGTGTCACTTCGACTGGTGGTTCGCGCTCGTGATCACGACCGACTTCGACGGCGACCCGGACGCGCTCCGCACCCAACTCGAATCGACCCTGCGTTCGTCGTTGCACCGGCGCGACGACACGCAGGCCAAGCTGAGCCACCTCGCCGACCTTCGCACCCGCCTCGACGCAGCGGCGCTGGACTTCGAGGATCTGGCCGAGGTCGAGGAGCCCGACAAGCGGGTGCTGGGCAAGGCACGTCGCAAGGTCCTCGAACAAGCCCTCGAGGGTCGGGCGATGACCGAAGCCATGCGCAACACCCCGGCCCACCGTCTCGAACAACGCGCCCGGTACGGGTACTGGGACCGGTTCCTGAACCGCCCTGGGTCTGATGGAGGCTCGGGTTATTGGTTTCCAACCCCTGTCGGGGAGGGCTGTTGGGCAGCGTAGAACGCTGCCTCGAACTCCGCGGGCGGGACGTCGTCGCAGTGCCCGTGGAGCCGATGCTCGTTGAACCAGTGGACCCATGACAGGGTCTCGAGCTCGAGTTGGTCGACGTCATCCCACACGGCTGGCGCATCGGGTCCTCGGACGCACTCGGCCTTGTAGAGGCCGTTGGTCGTTTCGGCCAACGCATTATCGAACGAGTCGGCCACGGTGCCGATGCTGGGCCGCGCGCCGATCTCGTCAAGACGTTCGGTGAACCGCACGCTGGTGAACTGGGACCCAGCATCGGAGTGGGTGACCAGGCCGACCAGCCGCTGCGCTCCTCGCGACAGCCGGGCCATCTCGAGCGCGTCGAGGACCATGTCGGTACGCATGTGCGACGCTGCCCGCCACCCCACGATACGGCGGGAGAACGCGTCGACGATGAAGCACACGTAGGCCATGCCGCTGCGGGTCGGGACGTAGGTGAGGTCGGTCACCCACAAGGCGTCTGGTCGGTCGGCGGTGAAGTCCCGGTTGACCAGGTCCGGTGCCCGCAGCGCGCTGGGGTCCTGGCGGGTGGTGAACACCTTGCGAGGCTTGCGGGACACGCCCTCGATGGCCATCAGCCGCATCAGACGGGCGGTCGCGTCGCGCCCGATGTCGTGGCCGGCGCGGCGGGCAGCCTTCCAGAGCTTGTCGGCCCCGTAGACCTTGCGGTTCGCAACCCACATGGCCATGAGCACCTGCATCATCACGGCATCCCGCACGGCACGCGCCGACGGGGCCAACTCGCGGCGCTTGGCCGCGTAGTACGTGCTCGGAGCCATCTCCAGGGTCCTGCAGATGGGCTCGACTCCGAACTCGTCGCGGTGACGGTCGATGAACTCGACGGTCACCTCTGTGGGCGGTCGAGCTCCGCCGCGAAAAAAGCCGACGCGGACTTCAAGATCGCGTTGGCCCGGCGGAGCTCCTTCACCTCCTGCTCGAGCTCCTTGATGCGAGCAGCCTCCGCCGAAGTCGTCCCTGGCTTGGCCCCTGCGTCGATCTCGTGCTGCTTCACCCAACCCCGCAACGACTCGACGCCGACGCCGAGCTGGTCGGCGACCCGCTTCACCGTCCCGTGATCGGTCTTCAGTTCCTTGCGCAGCTGCAGCACCATCCGCACCGCGCGTTCCTTCTCCGCCTCGCTGTAGCGACGCGTGCTCGGCTTCCCGGGCGACATCTCCTGTGGCATGACTCCATCCTCGTTTCCAAGGTCAGGAGCCTCCAACGAACCCAGGGCGGTTCAGTTCCCGACCAACCCCGACCGCTTCTACGAACGCCTCACCGGCCGACGGAACGACACCTTCGTCCCCAAGGGCCATTCGTTCGACGTGACCCGCCGTCTACGGGACCGACTCGACAAGCTCGACGGACCCCGCCACGCGCTGCCCGATCGTCTCGCTCTGTACCGGGCGTTCCACACCGTCGGCCTCGAACTCGCCCACCGGGGCGACGACTCCTACGGGGTCATCGGCGAACTGCGCCTCGAGGCGTTCAAGACCTACCTGACCATCGACTGGACCACGGCCGGCATGGAACCGGCCGACTACTGGCAGGACCTGTGCGAGCTCATGGTGTGCGAGACCCACGCCCTCACCTACGAAGACGACACCCTGCCGTTCCGGCGCGTCCCGGCCGGACAAGCCGACCTCGTCGAGACCATCCTCCTCTCCCTCGAAGCGGAGTACCGAGCCGCGTACGAGGACTTCCAGGCCGACGAAGCCGTCCAACTCGTGGCGTGGCTCCACCTCGCCGGGCGCCGCTACACCAGCTACGTGGACGCAGCACACCGGCTCGGCTCGAACCACTGGCAACCGGTCGTCGCGCTCGCCGAGTCCGCCCTCGCCGGACGCCGCCCCGAACTGGCCATCGACGTGTTCCGGGCCGCCGACCAACCCGGCCACCACCGCGACCACCTCCGGGCCAAGTGCCACCAGCTCACCGACGTGAACCCCAGCGACCCGGACGGAGCGCACCCCCCTCCCACCCCCTGAGCCGTCGACGACCGTTCCGGGTCAGAACAGCGACTGCTGGTCATCCCGATGACCGACACCCTGGTGGCCCCCCGGGGCTGTCTGGCACGGCTCGGTCGAGACCGAATCGATCAACAGCGTCGGCGCCCACTCGCGGATGCGCGCGTTCGGATCCCGGGCCGCCAGTTCGTGCGCAACGATCTCACCGTCTCGAGCAGCGACGAGTTCGATCCCGGCACGCCGAACACCGTGCTCCGGCCACTCGACGGCAGCGTCGATCAGCCGGTTGCGGGTCGCGGCGTCCACGCGATCGATGACATCGAGGAGCCCCGCCATGATCGCGGCCGCAGACCGAGCATCGACGTCGCCGGCGCGCTCGAACACGGCACCGACCTCCGTCGGATCCGTTGAAACGACACGTGCCGCCGCCCATCGCCGAAGCGGAGGGTGCACCTGCCGCGCCACGCACGCGCCCTCCCCGTCATCCGGCTCACCGTCGTCGCCCCCATCAACTGCAACGTCACCGAGTCCCACCACATGGATCTCCTCGTCTCCGAACCAGTGCGCGGGGACCACCCAGTACAGGACCTGATCAGCAGCGAGGAACGACTCCGCCAGCTCGTCCAGATCCTCTGCGTCCACGCACCCGGACTCGTCGATGCGTCGGACCAGCTGCGACAGACCCTTGCGCCACCGTGGATCGGTCAACAGCAAGAACGCTGTCGTGAAGACCTCGTCGGGTTCGCTCTCGGCGATCCGACGCAACAGCCAAAGCGGCTCCATCGTGTCCGTACTGCGCCGGACCGGACGCGAGAGCACGAGCACCCGATGCAGCGCGTCCGCGCTCGGCGCCGTCCCCAGGTCCAGCAGCTCGCGCAACCCGTCCCTCGGATCGATCCACGACGTCACCGTCTCACCCCCAGAAGATCCCTGACCGGTCCGCGTCGACCGCGGCCAGGAGGTCGTCCAAGGCGGAGGTCGGTGGGAACGGGTCGTAGAGATGGAACTTCAGGTTCCGGTCCCGCCAGTACGTCGACCACTCCCCCCGTGCCTTCACGTAGTGGAACCGAACGATCGGGAACCGGGTCCACTCCTCCTCGGAACCAGCCCGCCACGGCACCCGACACTCCATCACCGTCAGATGCCGATCAGCGACGTCCAACTCGTACCGAACCTGATCCCGCGCCCGTTCCGGCAGCAAGTCGTTGCGGGCCCCCACCCAGCGGCGAGCCCTCGCGACATCAGTCTCCGGAAGCACGTCCCCACCGTAGGAGAACGCCCCCGCAGACCAGGACCGCAGCCCCGTCACCGATCCGAACGGGGCCGCAACGGCGAGGCC
>DMTU01000075.1:0-237 GCA_003476595.1 Acidimicrobiaceae bacterium | reverse complement strand
TGATCTGTGGTGCCGAGAGGTGCTGCAGCGAGAGGATGTGCACCATGCCCAAGCCGTACCCCAAGGAGTTCCGTGACGAGGTCGTCCGGGTCGCTCTGAACCGAGAGGAAGGTGTCCGGATCCAAGACATCGCGAAGGACTTCGGGATCACCGAGTCCTGCCTCGGCAACTGGCTCGCCGAGGCCCGCCGGGGCGGCAAGGAGCCCGAGGCCCGGTCGGAGATGGCCGAGCTGCGGG
>DMTU01000004.1:22222-22967 GCA_003476595.1 Acidimicrobiaceae bacterium | reverse complement strand
CGTGGCGTTGCTCGCCACCATCCGAAGAACAGCTTGACGAGAAGCCCGGAGTGGGCGGCGTGGATCTCGGCGAACCCGGCCTGCATGGTCGCACCTCGAGTGACCTCAGCGTCGCCGGTACCGCCGCGCCGGCCGCCCCACCGACCCGGAGTCCGTCGACTGCGTCGCCACGAGGTGCGGCAGCATCGCCCGCCGGAACGTGTCCTTCTGCAACCGCTCGCCGAGCACGTCCTCGTGCAGGTGACGAAGCTCCCGCACGGTGAACGGCTCCTCGAGCAGCCGGTACGGATCTGGCGCATCCGCGTGGTCCGCCCGGAAGCGCGCGACCGCCTCGGCGACGATCGCGTCGTGGTCGAAGGGCAATCGGCGCTGACCCGGCACCACGGCCGACGACCCATCGACCGGCGCCCAGCACAGATCCACCCGGGAGAACAGCGACAGCGCGTCGGTGACGGGCACCACGTCCAGGTGAGCGACCGACAGCACCCACCCCCGCTCGTCACGGCCGGGGTCGTCGAGCACCAGCAGCTGACGTGGGGTCAGCCCCGAGATGCCGCACTTGTCGAGCAACGTCCGCTGCACGGCATCGGACAGTCGCTCCCGCTCCCGCAGGAACGAGCCGGGCAGACCCCACTTCCCCTTCTCCGTGGCAGTCGCCCGGCGGTGCAGCAGCACCGACAGCCGGTCCACACCTTTGTCGTCGGCCACGACGGAGAGGACCGCGATGTCCACCGCCACGGACGGC
>DMTU01000004.1:21849-22119 GCA_003476595.1 Acidimicrobiaceae bacterium | reverse complement strand
TGTCCACCGCCACGGACGGCCGGGGAAAGTCGGAGAGGTCGGTCACGGCGAAGCTCCGGAGAACGTGTCACACCCCATCCGTACGATTAGATCATGCTTGATCAAACGAAGCACAACATGCTCCCCACCATGCACCTCGGCGCACCCACCGTCGTCGCCCCGCTCACCCTCTTCCCCATCTGGACCGACGCCCCGGTGCCCGACGTCCCCGTCCCACTCGAGCCGCCGGCGGAGGCGAGCATCGGCGAGCTCGACAGCGGCCCGGCCGTC
>DMTU01000004.1:16584-21747 GCA_003476595.1 Acidimicrobiaceae bacterium | reverse complement strand
CGACAGCGGCCCGGCCGTCGAGCTGCTCACGGCGAAGAACCCCACGCCGCTCCCCTACGTCCTGCTCGAGGGCACGATCGTCGACGGCGGCTGGCAGCACCGGGTGCTGGTCCACAGCGTCCTCGTCGGCGCCGCCGCCCAGCTCGACCTGCCGGTGCGCTGCGTCGAGCAGGGACGCTGGAACGGCGACACCGCCCAGCGACTCCACCGCCGGCGGGCACCGCTCGGCGTCCGGGGCGCGACTCACGGCGTCCGTCGTCCCACCGAGGACAGCCGGGTCGCCGGACGGGTCGACCAGGGCGACGTCTGGTCCCGGGTCGCCGCCTACGAGCAGACCTACGGCGCATCGGGCACGCACTCCCTCGTCGAGGTCCTCGACCAGGCCGAGGTCACCGACGACCTCCGCGCCGCCGTCCCCCGTCCCCTTCTCGGCCAGCGGGGCGTCCTCGTCGGCGTCGCCGGCCACCCGGCCCTCGTCGAGGTCTTCGAGCACCCCGACTCCCTCGCCCAGCAGTGGGACGCCCTCATCGACGGGCTCCTCGCATCGACCCTCCACGTGCCCCGGAAGACGACCTCGACCCGCCGGGCGAGGGCGTTCGTCGACCGGCTCACCAACCGCGCCCTGCCGACCCGCACCGCAGCCGGCGCCGGGGACCTCGGCGAGACCGCCGACGACCTCGTCTCGATCCGGGCGCTCGACGCCGGGGACGGGCGCACCATCCACGCCACCGCGCTCAACGTCCGGCACGACCTGGTGCTCGCAGCATGAGCAGCGCACCAACGTTCGTGCAACGAGAGCGGGCGAAGGCCGTCTCGTGGAAGCAGTCCACGCAGACCCTCCCCGACGGGGCCCGTCACCCGGCGCCCTACATCCGGGGCGGCCAGGCGCAGACCGGACCGCTCCCCTTCTGCCTTCCGATCGAGCACGCCGCCCTGTCGTTGCTCCCCGAGGTCCGCCCGATGGCGCTCGACCTGTTCGCCGAGCTCGGCATCCCGTGGCACGCAGGGATCGGCGGCGGACCGGGCAACCACCTGCTGTCGTCTCAGGTGCAGTGCGTCAATGCGCTGGGCCAGATGGTCCACGACCCGGACCGGATCGTGCGGGCGTTCGGATCGGTGCTCGACATCGACGAGGTCCTGGAGGTCGAGCCGGGACGGTTCCTGACCTTCGAGTACATCGGCCCCACCGACTTCTTCGGGGAGGTCCCCGATGGCGAGCGGACCCGGGGCGCCCGGTGCACGAGCGTCGACGCCGCCTTCCTCTTCCGCTCCTCCACCGGCGAGCGCGAGCTGGCACTCGTCGAGTGGAAGTACACCGAGTCGTACCGACCACGGAAGCCAGAGCCGGCGAAGGACGAGATCCGCCGGAAGCGCTACCGCACCGCCCTGCACGATC
Organism: Acidimicrobiaceae bacterium; assembly: GCA_003476595.1. GTDB lineage: Bacteria > Actinomycetota > Acidimicrobiia > Acidimicrobiales > Salinilacustritrichaceae > Salinilacustrithrix. Next base: position 20,351 of record DMTU01000004.1, on the reverse strand, counting down.
CCGACGGCGCCGTGCACGCCGACGTCCTGCCCTTCAAGGCCCTCCTCGACGAGCCCATCTACCAGCTGGTCCGCCAGCAGCTCCTGGCTTGGGAGCTCGAGAAGGCACGTGTCCACGACGTCGACCGGGTCCGGATCGTGCACGTCATACCGAGCGACAACCTCGCCTACGGCGACTCCCTCAGCGCCGAGCACCGGACGGTCGGCGACACCGTCCACGAGGTCTGGCACGCCCTCCTCCGCCGACCCGACCGCTTCCTCTCCTTGGACAGCTCGGTCTTCGCCGACCCGTCCATCACGTCCCCCGAGTACGTCGACCGCTACGGCGACGTGCTCGCATGGGACGAAGACGAACTGCTCCGACTCTGCGGAGGGGACATCGAGGCCCTCGTGTACGACGAGGTCCAGTTCTCCGGCAATGTGACGATCCTCCAAGACGGTCTGCGCCTCTGGCTGGTGGACAGCAACGCGGCGACCAACGTGGACTACCCCTTCACTCTGACCGAGCTCGCGAAGGCCTGCGACGACGTCGAAGAGAGTTCCTGACCCCGGATGGCCGGGAAGCCCCCGGCTTCTACGGACGGCTTCGATCAAGTCGGAGGCGTACCCTCCGCCCACAGTCGGACTTCGCACATGGGGGATCAAGCGTGTACTACGACCGGACCGTCTCTGACTCGCTGATCGTTGAACTCAAGCCAGACGGCGCGTTCAGCTTCCTCGCCGATATCTCGAGACGACACCACTGGGCCGACCTGCAGCTGCGCAGCTACCCGGGCAAGCCAGCGTGTTGGGCCACTCTCTATTTCGGCCTCACGAAGATCATCGACGTGCACGAGCGGAATGGGAGTTTCCGTTTGAAGGGCGGCAAGCACGCTCCTGAGGCCTTCAGCCCCGACTGGACGGAGAAGCGCGTCGCTGGCGACTGGCGCCTACCGTCGACTCAGGAAGCCGTCGTCGCCTACGTGCGTGCGGCGATGGGAGCGGTTGACGACCGGTTCAGCCACGAAGGTGCGATCCAGGCGATGCTCTGCACGCGTGCTGCGGATCTGTTCAGCGTGGTCGACCGTGAAGCCGTCGTTGGCTTCAGCAACACCGCAGAACGCGATGCGGTGTACTCGGCCTTACAGCAGCCACTACATGACGCGATCAGCCCGGATCCCACGAGGAAGTGGTGGAAGCCGAAGAAGTTCGGTGGCGAACTCGACGTGCTGGCGGTAGATGACGCCGGTCGCCTCCTCACCATCGAGGTCAAGCCAGGGTCAGCTACCGACGGCGTCACCTGGTCCCCCCTGCAGGCGACCTTCTATGCCCGGCTCTTCAGCGCCTGGGCTGACGAGCGAGGACCGGCTGCGGTGGATGACATCAAGTCGATGCTGGACCAACGCGTCGACTTGGGTCTCACGTCTGCGCGGCAGCGATCGTTGCGATCACCCCTCGAGGTCGTGCCCGTGGTGGCCATCGGTGGTGGGGCGAGTCCTGCAGCACTGGAGCGGATGCGGGCGGTGCAACAAGCGCTCGTTGCGTCCGGCGCCGGACGTGATGACTTGGAGATCTGGCAGGTCGAAGAGATCGTCCGCTACAGCCACATTCCATGGAGTGAAGGCGCATGACGTCTCCGGCTGTTCCGACCACCGAGCGGATATCCGTGCTTCATCCGCCGTAGGCATCTCGGGAGAGTCGGATCAGATCGACCAGCAACGCGGAGTGCTCCTCGACGTCGCCCGGACTCAGCACCAACCGATAGGTGTTCCATCGGTTCTTGGCGAGCAGCTCGATGCCGAGATCCTCGATGCGGGACGTGAGGTCCTCGGTCAGCGGATTCTTGAACTCTGCGATGACGTGCTTGTTCCGGGGTCGGAACGTCATGAAGTTCATTGCCACGCCGTTCCGAGCGAGACCGACGTAGTGCTTGTTGTACTTCGCCACCAGTCCGGGTTCGACGTTCTGGACGAGCTGGACCAGCTGGTCGACAAGGGCGAGCGAGAGCTCTGACCCCCTCCCCGTCAGCCAGTAGCTGCGATCGGTCGACTCGAAGACCGAGTCGTCGTCATCATCCTCGCCCAGCGGCATGACGTCGACGATCTTCGTGAACGACAGGGTGATCTGGTTTCCGATCTCCAGCGCCTGCACCTGCAGTGCGACCAACGGGATGAAGCCGTTGAAGAGCCCGATGACGTTGAGGAATCGGGATGTGATGTCCTCTGCGACGATCACACCAACGTGTTCGTACTGGGGGTAGCGGCGACGCTCGATGTCCCAGTACTCGATGGTCCGAATGATGTGAGTTTCGTCGGTCGGACCGAGCTGCAGTTCCACCTCGTACCGCGTCGCGGAGTCGGGATCGGAGAGCAACATGTCGAGGCGGCCGGCACGCGGCTGGCGACGCTCGACATCCCGGACCACGAGGTCGCCGAGGCCGAGGATCGTCGGATCGCCAGCGATCGTGTCCTGAAGCCAGCGCTCGCTGAATTCTGCATGGCCCTTCAGGCTGATGACTCGGTGGGGGACGTAGTCCGGCATGGGTCTCACTCTCCCTCATCTGCGTCGGGGCACCGCAACCTCGCTAACCCGGGCTCCCCATTCAAGATCAGAGGAGCACTGACACCTGAGGTGTGGGTCGCTCTGTACGGCCGGGACGCTCCGCCCCCGCCGCCCGATCCTGTCACTGGTCATCGATACGATTAGATCATGCATGATCAAACAAGCCAGGTCGCTCCTGCGAGCCCACCCTCGTGCGGCGGGAGCGTGCACTGGCCGTGGTCTCAGCAGGGTCGGCATCTTCCTCTCCTCGGACCGCTCGTCGTCGCCGACCCGTCCATTGCCTCCCCCGACGACATCGACCGTTACGGCGGCAAGGATGGTTCCGATGACCAGTGAGAACCGCGCCGTCGGCGCCCTGCTCGGCCTGGCGGTCGGCGATGCCGTCGGCACCACGCTTGAGTTCCAGGCGCCCGGAACGTTCGAGCCGATCACCGACATGGTCGGCGGCGGACCCTTCCGTCTGCCCGCCGGCGCCTGGACCGACAACACGTCCATGGCGCTGTGCCTCGCCGAGTCGATGGTCGACACCGGCGGCATGGACCTCGCTGATCAGCTCCGCCGGTACGTCGCCTGGTGGCGCGACGGGTACCTGTCGTCGACGGGCCGGTGCTTCGACATCGGCAACACGACGTCGAGCCAGCTGTCCCGTTTCGAGCGCACCGGCCAGGCCATCGACCTCGACCCGGACCAGCACGCGGCGGCGAACGGCTCACTCATGCGCCTCGCCCCGGTGCCCATCCGGTGGCACGTCGACCCCGGCGAGGCCGCCGAGCGGTCCGCCGAGTCGAGCCGCACCACCCACGCCGCCGATCGACCGGTGGACGCCTGCCGGGTGCTCGGCGCGATGACCGCCGCGCTCATCGGCGGCGAGCCGGCCGAGTCCGTGTTCGATCCCTCGTTCTGGCAGTGGGGCCCGCTGCACGCGGAGGTCGAGGCGATCGCCCGCGGCTCCTGGATGGGCAAGGAGCCCCCCGCCATCCGCGGCACGGGCTACTGCATCGACGCCCTCGAGGCCGCCATCTGGGCCGTGGCCGGTGCCGACGACCTCCCCGATGCCGTGCTCCGTGCCGCCAACCTCGGCGACGACGCCGACACCACCGCAGCCATCGCCGGCCAGCTCGCCGGCGCCCGTTGGGGTCGCAGCGGCATCCCGGCCGAGTGGCTCGACCGCGTCGTGCTCCGTGCGCGCATCGAAGAGCTCGCCCGGTCGCTGTTCCGGGCCGGTGG
>DMTU01000004.1:16076-16487 GCA_003476595.1 Acidimicrobiaceae bacterium | reverse complement strand
GGCCGGTGGTGGGACCGTCTCGGAGCGGTGGCCGCACGACGAGCTGCTCCACGCCTGGCGGGTCGACGACGAGCTGCTCGCCGGCGAGTTCCCGGCCACGAAGGACGACCCGGTCCGCTCCGACGAGAAGCTCCAGGTGCTGATCGACGCCGGCATCCGCACCTTCATCGACCTCACCGACGCCGACACCACCGACGGCCACCTCACCCCGTACGAACCCCGGCTGGCGAAGGCGGCGGAGATGCGCCGACTCGATCTCCGTCGCATCAACCTGCCGATCCCCGATCGCGGCGTCATCGACGATCAGGGCTACGACCGGATCGTCGCCACCATCGACGAACACCGCGCCCGTGGTGGCGTGTACGTCCACTGCTGGGGCGGCGTCGGCCGCACCGGCACAGCCATTGGCTG
>DMTU01000004.1:358-16027 GCA_003476595.1 Acidimicrobiaceae bacterium | reverse complement strand
CCGGCCACGACCACCGCTCGATCGAGCAGCGCCTGGTCGAGCGGCGGGCAGGCACGCGCAAGGCCCACCGGGACTGCCCGGAGAACCACCGACAGCTCGAGGTGATCCGACGCCGGGCCGGACGCTGACCGCTACTGCAGCGTGATCAAGGTCGCCAGGATCGCGGTGGACGCACCCAGGGCCGCCCCGAGCCGCAACGTCAAGCGGTTCTCCAGCTCGGCCAGCTCCGTGCGCACGAGCACCAGCTCCGACCGGAACTCGCCCCGCAGCTCACCGCGCATCAGCCCCATCTCACCACGCAGGGCTGCAAGCTCCGCGCGGAGGAACTGCCGGGTGACCAGCTCGTCGGCTTCGGAGGCGGGGAACTCAGACATGAGGGCGTTGGCGTCGTCCTCACCGATCAGCGGGACGAACTTCAGATAGAGCCACGAGCGGTGGCGGGCGTCGAGGGCCATGGTGACGGACATCCTTCGAGTGGGCAAGCACGAAGGGGGAAGTGGTACCGACGCTACCGATGGCTCTGACAGTCACGGCCACGGCGTACCTGTGAGCAGACCGGGCGGCGGAGCTCGGCGGCCAGGAGGCGGAACATGGACAGCATCAACGGGTTGCGGACCTTCGATTGGGACGGGCCGGTGCTCTCAGAGCCCCGATCGTTCGTCGTCCGACCGTCGTCGGCCGGCGGGTTCGAGGCGTGCGCGGCGGCGCTCTCTCGCATGCTCGCAGGTGCGATGTTCGAGGGCCTGTGGTGGGCGACGATCTGCCTCGCGGAGCCGCACCCGAACCCGGGCTTTGCCCACCTCGGCCCAGACGAGGGCGGCGCTCTCTTCACCGAGGTGGCCGGCGACTACTACCTGCCTCCCGCAGCGCGCCTCGACGACGGCCAACGGACCGCCCTTCGTGACCTCGGGTGGGGTGACCCGGTGCCGGACCTCTCCGGCGACGATGACATCCAGCCCCGCAACCACACGCGCTCCTGGCCGATCGAGCAGCTGCCCACGGCATGCCGCCACACACTGCTCACGCTGGCCGTCGTCTACGGCTTTCACGAGGACGATCCCCTCGAGGTCCGGCTCGACCCGTTCACCTGAAAGCGGATGACGGGCCAGCCACTGAGGGCTGGCCCGCCCCGACCTCAGAGGTACTGGCCGGTGGGCAGCTCCGGCGTCTCGGCCGGCTCGGTCTCGGGCTCCGGCGCCTCCATCGGGATCGAGCTGCGGAGCGTGATCTGCACGATCCGTCCGAGGATCTCGACCGCCTCCTCCAGCTCGACCATGGCGCTGGCCGCTCCCGGCCAGTCCTGACCGTGCGAGCGGCGGCGGATCCGTTCTGCCTGGCGGGTGACCTCGAGGCTGAGGCCGTTCACCAGGTGGTGCATCTCATCGTGTTCCAGGACCGTCTGCGGGATCAGGGCTCTCTCCTGTGGCTCGGTGGTGAGGGACACGAGTACCCGCCAGCTGTGACACCGCCGCCGGGTGATCGTGGGCGATCGACAACGCAGTCACCCGAAGGCGTATTCCCCGAGCCGGAGGACTCCCACTCGACACCGGGCCCACGATGCAGAATGGCGTCGCCCTGCGGAGCTCTGGTCTCCAGTTGCTCATGCAGGAGCGGCGGAAACGGCAACGATTGGACGGCGGATGCGCATCGACTACAGGCCGAACGGAACCTCAGGGTTCCGATGCGAGATGACCAACGACGTGGGGCTCGTGGTGACCGTCGAGGGGTCGAACGGTGAGCTGCAGGCGAGCGTGAGCCCAGAAGGGCTGCCGGCCCAAGCCGCGGTTGCCGCGGTGGAGCGATACGCCGGCCACGAGTACGAGGGCCGCCGGACCCGCGACGCAGAGAAGCGGAGGCACCACGAAAAGGCAGCTCAGGAGTGGCGCGAGGTCGCGACGGATGTCGGTGAACTGCTCTGGGACCTCACCGAGGCAACGGAGCACGGCTGGTGCTCCGACTGCTTGACGAAGTCCGACCACCGGCTCGCCGGTTCTCGAACGAAGCTGAGAACGCGACGCTACGTGTGCACGACATGTGGGTCGCCCACCGGGCGATGCGACGTCCCGCGATGCCGCAACTTCGCTGACCGGGGCGGAGGCCCATCCGAGCGAGCGCGGTACTGCGCTGAGCACGGGCACCAGATCCCGTCGTTCGAGAAGTTGACCACGGCGGTCGATTCTCTCGAGGAGTATCGACCCTGGCTGGAGTTCGAGCGCTTCAACGCGAAGAGGTTCTCGTCGATTGCGGCGATGTCGGTCGCCGGAGTGGGAGTCGTGGGACCGATGGCCTTCGTTGCTGCGCCGGCGATCGGCGGCGCAATCGGTGCGTGGGCTGGGCTCTCCGGGGCCGCGGCGACGAGCCACGGCCTCGCACTCCTCGGGTTCGGCAGCGTCGCAGCGGGCGGTCTCGGGATGGCTGGTGGGACGGCAGTTGTGACGGCTGCTGGCGTCGGGCTCGGTGGTGCGGCCGGGGCGAGCGTCGCCGGCGCCTACGTTCGTTCGGACAAGTCCTTCGACTTCGAGAAGGTCGTCGACGGCGGGCCGACCACCGTGATCTTCGCCAACGGCTTCCTGTCCGAGGGTAAGACCGGTTGGGGCGACTGGATGCGGATCATCAGCGAGCGCTACCCCGACGCCACCGTCTATCGCCTGAAGTGGGGTGCCAAGGAGCTCAAGTCACTCACCGGTCTCGTTCCCACGTCGGCAACGCCGGTCTCAGCGAAAGCCGCAGCTGCGATCGCAGCCAGGGCCACGAAGAGTGCGGGCAACCTGATCGGCCCACTCGGAGCGGTCCTCACCGTGGCGGGCGTCGCCAGGAACCCGTGGCACGTTGCCAGGACCCGCGCCTCCATGACAGGTGCCGTACTCGCCGACGCGATCGTCCGGGGGGACCTGCAGTCGGTGGTGCTCGTCGGCTTCAGCCTGGGCGGTCGGGTCATGGCGGCCGCGGCCGAGTCGCTGGCGACACGGCCGGACGAAGCTCCTCGAATCGAGGCAATGCATCTCCTCGGTGCCGCTGTCGGCACGCATCGCGACTGGCACGGCATCGAACCCGCCGTCGAGGGCACCATCTACAACTACTTCTCGAAGAACGACAAGGTCCTGAGCGCGCTCTACCGGGTCGCCGAAGCCGGCACGAAGGCCGTCGGCTGCGAGGGCATCCCAGTGAAGAGTCCGCAGGTGAAGAACGTCGACGTCTCCAAGAAGGTGGGCGCACACGCCGAGCACCTCAGAGCGGTATCGCTCCGCTGATACCCGAGCGACAAGGGGCGGACCGTCATGCCGCCCTCCCACTCCGGGCTCGAGCAAGACCCCTTACTTGGAGAGCGAGCGCATCGATCTCGGCGAGCACGGCCCCGGGATCGCCGGCGAGGTCGAGCGTGGCCACCTGCAGCCGCTTGCCCGCGTGCTTCACCGTGTGGGCACCGGACGGGTGTTCTCCTGCGGCATAGACAAGCAGCCCGTCCTCCAGGTCGAGCGCCGTGGTGTACGCCAACAGCTGGTACAGGTCGGCATTCGGGACACCCTCGACCACCGCTCGCTTGTACTTACAGTCGCCAACGAAGACGCACTCGCCGTCGAGCCACCAGGAGAGATCTGGCTTGAGCGGGATGTTGCCTTCCTCGTCGAGGCGAAGCTTGAGGCCTGCGCCACCTTGTGGGAAGGCGCGAGCGGTCGCACCGAGGGACTCCCGCAGCGCGTGGACGACGAAGTTCTCAAACACGGCAGCCATGTCAAAGAGGACCCCGGTTGCCTGGACCGCGCCTTCGCTGATATCCAAGGCCGCACCGTCGAGGATCAGCCGGGCGAGCGTCACGGCAGGCCGATAACGCCCGTTGAGACGAGTCCAGCGCGGCTCGGGCACGCGCCCGGGCGCAAACGCAACCTGCGACACCGTTGTCAACTGCGCTCGGACGCCGAGCAGGCTCGAGCGAGACTCGGCGTTCCGGAGCCGCAACCGAAGGAGCCGCTCCGTGGCGGCGAGCAGGAGCTGGTTCTCGACAATGTCCGCAGTGAAGTCGTCGTGGACCAGCTCGAGCGGAAGGTGCTGCCCCGGGCGGGCCCGAAGCTGGTCAGACAGCCGGATTCGACCACGCACGGTCGTGCCAGTCTCCTCGAGGGTTCGATAGCCGTGCAGGAGCCCTCGCCGGAGGGCGCCATTCACGTGATGCACGAACGTGGGAACGACGGCCTCGAGCAAGTGCGCGTCGGGAGCAACTGCGGTGGGGTCGCTCATCCACTTCTTTGGATCGAGGGCGTACGAAACGAGGAAGAGCACGCGTTCGACCGGCAGTCTCGGAGCGATCTCGACCTGCAAATCGCCGATGCGAACGACGCCGACGGTCGCCGCCGGGGTCAGGTCGAAGCCACCGTCGTCACCAGCCGACGGGGTGATTGTCAGCGACTTCACAACAGATCGGAGCCCATCGCGCTCCTCGCTGCTGAGCTCGACCCCGTACGAGGTGGTGTACTCAGTCAGCCGCAGTGGTCTCATCGCTCATGTTCGGGTCATCCTCCGCCTGCACCCCGGTGCCACGTGCGGTGAGCCTCGATCGAATCGAGTCCAGCTCGAACTGGCGGAGCTGCTCGGGGTCATCAAGGAACTGCTCCTCGAAGTACGGCATCACCGAGTGCTCCCAGATCATTTCGACCTGTGCTTCGGTCAGCTGCACGTCGAGGAAGTGTGACGGGCCGAGGGCAAGGTGTCGGTCGGCAACCAGCCCGTTGGCTGCGTCGATTGCGTCGGGCAACCACGACAAGCCGTCGAGCTTGTGATCGCGGAGGAACGTCCGAAGCAATCGGTCGACCGGCGGTTGATCGGGATAGAAGCCGATGAAGTGGAAGCGGCGACGCAGCGCAGCATCGACCAACGCGATCGAGCGATCAGCGGTGTTCATCGTTGCGATCAGGACCAGATTCTTCGGGAGGGTGAACGGGGTTTCCGAGTACTGAAGCCGGAGCTCGGTGTCCCGATACTCGAGGAGGAAGTACAGCTCGCCGAGCACCTTGGACACCAAGGCTCGGTTGAACTCGTCAATCACGAGCACGTGAGTGACGTCCGGACGTGCGAGCGCCTTTTGAGCAATGCGCTTCAGCGGCCCATCGACCACCTCGTACGACAACTGTCCATCGACCGTCTTCGGTCGGAAGCCCTCTACGAAATCCTCATAGCTGTAGCTCGGATGGAACTGCACTACGTCGACTGATCCGCCGCCACGCGCGAGATGCTTCGCCAACGCACGTGCATAGAAGGTCTTCCCAGTCCCCGGTGGGCCGTAGAACACAACCTGCTTCTTGTGCCCGATGAGCCGCAGGGTCTTCTCGATAAAGTCGCGCGGGAAGGTGACCTCGCGAGCCAGGGCCTCGATGCCGTCGTCCTCAGGGGCCTCGTCGAGATGTAGCAACCACCAGCTGAACTCCTGCATCCCCCACGGGTCGTCGGGGAAGAACTCGTCCAGCCGCTCCCGGATGCGGTCGTTCGAGTCGACCATCTCCGCGGCGAGGCTGGCTTCCTTGGGCGCAAGCGGAAGGCCGAGGAGCGGCAGCACGGCTCGCTTTCCAACATCGCCCGTGGTCACGTAGTTCGGGATCCACCGGTCGGGATCGACGACGGCGAGCGCTTTCGTGACCATCGCTTGTTTGAACCCGGGGAGCGCCGCCGGGCCTTCCATGGCGTTCTCGATCCGAACTGTGATTTCGTCTGCTCCGTAGAGCAACTCCCGAAGGCTGTTCACGAGACGTACCGCCGTCTCCTCGTCCTGCAGAAGCCGATTGAATCCCGGTTGGGGGCCAGGCGACCCGTAAGCGGGTCCTGCGAGCCGGCGGAGGACATCCAGGTCGGGCTCGTCTAGAGCTGACGGCGTGAGTCCCTCGGCCAACTCACCTCGCTCACGCTCCCGTTGTGGGTTCCCGTCGGACGGGTACCCCGTCTCCCTTCGGAAGCGACGAACGAGAGCAGCCATCGGGTCCTCGTCGTTCGCGGGTTCTCCGGCTCGAAACGAGCGAAACGCAGCTCGCTCGGCTTCCGGCCAAGACGCAGGAGGTTCGTAGTTCGTGACCATCCACAGGAGGCTCTGGGCGTCGAGCCGGTCCTGGATCTCCAGTCCCCGCTCTGACCCCTCGGAGATGAACCTGTCGCAAAACACGATGCCGTCGCGAAACTGTGAGCGCTCATCCCGCTGCTCGGATGCGTCGAAGCCGGTCAACTTGTACGCAGTGGCGAAGGCCTGTGGCCTAACCACCGGGCATTCCGTGGCGCTCACGCCCATGCGAAGGAGGGAAGCGAGACCTGCTCGGGTACCTGCGCCGGACACCACCTCGACGGGGAACAGCTCACAGAATGCTGCGACGGCGTCTTCGTGCGACTGGGACTCATCCCATACGGCTTCGAGTGCGGCGGAGGCGTCGTATGGCGACTGCTCAACCCACTTGAGGAACTTCGGCTTCACCCGCCATACCAGGAGATTGTTCTCGTTATCGCGAACGGTGCGGCGCAACGGCTCGAACCATGGTCCGCCGCTCGCGAGAGCGACTCGGGCTTCGTCGAGCTGTTCTCCGATCGTGACCTTGTAGTTCCGCTCCTGCTCGGCGAGGTCGAACGTCTCTGCCATCCGGCGCGCCCAGTGGACGAACCCTTCCCAGCCGGCTTCCATTCTGTTGGCCTCCTCTTGATCGGGGGCGATCCGAAGTCGATTGAACGTCGGCGAGAACTCCCCGATGAGTTTCCGCTTCAACTGCACCCGATCGTTATCGACCTTCCAGGAGATTCTGCATTTCGCCAACCATGCCTGGATTGCATCGCGATCAGCGCTCTCCGGCCGGTCGCCATCGAGAAGTTCGCCCACCTGCTCGTAGAGCACCGAAGCGTCGCGGTCGCCGGACAGGTGTTGGCGCATCCTCGATCGGAGCTTCGCCGAGTGGCCCACGAAGACAATCTCGTCCGAGTCCGCGCCGTAGACGATGTGCACACCGGGCTCATCCGGTGCTCCACGCAAGTGGTCGCCGTCGAAGACGCACGGCTCGGTGAACCCGTCGAGTAGCTCGTGAGCGTTCATCAAACCATCCGACCTCCGCGCCGTCGCTCGAGGCGCTCAAGTGCCGCGAGGATCTCGACGCGACAGGTCACGAGGCCACCGACTTCAGCACGCCTGTGCCGATCAGCCCGTCGAAGTGCTGCTGCACGTGACTGGCGGTCGTGCCGCCTCGGCAGAGGACACCGAGCTCGATGTTCTTGCTGTAGGCGGCGTTGGTCATGTTGGCGCTCGTGAGTAGCACGTCCCGGCCGTCGACGATGACGGCTTTGGCGTGGAGCTTTGCCTCGGGCGGGACTCGCTCGTGCGGCGGCCATTCGTAGACCTGGTACTTGGCGTAGGCGTGGGCGCCCCCGCCGCCATCGAGGTGGGCGGCTGACTCCAGCAGGAGCTGGACGGTTACGCCTCGTTCGTCGACGGCTCGGTCCAGCGCCTTGATCACCGAGTCGAGCTGGTAGGCGGCGTAGCTCACGAGCATCACCCGACTCTTGGCATCGTCGATCAGTCGACGGACGACTTCTGAAGTGAGCCGAACCGGCGCCGCCGGGGAGTTCGGCCCGGTGACAACGACTTCGACCGCCGTCCGATCCGACGTGGACTCCATCGCCGCCGCACCCTCGAGGCCGACCGCAAGCGCAATGCCCGGCGTGTCGGGTTCAGCAGCCCAAACGTCATGCAGCTCGGAGAGGACCGGTCGGTGAGGGCCGGGCAGAACATCGCAGACCTTCGCCGCAGCAGCTCCGGAGTACCCCGGTTGCTTCCGGTAGGCGGCCGCGACCCCAACAAGGTGCGCTGGTGCCAGCTGCCGTGCGACGTCGGCGATCGCGCCAGCCAGCGTCGTCACCCGAAGAACTCCAGGGCGGCGTGGGCGAAGGTGTCGACGAGGGTTGAGCGGTCGAGGTAGCGGTTCCCGCGCTCGCAACTCGTCTCGGCCACCAGGAGGCAGGCGTGGCATGCGGCGCCGTGGAGCGAGCCGTTGAGCGGGTCGGGCTCGTGGTCGGCGCACAGCGGGTCGCTCGAGCAGAGCCCGGCACGTTCGAGCGCTTGGGTGAGGAGGGGACCGAGTTCGGCCGGCTTGCCGAGGTTGACGAGGCCGCCAAGGGTGCCTTCGGCGTCGGGCGCCGACGTGTACAGAAGGATGCCGGCCATCGGTTCGGGGCCTTCGCCGGGTCGGCGGCTGTAGACGCGTTCGCTGATCGATGCCGAGGAGTAGCCGCACTCGATGGCCAGCTCGTTGATGAGTGCGTGGGAGAGCGAGTGCAGGAGGACGAACCGCTCTCCTGGCCAGCCGACATGGGGATCGAGACCTCGTGCCTCCCGCCAGTCCTGATGTGCACGGCGCATGGCGACGAACAGCGAGTTGTCGTAGGCGGTGGCTTCCCAGGCCTGGACGGCGTTCTCGTCGAGGCGAACGAAAATGCCTTCCCCGCGGTTCTCGACGACCGGAACCCAACTGGGCGCGCCCTTGGTCTCGAGGCGAACGATCGTCTTCTCATCGCCGGGTTCGCCGGCACCGATACGCGTGAAGCCGCACAAGGCGGTGACCACCCGGAGTCGGTGAGCCAGGGTCACGCCATCGAGTCGGCCGGTGAATCCCGTGGGCGCCTCGATCGGCTCGGCTTCGAAGTGCGGCGAGGCTTGCCCCTGGGATCCGGTCGTCAAGGCGTTCCACTCGGGGCCTAGGACATCGGCACCGTGAGCCTCGCCGGCCCCGCCCCGCTTGGCTTCGATGGCGTCCCAGATGTCGTCGGGGTCGTGACCGGCGAAGGCGGCCTGGAGGGTGCGGTCGGTAGACAGGGCATAGGTGAGGACGTCCTTTACCGGCATCTTCTCGAGAGCCGCCCAGTGGTCGTGGACGAGCTGGTTGAGCGAGCCGCCACCGACCGGTAGGGACAGCACGGACATGCTCGAGTTGAACCACAGGTTCGATGCCCCGAGGACGAGCGAGCGGAGTTGCTCGCCGCAGGGCTCGTTGGACAGTCCGAGGTGCGGGTGGCGGCCGCGACAGCCCGGCATCGTGTCCTTCGCCGCGGGACCGAACGCCTTGGCCAACGTCGACCTGGCGTTGCAGGTCAGACACTTGACGAGGAGGTCTGTGGCACGGCCACCGGAGCCGATGTCGTTGACCTGGAGGATCGGGTTGGCACAGGTGGCGACGCCGTCGTGAGCGAAGCGCACCCAGGGGAAGTCGTCGAGATGGCCGTTGACACAGCCGGCCACGAAACGAGCCGGGACGGCGGGCGGCGGCCGCTTCGCCTTGTCGCAGTTGGTGTGTGAGTAGCGGGTGCGGTCGGGGCGGTAGGCGTTCGACTCGAGCTTGAGCGCTCCCGACGCCACCGGGAAGAGCCGGTTGCAGGCGGTGCAGCGCAGCCACCGAGGAAAGATCGTGACCGGCAGCCCGACCCGAGCCCAGTCGTCGAACGGATTGGACGTTTCCGGTTCCGCGGGGAGGGCCCGTAGCGCTTCGACCTGGTCGCCGAGGAGGGTTCGGACGGCGTCGAGCAGGCGGTCTTCGGTCACGACGTCTTGGCGGGTGATGTCCCAGCGGTCGAGACCACCGACCATCACGCTCAGGTTCGGAAGGTCGATGAGCGAACCCACGCCGTAGGAGTGGATGGCCTGGCTCGGCCGGATGGTGCCGACGCGGATCGGCCCGTCGTAGGGCTTGGTGCTCATCGGTCGTTGTCCTCGAGCACGATGTCGGCGTCCTCAGCGTCGACGTCCTCGGCAGCCGGTCCGATGTCGCCGGCATCGCCGTCATCGGTGGGTGCGTCGGGGTAGCCGGCGGTCGGGTCGTCGGAGGGGTCGTCCTCGCGGAGGAGCAGGTTGGAGCCGACCTCGACCTCTCGCAGCGAGTTCGGTGCGGTGAAATCCGTCCACGGTCCCGACTCGGGCGTTTGGAGCAGGTTGATGGCGTCGCCCCGGCCGCGGGCGTAGGTCAGCGAGACGCCAGGGGCCTGCTGCTGCTTCGACCACTTGTCGCGTCTGGTCGCCACCATTGCCTTGACGACATCGGCAGCCGGCTTCGAGATCAGCTCGGCCCGAGCGGCCAGTCCGTCGGCGATCGGGTCGAAGTCGGCTTGGTTGACCGGCACGAACTGAGCGGCGCCGCGAGGATTCCAGGCCGGTCGGGTGTGGCGGGCGTCCGAGACCATGAGCGCGGTCAGTCCTCGGTCGAGGGCGCGTCGGGCGAACGGCGTGACCGACAGTGCTTCGACCTGCCGGTAGTAGGTCTGGTGGTAGTGCTCGAAGGTCTCGTAGTGGGAGAGGTCGCGAGGTCGGGCCCAGTTGTAGAGGGTGATCACGAGGCCGGGGCCTCGTTCGTCACGGCCGACGCGGCTGGTGGCCTGGATGTACTCGGCCGTGGTCTTCGGCTGGCCAGCGCACACCATGAGCCCGAGGCGGGGGACGTCCACGCCCACCGAGATCATGTTCGTGGCGAGCAGCACGTCGATAGGCCATTCGCCCTTCTTCGGCTTCTCACCGGTGAATCGCCGACCGAGTTCGTCGAGCGTGGCGGGGATGTCGCTCGAGCTGACCCGCGAGGTCAGCTCGCGGGTGTCGTTCAGGTACCGCACGGCAAGGCCACGGCGGTCGGTTCGACGTAGACGGTTGACGACATCGTCGTCGAGCATCCGGCGCATGCCACCCAGCTCCCGCAGCGCGTTGAAGTAGCCGACGGTCGTCATCCAAGGGTCGGCGGCAGCGCCGTACTTCTCGTAGATCACCTGGGCGGCGGCGAGCACGGTGGTGAACACCCGCGTCTCGACCGACTTGAAACGCTGGCCCATGCCGCACACCCCGAGGTACACGCGGCCAGGGGTGGCCGAAGTCGGGCGTTCGACGGCGAAGAACGAGTCGCCGGCGTCAATCACCTGGGGCGGGAACACGGCGAGGCGCCGGCAGAACAAGTTGTAGGCCTGGTTCTCAGCGCGGCGGATGGTTGCCGTGGAGGCGACGATCTTCGGCCGGGCAGACTTGCCGTCGACGCTCCACGAGGCGATCTCGTCGACTGCGGTCTCGTACAGCCCGAACAGGGACCCGAGCGGTCCGGCGATGAGGTGGAGCTCGTCCTGGATGATGAGGTCCGGCGGCCGGCGGGGCAGGCAGTCGGTGGTCGTCGCTGGCGGCAGGTCCCCAGCCTTGGGGTGCTTGTCGGCTTCGTTGTGGCCGCCGTAGTTGTCGAGATCGGCGCTGCGGAACCCGTGACGGGAGCAGCGTCGGGTCACCCGCCCGAACAGCGCGCTCGTCTGGCCCTGCCACGGGAGCTGGGCGAACTTGTCGGCGGTGGCGATGACGAGGTCGGGCAGGAGCCGGTAGATCTCCTCGTCGACGCTCACGACCGGGATGCCTTCGCCGCCGGAACGCTTGCCGGTGAACGGGCAGCGACCCTTGGAGTCGCCGCAGGTGATGAGCGTGCGCCACAGGTGCGGGTGCGAGGTGGCGTCTCGTTTGGGGTCGAGCTCCTCACCGCACCAGGGACACGCGACGAGCGCTGTCGGTCCAGCGCCCTTGGCCCAGCCGGTGTTGCGGAGGTCGTCGAGGTCCCGGGCTGCGTCCTGGGTCTTGTTGGCGCTGACGGAGCCGCCGACCCACATGCCGATGCGGAACGGCGTCTCGCCCCATCGCGGGTCACCGGCGGCGAGCAGTTCGCGGCGACGGACCTCGCAGGCGCAGATGAGCGTTGCGGCGCGCTGGAACTGCTGCGAGGTGAGCAGCCGCAGCGTGTACCTCATGAGCACGCCGACGCCGCCCTCGCCGGAGTGGCCGTCGATGTCGCCCTGAAGTCGGCGGATGGCGAGCGTGAACGCGGTGAGGCCGAGGTAGGCCTCGGTCTTGCCGCCGCCGGTTGGAAAGAAGAGGAGGTCGGCGGTGCCGCTGTCGAGCTGACGTTCGTCGTGTGTCGGATCGTTGAGCGACGGGAGGTTGACAAGCACGAAGGCCAACTGGAACGGCCGCCACGACCAGTTCGGCTTGGCCGAGATCTGTGCCTCGGCGTCGGCGAGGCTGAGCTTCGGGTCGTCCCGCCGGGCCAGTCCGACGAGGGTGTGGAGCCGTTGCTGCCACATGGTGTGATTGGCGAAGGCGAAGGCTTCAGCGGCCACGGTGTCGCTGCCGAGCAGTTCGATCCCGGCTCGCAGCCGACGGGCGATCTCACGGGCCTTCACGAGGGCCGCCTCAGCGGCCGCAGCCTCGTCACCGCCGAGATCACCAACTCGGTCGCCTTGCCGGCTCAACCAGTGGTCATACGCATCGGCGAGCGGGGTGAGCGCACCAACCGCTCCGGCTCCGTCGAGTCCGGCCAGCTTCTCCATGTCGAACACGACCGACGCGAGCAGCTCCCGCTCTCGAGGGTGACGCTGCTCGTCGTCGAGATCGGGGTCATCGGGCTTCGGTGCCTCGACCTTCGCCACCTCCGACCGAGGTAGGACCGAGGTTCGCACCGACCTCGCCCGATGCGGATCGCCGTCAGCAACAGCTGCGAGAACGGCGACGCCATGGCCGACGGCGAACTCGACCGTGTGTCGGTACAGCAGATCGAGGTGCTTCACCTCGGCGTCGCTGTCACTGGTCTGCTCGGGCAGTGCCAGCCGCCGGCCGACGAACACCGGTGAACCGTCGGGAGCCGCCGCTGACAGCTCGATCTGGAACAGCCAACGCTCGTCGATGTTCCGATCGGTCGGCAGCTGCTCGTTGACGAGGAACAACGTGATTAACCAACAGCTCGCCGTCATCCGGCATCGCCCCCGAACGACCACGTCGGGCTGAGACGGGTCCGGCACGATCGGCTCGATATCGCCTTCGGCAAGCGCGATCGTCTTCGAGCCGCCGGCCGGATGCCGCTGCCACAGCTTCTCGTAGTTGCGCTCGGCATTCGGGTCCGGGTTCTCGATCTTCTCGTACCGACCCCACGACGCCGACACCTCAAGCGTTTCGCACGACCGATCGACGGCGGCGGAGAAACCGGCGGAGGAGGGAAACAGCACCACCTTGGACGGCCGATCGTCTGGGCCAGGTGCGCCACCCTCGTCACCGTCCTGGAGGTCGTCACCGTCACCCCGGCTCGGATCGACGACGGTGCCCTTCGGCGCCAACAGGCCCACCAGGTACCACTCTCGGACTGGACTCCGGACGCCGGGGAGCTGCTCGTCGGGGTGCGAAGGGCCCAGTAGATCCGTAACGATGAGCTTCTCAAGTTCGTCTCGAAGCCGGGCCGGAGTTGGCGTGTCGCTCACAGGAGGCTCCCTTGGTCCTTGCCGTCCTTCTTCGAGGCACGCTTCGTCGCCGTCTTGGACTTCTTGGCATGCAGGCCGGCGGCAACCTCCTCGGCGTATCGCTCATGGTTTAGCTCCAGCAGCCGATCGAGGATCTCGTCCTTCGCCTCGGGGCTGATGGTGAACCGCATTCCCTGCGGCGTCTCCCAGTGGTAATGGTCGAGTTCGATGTCAGACCAGCCGTAGGCGTCTCGGACTGCAACATCTAGATCCGCGTGAAGCTCTCGTATGTGTTCAATCTCTGACACATCTTCCTCGGCGCCGTGCAGCCGGTTGTAGAACTTCGTCAGTCCTATCCCGTCACGCTCCATGATCTCTGACCTGGCCGCGCTCAGCTGCTCGGTCTTGCTACCGATCTCGTCGAGGTCCTCCAGAGGCTGCGGGAACGTCTCGAACGCGTCCGAAGGCGCGTAGTTGATTCGAGTCTCGAGCGTTGATGTATACGTGACGACCCACCACCAGTGGAGCGCGCTGGTGAGAACACCGAGGTGGCCGAAGTCGTCGTAGTCGAATACGACAAGCTTCTCGTGCAGCACCTGATCGGCCAGTACCAGTGAAGGCACAACGGCTTTGCTCACCCTGCCGATCGCAACAACCATCTGCTTGTCGGAGATCGCACGACGCATGGCTGGGCGAACGTTCCAGTACTGCCACCAGCGATCCGACCAGCCGGGGTAGCCCTTCTTGCCGAGGACCTCGTCTCGCACCCGCTTCTCGACGACACTCCAGGGTTCGACATAGCGCCGGGCTTCGGACTCAGACATTTCGTCGAAGTCAACGACCCACCGCCGAGCCGACTGGCTTGGGCTTGAATTGAAGTCCTGGCCGTCGAGATAGGGCCGCACTACTTGGGCGTTGGCAGCCTCGCTCGCCACGAGCTCACGAGCCTCATCTTGGGTCAGCACAAAGCCTTTACTGCCCACGAGACAGCCGATGAACGACCGCCCCGAGTTGGCCGCGAGCCGCTCCGGCTGCCCGCTCACCCGCCGACCCGGGTCAAGCTGCGGAGTAATTCGGGAGACAGGACGGCTACCAACATGACGAGGCCCGCACCACTCCTGCTCCCATAGCCACACCTTCGAGATCTCAAGGTTGGCTTCGTTCGGCCACGGCTCCGACTTGACGGCCCGCTGAATCGTCCATCCGGCTTCCGCGAGCCTGTCGAGGCCCACCTCCCGAGTGTCGCCTTGTGTGATGGTATTCGTTGCGAGAGTCCCAACACTCCGCGCCACCGAGCACATACGGAGCACGAAGTAAGCCGCCAGGTCGGCATTGCCGGTCACACCCTTCGCGATTGCGGCTACCAAGTGCTCGCGGAAGGCTGTACCCAGTGCCCCAGAGATGCGCTTACCGCCGATGAACGGTGGGTTCGCGACAACTGCGTCGAACTTTCCACACCCAGGACCGAGGAAGACCTCAGGGAAGGCTAGGGGCCAATGCAGACATCGCCGTTCCTCAGCAGCAGGAGTCTCGTCCGGCAAGTCCGTGCGGAGCCAGCCAGTCGACAGCCCGAGCAAGGTCGAAACCGCTGCCTCACGTTCGACATCGGACACCTCGTCGTCGATCAAGGTACGAACCCGTTCTATCTGGGACCCCAGACGGTCTTCGAACGACGTCTTTGAGCTACCCGAAGTGCTGAGGGCGGCACCGACGACCGCATCTCCAACTACGGCCAAGTCAGCAAGTTGCGCGCGGAGGGTGTCGTTCAGCCGCTGCTTCTCGGTCGCATCTCTCACCGTTACGACGGACATCTCACGTAGCTGGACCGCGAGCTCCGTCGCTTCGTTGAGTCGGAGGTCAATCCCCAGCGACTCAAACCCCCGCTGACCCCGACGCTGCGTGGGGTCAAGGTGCAGCCACCGCAGCTGATCGATGTCGGTGACGCCGAGCAGCGAGTCCCCGACTTGGATGGCGTGGTCGAGGAACGTGAACGGCCGCTCCCGGGCCATCGTCGTCAGCCAGAGCGAGAGTTTGGCCATCTCGGCGGCGACCGGGTTCTTGTCGACGCCGTAGAGGCAATGGTCGACGACCTCCCGACGAGCGAGGACGGTCTGCTCCTCTGCTGGTGCCGTGGCAAGATCGTGGAGGCGCGTAGCGAATGGCCCTTCGCCGGCGCCGTACTGGAGCACCGACTCGACGAGGCGGTCGGCGAGGTAGCGGCCGGCGGCGGTGAGGATGGCACCGGACCCGACGGCGGGATCGCAGACCCGCAGGTCGAGGATGGCGGCCGGGGTCTTGAGGTTCCACTTCCCCTGATCGGGTTCGTTCTGGGGACCGGGGTCGTACACGAGCGGTTCGAGGGCGTATTGGACGACCTCCTCGGCGAGTGCCTTGGTCGTGTACTGGGCGCCCATGTTGCGGCGG
>DMTU01000004.1:0-159 GCA_003476595.1 Acidimicrobiaceae bacterium | reverse complement strand
GGGCGCCCATGTTGCGGCGGGTCGAGGTCTGGGTGACGAACATCGATCCGGGCAGGAGCACGACGGGGAGCCCGCGCAGGTCGGGGCGGATGAGGCCCCAGTAGGACAGGACCCGTTCGACGGTGTCGTCGTCGTGGCCGCAGGCGACCCGGAGCCGGG
>DMTU01000019.1 GCA_003476595.1 Acidimicrobiaceae bacterium | reverse complement strand
GGGGCCTGCACGACGACGGTCCCGGCGGTGTCGAACCCGGCGCGGCCCGCGCGTCCGGCGATCTGGTGGAATTCGCGGGCGTTCAGGATGCGGGTGCGCACCCCGTCGTACTTGGACAGCGCGGTGATCAGCACCGTGAGGATGGGCACGTTGATGCCCACGCCCAGGGTGTCGGTGCCGCAGATGACCGACAGCTCGCCGGCCTGGGCCAGCTGCTCGACCAGGCGCCGGTAGCGCGGGAGCATGCCGGCGTGGTGCACGCCGACGCCCTGGCGCAGGAGCCGAGCGAGGTCACGCCCGAAGCCGGCGGGCAGCTTGGCCTTGGTGAGCTCGGCGGTGACGATCTCCTTGGCGTCGTCGTCCAGCTTGGTGACGCTGGCCATCGCGGTGGCCTGGGCGACGGCGTCCTTCTGGGAGAAGTTCACGAGGTAGAGCGGGGCGGCGTCCTTGGCCAGCAGCTCCTCGATCGTGTGGTGCAGCAGGGTGCGCCGGTACTCGAAGTGCAGCGGCACGGGGCGCACGGCGTCATCGACCAGGGCGGTGGGACGGCCGGTGCGGCGGGTGAGGTCCTCGCGGAAGAACCGCACGTCGCCGAGGGTGGCCGACAGCAGGAGGAACGAGGACTGGGGCAGCTCGAGCAGCGGCACCTGCCACGCCCAGCCCCGGTCCGGGTCGCCGTAGAAGTGGAACTCGTCGAGCACGACGGTCTCGGCGTCGGCCTCCACGCCGTCCTTCAGCGCGACGTGGGCGAGGATCTCGGTGGTGCAGCAGATCACCGGCGCGTCGGCGTTGACGGAGGAGTCGCCGGTCAGCAGGCCGACGTTCTCCGGGCCGAGCTGCTCGCACAGGTCGAAGAACTTCTCCGACACCAGGGCCTTGACCGGGGCCGTGTACCAGGACCGCCCGCCGCCGGCGACGGACTTGGCGTGCGCGGCCAGGGCGACGAGCGACTTCCCCGAACCGGTCGGCGTGGCGAGGATGACGTTCGAGCCGGAGAGCAGCTCGAGGATCGCCTCCTCCTGGTGGGGGTACAGCTCGAGGCCCCGCTCGATCGCCCAGTCGGTGAACGCCTCGATGATGGCGTCGGGGTCGGGCTCAGCGCCGGTGGGGCGGGGGAGGAAGTCGACGAGTCGGCGGGCCACCCGCCCAGTGTGGCTGGCCCCGCCCGGAACCGGCAGCGGCAGCGGAGCGCGTTCCGTGGCCGCTGCCGGAAGCCATCGGATTAGCGTCGCCTCCGATGTTCCAGCCCGGAGAGCTGTCGCCTCGTGTGCGCAACCTGGCCGCCGGGGTCATCCAGCGCAGCTGGGAGTGGATCTGCGCGGTCGGCGCCACCTCGCCCGACGACGCCCACGGCCGCCGGTTCCGCTCGATGGGGGAGCGGTCGATGCTGGCGTTCCCGCCCGGCCAGCTGTTCAACGAGCACTGGATCGAGATCGGCGCCTTCACCCTCGTCGGTCCGCACGTGTCGATGTCGGTGGGCATGTGGAACGAGGACCTCGACCGCAGCGCCCCGCCGGTGATCCGGATCGGGGACCGCTGCAACATCGGTCGGGGCGGCTCGCTCGTCGGCCGGGTCGGCATCACCATCGGCGACGACGTCACCATCGCGCCTGACCTCTACGTCACCGACCACAACCACGCGTACGACGACGTCGAGGTGCCGATCGCCCGCCAGTGGCCCCACGAGGCGCCGGTGTCCATCGGCAGCGGCTCCTGGATCGGCGCCGGCGTGGTGATCCTCCCCGGCACCACCATCGGCGAGCACGTCACGGTGGCGGCCGGTTCCGTGGTGCGCGGCGACATCCCGGACCGCAGCGTGGTGGTCGGTGTGCCCGGCCGGGTGGTGCGGCGCTGGCACGACGGGGCCTGGGACCCGCCGCTCGAGCCCCGGGCCACGGAGCCGCCCGATGACTGGCCGAGCTGAGCGACGCAGGCGCCCGGGCCGCGTCCGGTTCGGGGCGGTCACGGCCGTGGTCGTGGTCCTCACCCTGGCGACGGTCGCCGGGTGCGGCGCGGACGAGGCGGAGCCGGCCGCCACCGAGGAGGTGGCGGTGTGCGCCGATCTCCGGCAGCGGGAGAACGAGCTGATCCGGGTCGCGAACGAGGCGCTGGCCGCGCTGGGCCGGGCCGAGGACGACGAGGCCCGCGCCGCCGCCTTGGCCGACGGGTACGACCGGCTCGTCGAGACCCTGGCGGCGCAGGACCCGGTGGTCGTGGACGGGGAGCCCGAGCTGTCCGAGCGGTTGGCGGCCGGCCATCGAGCGGCGATCGTCGAGCTGGAGGGGGAGCGGGACCGGTTCGTCGCCGAGGTCCGGGCCGTCACCCAGACCGACGAGCGGGGCCGGGCCGGCGAGCTGCAGAACGCGCTGGAGAAGGCGTTCTCGGAGCTGGAGCCGCCGCGGCCGGCCTACGTGGCCGCCGGCATGGACGCGGCCATCGACGCCGACCCGGGCTGTCGGCACGTGACCCAGCGGGGCGATCCCGCCCGCTGAGCACCCGGGGTGTAACCGGGCTGCGGGGCGCTGGTCTGACGTCCGTGGTCGATTTCCGGCGCATCGCGATCGTCAACCGGGGTGAAGCCGCGATGCGGCTCGTGCACGCGGTCCGCGAGCTCGACGGCTCCTTCACCACCATCGCCCTGCACACGCGGGCCGAACGGCGGGCGATGTTCGTGCGGGAGGCCGACGAGGCCGTCTGCTTCGAGGACCTCGGCGTCCCGATCACCGGCACGCCCTACCTGGACCTCGACGTGCTGGCTGCGGCGCTCACTGCGGCGCGGGCCGAGGCCGCCTGGGTCGGCTGGGGCTTCGTGGCCGAGCGCCCCGAGTTCGCCGAGCGCTGCGCGGCGCTCGGCGTCACCTTCATCGGCCCGAGCGCCGAGTGCATGCGCCTGCTCGGCGACAAGATCGAGGCCAAGCG
>DMTU01000221.1:3173-5671 GCA_003476595.1 Acidimicrobiaceae bacterium | reverse complement strand
TGCCTCGGCTCGAACCTGGCCCGGATGGAGCTGCGCATCGCCATCGAGCGCTTCCTCCACCGCATCCCCACCTTCGAGCTCGCCGACCCCGGCGCCGTCACGTGGAGCGGCGGCCAGGTCCGCGGCCCGCGCAGCGTTCCGGTGCGCTGGTAGACCGCCCGGATCACGAGGAGGCAAACACGATGATGACCCCACCGGATGCCCGCATCCCCATGCTCGATGTCGACGAGGCCCGGGCCGCCGCCGCCCGGGTCGGCGTGCCCGAGGGCATGGCCGACCTGTCGGTGTTCAAGGTGCTGCTGCGCCACGAGGACCTCGCCGCCCGTGTGAACGGCCTGCTCCACCAGCTGCTGTGGAACGGTGCCCTCGACGCCCGCCTGCGCGAGCTGATCATCATGCGCATCGGGTGGCGCCAGGGGTCCATGTACGAGTGGACCCAGCACTGGCGGGTCGCCCGCATGCTCGAGATCTCCGAGGACGACCTCGTGGCTGTGCGTGACTGGAAGGACAGCGATCGATTCGACCGGGCCGACCGCGCCGTGCTCGCCGCCACCGACGAGACCCTCGGCCAGGGGGCGATCAGCGGCCGCACCTGGTCCGAGATCGAGGCCACGGTGCCCGACGAGCAGGCCCGGCTGGAGGTGGTGATCGCCATCGCCAACTGGTCGATGTTCGCCCAGCTCCTCCGGTCCCTCGAGGTTCCGCTGGAGGAGGGCGTCGATCCGTGGCCGCCGGACGGTGCCGTGCCGGCGCCGGCCCAGAACCCGGTGGTCAGCGAGCTCGACGCTTGAAAGCCCGAAGCGGCGCTCGACAGCACTCCGACGGGACCGGCCTGGTACGTTCCTCCACGGCGGAATCCGGCGTGGCTGAGGCGCTCATGGCGACAAGACGAAGGCTCGAGGGACGAGGGCACGTCCAGCTCGTGGAGCAGTCCTGCATGGAACTGCTCCGGGCCACCGGCGCCGAACGGGCATCGCTCTGGGTGCTCGACGAACGGGGCCGCGCCGTCTCCCCCTTGGTCTCTGTGGGGTCTCGCGTGCCCCGCACCGACGTGGCCCGGCGCTGGTCCCGCTTCCCGCTGGAGCGAATCGGGCCCTTCGCCGACGCGATCGCCGGTGGTGCGCCGGTGCGAGTGGACGACGTCGCAGCCGTCGACGTCCCGGCCGAGCTGATCTCCGACTTCGAGATCGCCTCGGTGTGGGTGGCCCCGCTGTCCCTCGGCGGGCCGGCGCTGGGCGTCGTGGTCCTGGAGCCGGCCGCCGCCGGTGACGTCGCCGACGCGGTGCGGTGCGCCGAGGCGGTGGCGCAGTCGTTGAGCGCGGCGCGGGCGTGGTACATCGCCGATCGTCGCGAGGCCGAGCTGGACCTGCTGCTGGAGCTGACACGGACCACGGCTGCGCCCGCACCGGGCGGCGGCGCCATCGCCCACCTCTGCCAGCGTCTGGCCGCCCAGGTGGGCGTTCGCCGGACGTGCGTGTTCCTGGTCGCTGACGGGGAGCTGATCACGGCCGAGGCCCACTACGCCGACGGTCGGGCCGACCCCGAAGAGTTCCGGGCCTTCACGTCTGCGCCCGATCCGCCGGCCATCGTCGTCGAGGCGTTCCGCCGGTGGCAGACGGTCGTGATGGACGGGCCCGCCTCCGACCTGCTCGGCGACTGGGGACACCGCTTCGACATCGGTTCCGGGGTGGCGGTGCCGATCGGCACCCAGCACGAGCCGTTGGGCGTGCTCACCCTCGACGATGCCCAGGAGCGCCGGTTCACGCCTCAGGTCGTCGACCTGGCCGAAGCGGCCGCCGCGCACTTTTCGGTGCTGTACGAGCGGGCCCGTCTGCTCGACGAGCAAGCGCGCCGCTTGCGGGCCGGCGCCGCCATCCGACAGCTCCTGCGTGAGGGTGCCGGGGCGGCCACGGCCGGTGCCGCGGTCGAGGTGGTGGCGCGCGTCGGTCGCGAGGCGCTGGAGGCCGAGCATGCGTGCGCCTTCGTGTTCGACGACGGTGGCGCCATCGAGCACGTCCTCACCGTCGGCATCCCGACCCCTTTCGACGAGCTGGTGAGCGAACGCTTCCTCGGCCTGCGCCTCAGCGACATGCTCCTCGGTCGCTACGTGATCGACGAGCGCCGCCCGGTCCTCGTCGATGACGCCCGCGACAGTGACATGGTGCCCGCCGAGCTGCTGGACGGCCTGTACACCCGCTCCTACGTCGCCATCCCGCTCGGTGCCGGGGACCGGCTGCGGGGTGGCGTGCTGTTCAGCACCAGCAGCCACCTCCGGCGCTGGTCGCAGGCGGATCGACAACTGGTGGAGCAGCTCGTGCTGGAGTGCGACCTGATCATGGAGAACGCCGTCCTGCGGGAGGTGGAAGCGGAACGAGCAGCCGACCTGGCCCACCTGGCCCTCCACGACGCGCTCACCGGTCTGCCCAACCGCACCCTGCTCGACGACCGCCTCCATGCCGCGCTGCGGGCCAGCGCTCGCACCGGTGGCCAGGTCGCCG
>DMTU01000221.1:2807-3023 GCA_003476595.1 Acidimicrobiaceae bacterium | reverse complement strand
TGGATCTCCGTCGCTTCAAAGCGGTCAACGACCGCTTCGGCCACGACTTCGGCGATGCGGTCCTCACCCAGCTCGCATCGCGCTTCTGTTCGGTCGTGCGACCCTCCGACACGGTGGGGCGTCTGGCCGGCGACGAGTTCCTCGTGGTGCTCGCCGAGGCCAGCGAGGAGGCGGCATGCGGGGTGGCGCAGCGGCTCTGCGACGCGGCCGAGGACG
>DMTU01000221.1:1906-2654 GCA_003476595.1 Acidimicrobiaceae bacterium | reverse complement strand
GCTCTGCGACGCGGCCGAGGACGTGGTGGAGGTGGGCGGTGTGCCGGTGCAGGTCGGTGCCAGCATCGGTGTCGCCATGGGAGGTGCCGACCTCTCTGCTGCCGAGCTGGTCAAGCGGGCCGACTCGGCCATGTACGACGTGAAGCGCACCACCGGGAGTGGTTGGGCCCTGGCCCAGGCGTCGGCGGTGTCGGCCGAGGCCGCGAGCGCCGGCTGATCGGCCGGCCCGGCCCGACCGCGGCTGGCTGGACAGGGAAAGCGGCCTGGCACGGCGAAAGAGCGGGCATGATCCGCCGTCGCACCACATCAGCGCTCGCCGCCGTCGCCCTGCTCGTCCCGGCCACCGCCGCCGTCGCCGCCGAGTCCGGCGTCCCCGAACCGGCCGGCGCCGCGGAGGTCGTGGACGTCACCATCGTCAACCTCGCCGACGGACACGAGATCGCCGCCACCGTCTTCCGCCCCGTCGGTGCTGACGCCGACGACCGCGTGCCCATGGTCCTGCACAGCCACGGCTGGGGCGGGTCCCGCGAGACGACGGCGACCGGTGCCGTGGCCCCCTACCTGGACGCGGGCTACGGCGTGCTCAGCTTCGACCAGCGCGGCTTCGGCGAGTCGACCGACGACAAGGCCAACATCATGGACCCGGCCAAGGAGGGCCGTGACGTGGTCGCCGTTGTCGACTACATCGCCTCCCTCGACTGGGTCGCCCGCGACAGCAAGGCCAACAACAACGCCAACGCCAACGCCA
>DMTU01000221.1:0-1760 GCA_003476595.1 Acidimicrobiaceae bacterium | reverse complement strand
CAACGCCAACGCCAACGCCAACGCCACCGACGACGACCCGGTCCTGTTCGCGGTCGGCGGCAGCTACGGCGGCGGCTACCAGTTCGCCGGCGCGCTGCTGGAGCAGGCGACCCGCGAGGGCGGCACCCGCTTCGATGCCCTCGCCCCGGAGATCACCTGGCACGACCTGAACGACAGCCTCGGGCCCCAAGGCGTGCCCCGCACCCTGTGGGACACGCTGCTCATCCTGGCCGGCGCCAACGCGCTGCCCCCGGAGGTGATCATCGGCTACGCCGTCGGCGTGGTCACCGGCACCATGCCTGATGGCACCGACCTCCCGGCCGGCGTCGTCGATCAGGTCGCCGCCCTCGTGGAGCCGCTCAGCATCGACGCCGCCACGGTCGCCGAGGTGCTGAACGGTCCCGACATCGTCGAGTTCCTGGCCGACAACGGCCCCAGCTGGTGGACCGACCAGGGCATCCAGCTCGACATCCCCGTGATCGTCCGCCAGGGGACCACCGACAACCTGTTCAACCTCAACCAGGGCCTGCGCAACTTCGACCTCGTCCTCACCGAGGAGGCCCGAGACGAGAGCACGTTCATCGGCTTCAACGGCGGCCATGCGCTGCCCCAGCTCCTTCCCCTCGGCACGCAGGGCTCCGGTGACCCCTGCACCGCCCTGGCCGCCGCCGACTTCCCCGCCCTCACGGTCGACTTCTTCTCCACCGTGGACCCGAGGGGCCAGGCCGCCCCGATCCGGCCCGAGGGGCTGAAGCGCTTCAACATCGCCACCCCCGACGGCGGTTGCCTCCAGGGCGACGAGCTCACGTCCACCTCGGTGCAAGCTGATCTACGGGTGCCGCCGACCCTCACCACCGGCGTCAGCCTGTCCGTCCACATTCCGATCGCCCAAGGCCCCATCGACGTCGCCGGCATCCCGAAGCTCCGGGCGACGATCAGCTCGCTCGGGCTCGAGAACCGGCTGTTCGCCGGACTGTCGGTCGGCACCACGCCGCTCACCGCCCAGGTCGTGCAGAACAACGTCTTGCCCATCCGCCACGCCGGCGTCGCCCGCCGCGTCCCCATCGAGGCCGAGCTGCCTGGCATCGGCGTGAGCGTCGCCGAGGGGCAGACCCTCTACCTGACGCTCACGGCCATCTCTGACATGTTCCTGCTCACCGGCAGCCGCGTGCCCGGCGGGATGACGTTCCACGACATCGTCGTGGACCTGCCGGCACCAATCGACCGCTGACCTGGTCAGGCCGGGACGTCGATGCCGAGCTCGTCGAGCAGGGACTGGGAGAAGGCGATCCGCCCGGTCAGGGTGGCCGGGTCGCCGGTGCAGAGGGCGTAGGAGGCCTCGGCCATGTAGGCGGGCGGCTCGTGGTGGTCCTCGGGGATCATCTTGTCCAGGTTGTGGTGGACGACGCCCGGGGTCGGGACGAGCCCGGTCGGTGACAGCACGTTGACGGCGATGCCGTCGGCGTACGCCTCGGCGGCCAGGCCGGTGGTGAACCGCTCGAGCGCCGCCTTGCACATCCCGTAGACCGTGCCGCCGGGCATGACGCCCGGGTAGGGCGGGCCCTGCGGGTGGATGGCGGCGGGCGAGGAGATGTTCAGGATCCAGCCCGACCCTCGTTCCCGCATGCCGGGCAGCACCCGCTGCGCCAGGTCGAACGGGGCCCGCACCTGCACCTCGAACATCAGGTGGTAGTGGTTCTCCCGGAACTCGGTCACCGGCTCGAAGTAGGTGACGGCGGCGTTGTTGACCAGCACGTCGA
>DMTU01000122.1:11868-12239 GCA_003476595.1 Acidimicrobiaceae bacterium | reverse complement strand
GAGCGGATGAAGGCCTCGTCCTGGGGTTCCACCTCCCAGCGCAGGGCCTCGGCCCACCAGTCGGCGAGCACGTGGGGCTCACGGCAGTCGATGGCGACCTGGAAGGTCAGCGGTGCGGGCTGTTCGCTCATGTCGTCACGGTATGCCCGCCTCCTCGACGCGTGCCCGGGATGGCCGCACCGCCCCGTACTGGGCAGCTCCACACGCCGCGCATGCGTGTCCCGCGGCCCAGAACGAGCTGGTCTCCGGGGTCAGCGTCGGGCGAGGTCCTCGGCGCACAGGCCGCCGGCGATGGCGCCGCTCATCGCCACGAGGGGCAGGCCGCCTCCGGGGTGGCTGCTGCCGCCGCAGAGGTAGAGCCCGTCGAGCGG
>DMTU01000122.1:11209-11768 GCA_003476595.1 Acidimicrobiaceae bacterium | reverse complement strand
CCCCGGTTGCCCGGGCGGAGGAAGGCCGCGGCCCGGCCGTTGGACGACGTGCCGTAGATGGCGCCGCCCGGGGTGCGGAAGCGGGACTCGATGTCGGCCGGGCTGATCTGCTCGCGGTGCACGACGCGGCCGGACAGGTCCCAGCCCCGCGCCGCCATCACCTCGAGGAGGTGGTCGCCGTAGCCGGCCATCTCACCCCCGCCCTCGGGCGCGTTGACGAGCACGAACCAGCTCTCGTGCCCGGCTGGGGCCTGGGTGGGGTCGGTGACGGACGCGGCGCAGACGTAGACGGTCGGGTCGGTGGCCGGCACCTTGGCGTCGAAGAGCTGGTCGAACTCGGCCTCGTAGTCGGCGGAGAACGACAGGTTGTGGTGGGCCAGGTCCGGCGTCTCACCCTCGACGCCGAGCAGGAGCACGAAGCCCGAGGACGAACGGGGCGCAGCCTCGGCCCGGCGCCGGCGCAGCCGGTGGGGGACCAGGTCCCGGTACAGGTGGAGGGCGTCGACGTTGGCGACGACGGCGTCCGCCGCCACGCGCTCGCCGCCGGCCAGGCGGACGC
>DMTU01000122.1:5878-11077 GCA_003476595.1 Acidimicrobiaceae bacterium | reverse complement strand
CGGCCAGGCGGACGCCGCTCGCCGCGCCGTCCTGGCGCTCGATGGCCTCGACGTCGACGCCGGTGCGGACCTCCACCCCGGCGCCGGTCGCCAGCTCGACCAGCGCGTCGGCCAAGCGGCCCAGGCCGCCGTCGACGTACCAGCCGCCCAGCGACTGCTCGATGTGGGCGATGCAGGCGAGCGTCGCCGGCGCCCGGAACGGGGACGATCCCGAGTAGGTGGCGTAGCGGTCCACGTACTGCACCAGGCGGGGGTCGGAGAACGACGCCGACGCGCGGGCGTGCAACGAGCGGAGCGGGTCGATGGCCAGCAGGTCGCGGGGCGACCGCATCCGGCCGAGCAGCGCCAGCGGCGACGACATGGCCCCGGCGAAGAACGTCCGCTCCGACACCTCCCACACCTCGCGAGAATGGGCCATGAAGGCACGCCACTCGTCGCCGCTGCCCGGCGACAGCGCGTCGGCGGCTGCGGCGGCGTCGTCGGGGTCGGCCCGGTGGTCGAACGTGGTGCCGTCGGCGAAGCGGTAGCGGCAGATCGGGTCCAGCCGGCGGAGGGTGACGAGGTCGTCGAGGGAGCGACCGGTGACGGCGGCGAGGTCGCGGAACACGTCGGGCAGCGTCAACAGGGACGGGCCGGTCTCCCACGTGAACCCGGCAGCGGTGTGCTCGGCCAGCTTCCCGCCGGCGCGGTCCGATCGCTCGAGGACGACCACGTCGTGGCCGGCGGCCGCGAGGTGGATCGACGCGGCGAGGCCGCCCACGCCGGCGCCGACGACCACGACCGAGGCCACGTCAGCGCGCCCGCATCCAGGCCAGGGCGGTGACCGCGCCCATGCCGATGCCACCGACCAGGCCCACCCAGGGTCGACCGAAGAACACGAGGAAGCCGATGGTGCTCATGACCGCCCACCACGTGTAGAGCCACCGCAGGCCGGGCGAGGG
Source organism: Acidimicrobiaceae bacterium (assembly GCA_003476595.1). GTDB lineage: Bacteria > Actinomycetota > Acidimicrobiia > Acidimicrobiales > Salinilacustritrichaceae > Salinilacustrithrix. The sequence continues at coordinate 10,136 of DMTU01000122.1, read as the reverse complement.
TGGCCCGGCCGGGCGGATGACCTCGACGACGGCCAGCACGACCAGCCCGGTGAGCAGCCAGCCCCCGTAGTTGGTGAGCGGGATGCCCTCGTAGGCGCCGTCGACGGCCCAGTCCCAGTAGCCGGCCTCCACCATCTGGGGGTCGAGGAACAGGTCCCACGCGGTCAGCCCGAGCGCACCGACGACGACGGCCACGACCCGGGAGCCGACGTGGTGCCCGACCTCCAGCGCGGTGACGCCCATGGCGAACCACGCCAGCGGGACGATGACCGGCACGCCACCCACCGTGGGCTGGAGTGCGCCGGTGTAGTCGTACTCCCCGAACGGGAAGCCGGTGGTCGTGCCGAGCTTCTCGACGGCGAAGGTGGCGACCACCACGAACGAGGCGGCCCCGGAGGCCCGGGCGAGACCCCAGCGGGCGACCGTGATGACGAGGACCGTGAGGAAGAAGGCGACGACCACCAGGGACGAGAGCCACTCGAGCGTGGCGTCGTCGTCGGTGAGGGGGATGCCGATCTGGGTCAGCGCCAGCACGGCGAACGGCGCCCACGCCAGGCGGGTGGTCATCGACCGAGGAGCAGCGCCCGTCCCGCGATGGTCCCCTTCTGCCACGTCGGCACCCTGGCACGCGCGGCGAACACGTCGAGGTCCTGGGCCTCGATCTGGTCGAGGATGCGGGCGTACAGCGTGCGGGCGGCACGGATGGCGCGACCCGAGCGGCCGGGCAGGAGGGCGATGCCGGTGTCGGCCACGGCGTACAGCTGGCGGGCCCGCTCGATCTCGAAGCGCATCAGCGCCCGGAACTCGGGCGTCGCCGTCCGGGTCTCGAACGCCGACTCGGCCCCGAAGCGGCGGATGTCCTCCTGGGGGACGTAGATGCGGGACCGGTCGAGGTCCTCGTCGATGTCTCGCAGGAAGTTGGTGAGCTGGAAGGCGTTGCCGAGCTCCCGCGCCGGCGCGAGCGCGGCCGGATCGGTCGGCTCCAGGATCGGCAGCATCATCTCCCCGATCACCGCAGCCGAGCCGTCCATGTAGTCGAGCAGGTCGTCCCAGGTCTCGTAGGTCTCGACGGTGAGGTCCATCGCCATCGAGCGCAGGAACCGGCGCACGCACTCGGGGTCGATGCGGAACGCCCGGACGGTGTGGACCATCGCCTTGAGCACCAGGTCGTCGCTGTCGCCGGCCTCGAGGTCCTCGAAGAAGCGGTCGCCGAAGTCGGCCAGCGCCTTGGCCCGCACGTCGGTGTCCACGTCGCCGAGGTCGTCGACGATGTCGTCGGCGTGGCGGCAGAACCCGTAGAGGGCGTGCACGTGGTGCCGCTTGACGACCGGCAGCACGGTGGTGGCCCAGTAGTAGGTCGTGCCGTTGCGCTTGTTGAGCGCCTTGCAGTGCGCGTAGCTCTGCTCGAGCGTGACCGGGACGGAGGCCGTCATCGGGCGTCCAGCTGGTCGACCCGCTCGGCGGCGAGCTTGCCGGAGATCAGCACCATCGGCACCCCGACACCGGGCAGCGTCCCGGACCCGACGAAGACGAGGCCGGGGGCGTGCTTGGTGACGTTGTTGGGACGGAACGGGCCGGTCTGGAGGAACTTGTGGGACAGGGCGAACGGCGTGCCTCGCTCCATGCCCTGGCGCTCCCAGTCGGTGGGGTCGACGAAGGCCTCGACCTCGATGTCGCCGGCGCCGACCGGGTAGCCCATGGCGGCGAGCCGCTGCTGGAGCGAGTCGTGCAGCCGGTCCCGCTCCCGGGTCCAGTCGATCGTGCCGTCGAGGTTCGGGACGGGTTCGAGCACGTACAGCGAGTGGCGGTCGACGCCGTCGCCTCGGTCGGGGACCAGTGCGGGCTCGTCGAGGCTGTGCACGGTGACGAGGATCGACGGGTCGCCCATCAGCGTCCCCCGCTTCAGCAGGTCCTCGAACGCGCCGTCCCAGTCCTGGCCGAAGTGGATGTTGTGGTGCGCCGTCCGTTCTGGCAGCGCTCCCGTCACACCGACGTGCCAGAGGGCGCAGCTGGGGGAGTAGTGGCCGTGGCGCACGTTGAACGGCTGCTTCAGGCCGGGCAGCAGGGTGCGGTAGGCGACGGGGAGGTCGGGGTTGCACACGACGGCGTCGGCCTCGAGCAGCTCGGTGGTGCCGTCGGGGTTGGTCACGTGGACGCCGCGGACCTGCCCGCTGGTGCCCTCGGCCAGCACGATGCGGTCGACCTCGACGCCGTAGCGCAGCTCGGTGCCGGCCTTCTCCAGCGCCGCGGCGAGCCCGACGGGGACGGCGTGCATCCCGCCCTCGGGGAAGTACACGCCCTCGATGGAGTCCATGTAGGTGATGACGCAGTAGATGGCCAGCGCCTCGTAGGGGGCGAGGCCGGCGTACATGGACTGGAAGCCGAAGATCTTCTGCAGGCGATGGTCGTCGAAGTACGACGCCACCTTCGTGCCGAGCTTGCCGAAGCCACCGAGGCGGACCAGGTCGAGCGCCGGCTTCAGCGGCCAGGCCAGGTCGAGCGGCGAGTCGAAGTTGGCATCGATGAAGTGGTCCCGCTCGAGCACGTAGAGCTCGCGGAGCCAGTCGGCGAAGCGGCCGAACTGCCGGGCGGCCTCGGGGCCGACGACCTCGCGGATCTCCTGGGCCATGCGGTCGCGGCCGTGCCAGACCCGCAGCTCGGAGCCGTCGTGGTAGGTGGCCCGGTACATCGGATCGACCGGCTTCAGGGTGACGAAGTCGTCCATCTCGGACCCGAGCGCCTCGAAGGCGGACCGCAGCAGGTCGGGCATGGTGAACACGGTGGGGCCCGTATCGAAGCGGTAGCCGCCGAGCTCCAGCAGGCCGTTGCGCCCGCCCGGCACGCCGGCCTTCTCCAGCACCAGCACGTCGTGGCCGCGCCCGCGCAGGTGGGCTGCGGCCGACAGGCCACCGAGGCCGGCACCGACGACGATCACGCGCACGTCAGGTCTCCGGAGCCGATCGGCGTCTGGATGGGCCGGAGATCCCCGTTCCCTGCGCGCAGATCGACCATCCGAGGTCGATCTGCGCGTGAGGAACGGTCGGTCACGTCTCGCGCCAGGCGACGAAGTGGGCCAGGTCCACGAGGGCGGTCCGGGCATCCTCGGTGATGTCGGCCTCCTGGACGGCGGCGATGGCGCTGGCGGACAGCTGCGCGATCTGAGCCTCGATCTCGTCCAGGGCCCCGGTGTCCCGCAGGGTCGCCTGGATGGTCGAGACCTCGTCGTCGGTGAGGTCGGGCTCGCCGATGCGGGCGAGCACGTCCCGCTGGCCGGCGTCGGCCGCGCTGGTGGCCGCGGCGAGCAGGGGGGTGGGCTTGCCCTCGCGCAGGTCGTCGCCCACCGGCTTGCCGATGACGGTGCCCTCGCCGAACGCGCCGAGGATGTCGTCGCGCAGCTGGAAGGCCTCGCCGAGCGGGTCGCCGTAGGCGGACAGCGCCGGACCGAGCTCGGCGTACCGGCCGGCCAGGGCCGCCCCGACGTGGAGCGGCCGCTCGATCGTGTACTTGCCGGACTTGTACCGGGCGATCCGGCGTGCGCCCTCGGGATCGGTGTCGCCCCGGGCCGTGCCGAGGATGTCGAGGTACTGGCCGACGTTGAGCTCGATGCGCAGCTCGTCCCAGACGTCGAGGACCTCGCGGTGGGCATCGCGCAGCAGCAGGTCCGCGTAGACGTGCGCGAGGTCGCCGATGAGGATGGCCACGCCCTCGCCGAAGCGGCGGCCCTCCCCGCGCCACACCTCCAGCTGGTGGCGGTCGGCGAAGGCCAGGTGGGCGGTGCGGAACCCGCGGCGGGTGGCGGAGCCGTCCATGACGTCGTCGTGCACGAGGGCGAAGGCCTGGAGCAGCTCGAAGGCAGCCCCGGCGTCGACGACGATGGGGTCCTCGGGATCACCGCCGGCGCCGACGAAGCCCCAGAAGCAGAAGGCGGGGCGGAGGCGCTTGCCCCCCGCCATGACGAGCGAGCGCAGGGCGTCGAGGGGCTCGACGAGGTCGGTGGTCAGCGCGGACCAGCGGGCCACCTCTGCATCGAGCAGCGCGGTGAGCCTGGCCTCGACGACGTCGGCCACGTGCAGGAGGCTCGGCGGCGTCGGGACGGCACTGCGGGTCGGTTGGGACATGGTGCACCGAGCCTACGGCGCTGCTGGTCGACGGTGCCCTCGCGCTGCCGGCCACCTTCGACTCGGCTGGCATGCTGGCCGCCATGGCTCGGGGGACCCGCATCCACCCGCTGGTGCCGGCCCTGCTCGCGGTGGTCGTG
>DMTU01000122.1:1789-5779 GCA_003476595.1 Acidimicrobiaceae bacterium | reverse complement strand
GGCGCGGCTTCTGGTCGGCGGGCGGCACGGGGGCTTGATCCCGCTTTCCGCGATCCTCGGCGCGCTGGTGCTGGTCGTGGCGCGCTCGACCGCCGGTGACGACGGCGCCGCGCCGGCGACCTCGGCCCCACCGACCACGACCACGACCGCGGCGGCGCCGACGACGTCCACCACCACCGCCCCGGTCCCGGGAGTCCCGGTGGACGCGCTGCTGGCGCCGCCGCCCGAGGTGGACCTGCCGCAGTCGTACCGGATCACCTACGAAGTGGTGGAGAACGGCCTGGCCCGCACCGAGGAGTGGACGGTGCGGCGCCCGTACGAGTCCCTCGTGGTGTCCCGTCGGGGCGAGCTGGTGATCTCGGGGACGTCGACCTCGCGCCGCCGGCTGCAGCAGTACCTCTCGGACGAGGAGGGGTGGCTGCCGATCCAGCCCGAGCTGCACCGCGCCGCCTACGACCAGCACCCCGCCGCCGCGGTCGGCGCCATGCAGTCGCTGGGCCTGGTCGAGGTCCAGGGCGAGCAGGAGCACCTCGGGCGCGCCTGCACCGTGTACCGCACGGGCCAGCCGCCGAGCGGGGGGGTGGCCACCGCTCCCGGCGACGGCGAGCACACCGACGTCTGCATCGACGCCGCCGGCCTCGTCCTCCACGAGCGCTGGGAGATCGGTGGCGCGGTGGTCGTCGAGCGCACCGCCACCGCGCTGGAGCTCGACCCGGAGATCGACGGCACCTCGTTCGAGCCCGGTCCGGTCGTCGAGGAGGAGGCGCTCTCCCGGCTCTTCACCACCATCGCGGTGGAGGCCGACGAGGAGACCATGGCGCGGCTGGAGACCTCGCTCCCGGTCCCGCCCGGGTACGTCGACGACGGCGCCGTGTTCCGCGCCACCGGTGGCGGCCCGTCCGGGGGTGCGTCGGCACCGGGCAGCGCGGAGATCGTGCGCTTCTACTCGTCCGGCCCGGCGCTGCTGGAGGTCGCCGAGGTGTTCGTCGACGGTGACGCCGAGCTGGGTGCGGGTGCCGCCGTGCCGGTCGACATCGACGGGTTCGGCGAGGTGTGGTTCGAGCCGGGCTTCCGGAGCTCCTCGCTGCGGGCCCGCACCGGCGACTCGTCCTACGTCGACCTGCGCCACCACGACGTGGCGTTCCTGTTCGACGTCCTCCGCTCGCTCGAGCCCGCCTGAGGGCCCGAGCGCGTCAGGCGGGCTCGTCGTCGACCAGGTCTGCGGTGGCGTCCTCGACGGCGCTGCGGGCGGCCAGGATGCGGCCCCGGCACCACTCGATGAGCTGCGCCGCTCGCCGGACCCGTTCGGCCAGCACGTCGACGTCCACGTCCACGTCCTCGATCTCCCGGAGGATGGACTCCAGCTCGGTGACCGCCTCGCCGTAGCCGGCGGGCTCCCGGTCGTCAGGGGCGTCGGTCGGGCTCATGGCCCGCCATCGTGGTCGACGCGCTCGACGCGGACGTGGAGGGTGCCGTCGCCGACGCGCACCGACAGCGCGTCCCCGACGGCCACGTCGTCGACGGAGCGGACGATGCCGTGGTCGTCGCGCCGGGCGATCGACCACCCCCGCGACAGCACGTGCACGGGGTCGAGCAGGTCGGCCCGGGTCGCCAGCACGTCCAGGCGGGAGGCGGCGTCGTCGACGCGCCGGCGGGAGGTGGCGACGAGCCGGCGGGCGGCCTCGTCCAGTCGGCGGCCGGCGCCGTCGAGCACCGAGGTCGCGCTCCGTGCGAGGCGGATGGCGCCGTCGTCGATCCGCCCCTGCTCCCGGTGGGCCGCGGTGCGCGCTGCGAGGGCGGCCCGGCCGCGGGACCGGTCCAGGTGGGCGTCGCCCCGGTCGAGCACCTGGGTCGCCCGGACGGCGACCCGCTGCCAGGCGTGCTCGGCCCGCTCCAGCGCGCCGGCCACCAGGCCGACGACGTGCTGGGCGGCCGCCGTGGGGGTCTTGGCCGCGGTGTGGGCGACCGCATCGGCGACGGAGCGGTCGACCTCGTGGCCGATGCCGGTGATGACCGGCTTCCCGGCGGCGGCGATCGCCCGGGCCACCAGCTCGCTGTCGAAGGCGGCGAGGTCGGTGGCGGCCCCGCCGCCGCGCGCCACCAGCACCACGTCGACCCGGGTGCGGGCCAGGCCGGTGATGGCGCCGGCGACCGCCCCCGGCGCCTCCGGGCCCTGGACCCGGACGTCGGCGCGGGTGATCTCGAAGGCGAACCCGGACCGGTGCAGCTCGTCGAGCACGTCTGCCTCCGCCGCGCTCCCGGCCGACGTCACCAGCCCGATCCGCAGCGGCGCGAGGGCGAGCGGCACGAGGGAGTTGGCATCGACGAGGCCCTCGACCCGGAGCCGGTCGAGCAGCTCGGCGCGGGCGGCGGCGAGCTGGCCGAGCGTGAAGGCGGGGTCGATCGAGGTCATCTGCAGCTGCAGCTGGCCCCGTGGGCCGTACCAGTCGAGCCGGCCCCGGATCCGCACCTCGGTGCCGTCGGTCATCCGGACCCGGTCCCCGCCCCGGAGCAGCAGCCGGTTGACGCGCACCCGGTTCGTCGACGAGAGCATCACCGACAGCTGGGCGGTGACGTCCTCGTCGGCATCGTGGAGGGTGAAGTACACGTGGTTGGACCGGGCGCGGGTGAGGTCGTGGATCTCGCCCCGCACCCAGACCTCGCCCGGGAAGGCGGTCCGCACCCGGTCGCCGATCGCCTCGGACAGCTCGCCGACGGACCAGGTCGTGGTCCCCGGCGCAGCATCGGATGAGTCGGCCACGGCTCCGACGGTACTGTCGGCGGCCGTTCCCGAGCCGAGGAGGGCCCCATGCCCGAAGCAGTCATCGTCGCCACGTCCCGCACGCCGATCGGTCGAGCCAACAAGGGGTCCCTCGCCGAGGTCCGCCCCGACGACATGACGGCCTTCGTCCTGAAGGACGTGCTCTCGAAGGTGCCGTCGCTCGACCCCACCCTCGTCGAGGACGTCATGCTCGGGTGCGGCCAGCCCGCCGGCGAGGCCGGCTACAACCTGGCCCGCGTCGCCGCCGTGCTCGCCGGGCTCGACGACGTCCCCGGCGTCACGGTCAACCGCTACTGCTCCTCGTCGCTGCAGACGATCCGCATGGCCGCCCACGCCATCCGGGCCGGTGAGGGCGACGTGTTCATCGCCGCCGGCGTCGAGGCCGTGTCCCGCTACATGAACGGCGCATCCGACGTCGGCCCCCACCACGAGGCCTTCGCCGAGGCCGAGGCCCGCACCGCCGAGCGCGCCCAGGGCGGCGCCGACACGTGGACGCCCCCGTCGCACCTGCCCGACATCTACATCGCCATGGGCCAGACCGCCGAGAACGTGGTCCAGGCCGAGGGCGTGTCCCGCCAGGAGATGGACGAGTGGGGCGCCCGCTCCCAGCAGCGGGCGGTCGAGAGCCAGGAGAACGGCTTCTTCGACCGGGAGATCACGCCCTACACCCTCCCCGACGGCACGGTGATGTCCAAGGACGACGGCCCCCGGGCCGGCACCACGGTGGAGAAGCTGGCCGAGCTGAAGCCGGTGTTCCGCCCCGACGGGTCGGTCACCGCCGGCAACGCGTGCCCGCTGAACGACGGCGCCGCCGCCGTCGTCGTCATGAGCGACACCAAGGCCAAGGAGCTGGGCATCACGCCGCTGGCCCGCATCGTGTCCTCGGGCGTCACCGGCCTCAACCCCGAGATCATGGGCATGGGCCCGGTCGGCGCCGTCCGCCAGGCCCTGGGCCGGGCGAACATGACGATCGACGACATCGACCTCTACGAGATCAACGAGGCCTTCGCCGCCCAGGTGCTGCCCTCGGCCCGGCACCTCGGCATGGACCTGGACAAGCTCAACGTCAAGGGCGGGTCCATCGCCCTCGGTCATCCCTTCGGCATGACCGGCGCCCGCATCATGACCACGCTCCTCAACGCCCTCCAGGACGAGGACAAGGAGTTCGGCCTCGAGACGATGTGCGTCGGCGGCGGCCAGGGCATGGC
>DMTU01000122.1:1265-1681 GCA_003476595.1 Acidimicrobiaceae bacterium | reverse complement strand
TCGGCGGCGGCCAGGGCATGGCCATGGTGGTCCAGCGCCTCAGCTGAGCCGGCCGGTCATTCCCCGGCGGGGGTCTGGCCAGAACGAGTTCTGGTTACGGAGAGGTGACGGTCTCGGTTTGACCGTCACCTTTCCGTAATGAAAGCATCTCCGGATGCGCCAGCAGCCTTCGGCCCCCGCGCGGGCTGTCCGACGCCGTCCGCTCGCGGTGACGGCCGCCCTCGCCGGCCTCGCCGCCGCCGTGATCGCCTCCGTGGTCCTGGTCGGCCCGCCCGCCCAGGCCCAGACCGACGGGGAGGCCGCGCCGGCGGTGGCCTCGATGGCACCGCTGTTCGAGCCCGTCGGCAGCCTGGCCGGCAGCGGCGTCGACCTCGTGGCCGCCACCACCACCCACATGATCACGGCCGCGACCCCGC
>DMTU01000122.1:0-1225 GCA_003476595.1 Acidimicrobiaceae bacterium | reverse complement strand
TCGACTCCTGGGGCTACCCCCGCTCCGGCGGCCGCTCCCACAAGGGCGTCGACATGATGGCGCCCCACGGCACGCCGGTGTACGCCCCGGCGGCCGGCACCATCCGGGCATCGAACTCGTCCCTCGGTGGCCTCGGCTTCTGGCTCGAGGGTGCCGACGGCAACACCTACTTCGGCTCGCACCTGCAGTCGCTCAGCGTCCGCGAGGGCTGGGTCGAGCCCGGGACGCCGATCGGCACGGTCGGGTCCACCGGCAACGCCGGGGGGACGCCGCACCTGCACTTCGAGGTCATGGTGGCGGGCGGATCGGTCAACCCGTACCCCTTCGTGCTCGACTGGTGCGCGTCCGAGGCCGCCGCTCCCTGACCGTGCGGTTCCGACGTGGTCGGCCCGCTACGCGAGGATGGTCCCGGTGAGCGCAGCCGAGCTGTTCCGGATCGAGCCCCGGTACGACACGCCGTCGTACCTGTGGCCCCGTCCGAAGTACCGCGGGCTGCTCCACGCGGTCGGGGCCTTCGCCGTCGTGCCCCTGGGGGTGCTGCTCGTCCTCGACGCCGCCGGTCCCACGGCCCGCCTGGCCGCCGCGGTGTACGTGCTCGCCCAGCTGATCGTGTTCGCCACCTCGGCCAGCTACCACCGCCTGGCCAAGTCGGCCACGGCTCGGCGTCGCATGCAGCTGGCCGACCACTCGATGATCTACCTGCTCATCGCGGGCACCTGGGTCCCCATCTGCGTGCTCGTCCTGCCCGAGGCCACCGGTCGGGCCTTCCTCGTCGGGGTGCTGGCCGCCGCCGCGCTCGGCATCGGTCTCAAGTCCTTCGGCATCCACCGCTTCCCGCGCTCGAGCAACACGATGTACGGCGTCATGGGCGGGGCCGGCCTGCTCGCGCTCCCCGGCATCGTGGCCAACATCAGCGCCGGCGCGGTGGCCCTGCTCGCCACCGGCGGCTTCGCCTACGCCGTGGGTGCCTTCGTGCTGCTCTTCAAGCGACCGGACCCGCTGCCCAGCGTGTTCGGGTACCACGAGATCTGGCACGCCTGCACCGTGGCGGCCGCCGCCTGCCACTTCGCCATGGTCTGGATGATCGTCAGCTGACTCGGCCGCTGGGACCGATGGCGAGCACGGCGATGTCGTCGCGGGCCACGCCTGCCTGGAACGTGAGCACGGCCTCCTCCACCGCGCCGGCGACCTCGTCGGCCCGCTGACCGGCGCACGACGACAGCAG
>DMTU01000050.1:22910-27775 GCA_003476595.1 Acidimicrobiaceae bacterium | reverse complement strand
CGTCGAGAGCTCTGAGCCGGTCGCCGTTCGACATGGGACGGTCGACGGCGAAGCCGACCTTCTCGTCCAGGACGGCGGAGTCCGGTAGCCCACTGGTGTGCGACAGCAGGTGACCGATGTCGATGCCGTCCAGGCCCTGCGGCAGGCCGGGCACGATCTCTCGGACCAGTGAGCTCAGCGAGAGTCGGCCAGTGACCACGATCTCTGCGATGCACGCTGCGGTGAACTGCTTGGCGACGGATGCTGCGTAGAGCACGGTGTCGGCGGTGACCTCGGCGCCGCCCGGCTCGACTGTCCCCCAAGCCTTCGAGACGACATCACCGCCTTCACCGACGACACCGACCACCGTGCCGCCAGCGACCACGGCCCGGTCATCGAACGCCGACCAGTCCAGTCCCTCGAGCACAGGTGGAACCGTAGGTCCCGAGACGACTTCCGGTGTCGCCGACAGGAGCGTCCCCGGGCCCCGGCCACCGTCACGATCCGCCGTAGTGTCCGCCCGTGGCAGATGCTGCGTCAGCATGGGACCGCGAGGCCGCGACCTTCGACCGCGAGCCCGACCATGGGCTCCGAGACGGTGCCGTGCGGAACGCCTGGCGAACCGCCCTCGGCGCCCGCTTGCCTCCACCGCCGGCCCGCATCGCCGACCTCGGCTGCGGGACCGGAAGCCTTTCAGTCCTGCTCGCGGAGGATGGCCACAAGGTCAGCGGTGTCGACATCTCTGCACAGATGCTGGCTCACGCACGGTCAAAGGCGATGGCCCACGGCGTGTCGCTCGACCTGGTCCGTGGCGATGTCGCAGCACCCGCGTACCGAGCAGGGGCGTTCGACGCGATCATGTGCCGACACGTCCTCTGGGCGCTGGACGACATCGACAGCGTCCTGCATCGATGGACAGGACTGCTTCGATCCGGAGGCACGATGATCCTGATCGAAGGGCAGTGGTCAACAGGTGGCGGACTCGTAGCTGACCGAATCACCAACTCGCTCCGCCGTCTGGGCCGACCGGCGCGGGTCCAGTCGCTGGCAGCAAACAGGGATCTCTGGGGCCGGGAGATCAACGACGACCGCTACATGATCGTGAGCTGACCGCACGCCACCACTGGCGACCCGGCCGGCGCGATCGCAAACGGTACGGTTGCCTCAGCTCCAAGGAGTGAAGAAGGCCTCCTTGAGGACCCACCACGCCTTTCGGAGTTGCGTCGGGCTCTCTTCCGTGCCCCACAGCCGGCGTCCACGGGATCCTTCGTCCTCGACGGACGGGTCGTCGTTTGCGCTTGCCACGGCAGCATCGTACGAGCGATCGATGGACGAGAACGCCTCGCGTCCTGTCCTGATCGGTCACCATCGGATGATGCGCTCGCCTGAACTGGCGGGCAGCACGCGAGGGCTGGCCATAGGGTTCCGCCGTGTCCGATGAAGTCGATGTCGCCGGGTTCGCACGTTCCTTCGAGGCGTTCCTCGAGCGGTTCCGGGAAGCTCTTCCTCCCCGGTCGTCGACGCTGCGTCGTCTCGCCGCTGACCACCTCGGGATGGACCCATCGGGGCTGCCGTCCTTCACCGAGCGGCTCGACGCCAGCGAGCACGCCAACCTGCAGCTGGCCCTCGACGCGCTGCTGTCGTCCCAGGACGGTTGGTCGCTGCTCGGTCTGCCAGCGGAGCTGCACCACTTCGGTGGCTTCTCCCTGGCGAGCATCCTCGGCGGGCGGTTCCACGGCCCGTCAGAGCCATGTGCGCCCGAGTTCGTTCGGGTGCCGGTGGACGTCGACCGCACGCACCCGTGTCTCCGGCTCGGCGTCTACCTCTTGAGCTTCGACGAGGCGCCGCTGGTCGTGCTCGTCGGGTTCAGCGAGGGTCACGGACCCCGCCCGGGTCTGCTGCTCGACGTCGTCGCAGCCGAACCCGACGATGCCGCGGCCTTCGTCGCACGGATCCGTGAGCTCATGCACGAGCACAACGTGTTCCGGGGCAAGGTGCTCAGCTTCGGGTTCACCGAGTGGGGCGGGTTCGGCATCTCCTTCCACTCCCTGCCCGCCATCCGGCGCGACTCGGTGGTGCTGCCGGAAGCGGACCTCGATGCGATCGAGCGCCACACCATCGGGGTGAGCCGCAACGCCGGCGCGCTGCTCGCCGCGGGTCGCCACCTCAAGCGTGGCCTGCTGCTCTACGGCCCACCCGGCACGGGCAAGACGCTCTCGGTCATGTACCTGTGCGGCCAGCTTCCCGGTCGTACGACGTTGCTGCTCAGCGGACCCGGCGCCGGGGCGCTCGGCCAAGCCGCAGCGATCGCTCGGTCGCTGCAGCCCTCGATGGTCGTGCTCGAAGACGTCGACCTCGTCGCCATGGAGCGGACGATGCCCGGGATGGGCACCAACCCGCTGCTCTTCCAGCTGCTGAACGAGATGGACGGCCTCAGCGACGACGCAGACGTGGTCTTCGTGCTGACCACGAACCGGGTCGACCTGCTCGAGCCTGCTCTGGCGGCCCGGCCGGGCCGGATCGACCAGGCGGTGGAGGTCGGCCTCCCCGACGGCGACTGCCGGGCGCGCCTGCTCGACCTCTACCTGCGTGACACCGACTTCGACGGCGGCGATCTCACCGGGCTCGTCGACGCCACCGAGGGGGTCACGGCGTCGTTCGTGAAGGAGCTCGTTCGACGAGCGGTGCTGGTCGCCGCCCTCGAGCGCGGGCGCGAACCCGACGACAGCTCCCCGCCCGTCACGGTCGCCCACCTCGACTCGGCGCTCGACGACCTGCTCCACCACAGCGCACCGATCCTCCGGTCGTCGCTCGGCGTGAATCCGGGAGCCACAGACGGCGCGGACCACGCCGTGGTCGAGCCCGGCGGCTGGTTCGCCTACGCGCCGAACACCGGACAGACCTTCCCGGGCTGAACACACGACCGACGAACGGGTCGGCGGCGGTGACTGGCCTCTGCGCGATCAGGACGTCGGCCGGGGCAGCGGAACACACGCCGGGTCGACCGCGTCATCGACCCGCTCGAACGTGGCGGCCTTCTCGCCTCGGGCGTCTCCGACGAAGCGACCCCGACCGGGACCTTCGATGGTGAACATCCCGCCCTCGTGCCGTTCACCGGGCGGCTGCCAGGTCGAGGTGTCACCCTCAGCCAGGACCCAGATGCCCCCGAGCTCGAAGGCCTGACACTCGAGGTCCACGTCGACGTAGTGGGTCGTGCCCACCTCCAGTGACGGCGGACCTGGCGGGACGGTCGAAGCCGTCGTGCTGGTCGAGGTCGATCCGGTTGTCGCCGGCTCGTCTCGTGAGCCGCCGGACCCGTCGAGGATCCGGAGGCAGTCATCGGAACCGTCGAAGGTCACCTCCACGATGGTCTCGCCCTCGGAGCCGACCTCGATGACCAGCTCGCATGGCAGCTCACCGTCCAGGTCGGGCACCTCCGGAGCGGGCCCCGTCCCGATGTTCACCTTGGCCGCCACACGTACCGTCCCGGCCGGGACCGGCTGGCTGAGCACGCTGTCGTAGAAGGCGTCGATGTCCGTCTTCCCCGTCGATCGGACGAAGTCGGACCACAGCGTCGCTGCGATGAGCGTCCCCTCGCCGGTCTCGAAGCGGAGCCCGATCTCGAAGCCCTCGACGAAGAAGCCCTCGACCGGTTCGAGTCTGACCCGGACGATTCCGGACGCGGCGTCGTTCGACTCCGGCACCGATGCCGCAGGAACGTCGCTCTCGTCAGCCGCCACCGTCTGGTCTTTCCCGTCGCCGCATCCAGTGGCTGCGAGCGCAAGGACGAGAACGACTCCGATGATCATCGCGATCGGTTGGCGGGCCTGGCCGGGCCAGACCCGTCGTTCGCCGCCGTCCGACTGTCGCTCGCTCACCACAAGGATCCGACGTCGCCGACAGTGCCCACGGTTCCCGCCCACTCGGCATACCGGACCGACTCGTGGGACGTCGACCTCCCGCACCGATTGGCGCTCAACCCGCTGAGCCCGAACCCGCGTTGGCACGACCGGGTCCGATCGACCAGTACGGCTGACCGATTCGCTACACGAGCTGGCAGTTGTTGGTGGGTCAGGGTTCCCAGAAGTCGAGTGTCACCGCTTCGATGTCGCCGGTCTCATTGACGAAGAAGTCCACGGTCCACCACTGGAGGCAGCTGTCGATTCGTTCCGGGTCGGATTGGACGCTGATGCGGGCGAGGGCGGCGACGTCGGCGGGCGGGGGTACCGGCGGGCTCGCACAGTGGGTGTGTTCGCCCAAGGACACGACGGTGTCTTGGGATCCGGCGGCCATGTCGAGAGCTGAGAAGGGACCGGTGGCGGCACGGAAGTACTCCTCGTCGATGGCCCAGGCCGAAGGGTCAGCGAGCTCTGCAGCGCTACGGCTTTGGTGAAGATCGCGTCCCAAGCCGAGCTGGACTTGGTCGGCGAACGGCAGCCGTTCTGCGGCGTCTGCGCTCGGCTGGTCGGCGAAGTCGAGGAAGGCCCTCACCATGTTCTCCGCGTGGGCAACGCTGATGCCTGCGGAGGCACCCGAGTCGATGATCGTCACCTCTCCTTGGATGTAGGCGATCTCGCTGATGTCCCCGCGAGCGCAGCTCTGGGCGCGCTCGGCGACTGCCGGGGCGTGTCCGAGGTCGACCAGGCGGTCAGCGCTGTGCATGCCGCCGGCTGCGGTGAACAAGGCGCCGACAGGCAAGAACCTGCTGTCGGCGAGACGCACGCCGGCAGGGTCGTTCTGCCAGGTCGTGCCGTAGGGCCAGACCAGCGGCTCCTGGAGCGGATCCCGGACGTTGGGCGGCGGCTGGAGGTACAGGCAGCCGTCCTCGATCCCGAGCACGCCCGTCAGCTTGGCGAGCTCGGTCCGGTCCAGGTGGGTCTCGGGTC
>DMTU01000050.1:7040-22841 GCA_003476595.1 Acidimicrobiaceae bacterium | reverse complement strand
AGGTCCGTACAGAACCGGGCCGTCCACCCCTCCCGCTGCATCGGTTCCAGCTTGGTCCGAGCCGGTCGACCCGCTGGTCGAGCCGAGATCCTTGTAGGTGAGGATCAGGGTTCCAGTGGTGCCGGTCTGGTCAGGGTCGTCGAAGGGTGTGTCGCGACGGTCGACGGACCACGACCATTCGTAGGTTCCCTCGCCGACCGGGTTCATGCCGGCGAGGTCCCGCCACAGCGTGACCGTGAAGGTGTGCGTACCGCCGGCCTCGATGGTCACGGGTCGGTAGTCGCGGTTGCAGCCCATCATCACGGGCTCGTCGCTGGAGGAGCCGTGCCCGCAGCCGTCCGTGGCCACGGCGACCTGCCGGTCGCCGAGCATCGTGCCGGTCCGGAAGTCCTGGAGGTGCACGGTCTCGGTGCCGGTGTTCGTCAGCGTGACCGTGTGTTCCAGCCACCCCTGTTCCGAGACGGTGAGAGGCGACACGGTCGCCTCAACCGGCCCGAAACCGTCCACGGCAACCGTCACGGTCGGCTCCGCCGCTGCGGGCACCTCCCGGCCCTCGTCAACCCGCGCAAACACGAGTCCGTCGCCGTCTCCGTCGACCAGCCACAGCTCGGCATCCTGGACGTCCACGGGTTGCCCCAGTGCCGTCCAGAACAGTTCTGCCTCCTTGACTGCGGCTTCGTTCGGGCAAGCGACCTGCGTACGGACGCTTGGCCCGACGATGGCTCCGTCCTCCAGCCTCGCCTCCATGCGGTTGTTGCACCCGTCGTCCCCGCGCACGCGGTCGCCGTCGAAGCGCAGGTTCGCTGTGCCCTCGGCCGACTGCCGTTCGCCATCGTTGACGGTCGCGACGACACGCCACAGCCCGTCGACCTCGCCGGCGGACCGGGCCCCGTCAGGGCCGGCGACCGTCACGGACTGGCCGTCGCCGCCGTCGCCGAGCTCGAACCCGCCCACGACGAGCGCAGCGACAGCAAGAACCGCAGTAGCCGCACCAGCCATCACGGACCAGCGACGCCGTCCGGCACCGCTCGCGTCCAGCTGCCTGCACGCAACACCGGTGTCGACCGCCTCGGTCAACGACGTCAGGTACCGCCGAAGGTCATCGGTTTGCTCGTCAGACGTCAGCATGCTGGTCCACCCCCAGTCCTTTCCTCAGCTTGTGCAGTGCTCGCTCGACATGCGACTGGACCGATGAACGCTTGATCCCGAGAAGCTCTGCGACTTCCTCGTACGTCCACTCGTCGACGACCACAAGGGCCAAGCACGCACGCTGACGGTCAGACAACGTGGCAAGTGCATCCGGCAGCCCCGGCTCCACGTCCGGCAGTCCCAGCACCGACGGAGCAGGGAACGCATGGCCGCTGTCGCGTCGGCCGCGGGAGCGCGACTGGCCGACCCGGTACAGGTACCCGCCCGGGTTCTCCATACCGAGCAGACGAGACCGGTGCTCGTAGGCCCATGCCAGCGCCTCCGCCAGCGCGTCCTCGCCCCGGTCCCGCCCGTAGGCAGCTGCGAACGCTCGGGCGAGCCCGGGACGAAGCCCGGCGATCAACTCGTCGAAAGCATCCACTGCCCTAGTAGAGCCTCGAACCGTTCGCTTGTACGACACCAAGGGGGTCAGGAGCTGGAGCTAGTCCCGAATCCCGAGCCGATGGTCGGTGGCTCCAGCGATCACCAACCGGATCGGAGCCGCACCGATCGCCGGTTGCCGGTTCTTCGGGCCTCCTCACTGGTGGGAAACCTCGAATAGAACCCAGGTGCCTGGTTCGTTCGCTTCGTCGGAGGCGATCTCCCCTGGGTGGTCCGGGCCGGGCAGGTCGACTGCTGAGGCGACGAGGTACGAGCCGTCGGGTCGGGCGAGGAGGGACCAGCCGTACGGTTGGGAATCCGGTGGAAGTGGGATCCGGAGGTCGATGGTTGCGTCTTCTTCGACCAGCTCCACTCGCGGCATGGGTGCCAGCGTTCCGGTACCGCGGATCAGGATCGCTGCTGAGCCGGGCGCAGCGGCGAGATCGACGGCTTCGCCGAGGTCAACGTCGAGAGGGATGCGATGGAAGGCGTCCTCGGAGTTGTCGGCTCGGTAGACGTCAGCGCCGGTGACCGCCCAGGTGCCCGTGTCGGTGTCGATGAGCGTGCGGACGAAGTTGCTACCCGGGATGGCCAGGGTCTCCCAGGAGGCGCCGTCCGCGCTGACCCGTACGCCGTCGTCGGTCGGCACGACGAGGCCCAGGTTGGTGTCGCCGATGGGCATTCCGGGAAGGTCGATTGTTGTCCGGTTCCAGGCGGCGGCGTCGGCGGTGACGAACACGTCAACGGCCGCCGATGTGGGGGCCGAGCTGGGCTCGGTAGCTGGGGCTTCGGAGAGGTCGGGGGCGACGGTGAGCGCGTCGATGGTGGCGGCGTCCGCACCGAGTTCTTCGAGTGTGCCCTCGAAGATGGCGATGTCGTTGGCGGTGACCGTCGTTGCGTAGGTCCCGTCGGCCTGTCGGGTCAGGGAGAAGCCGTTGAATGCGCCGAACCGTTCGGTGAGCCGGCGGTTGAACTCGTCGACGAGCGGGTCCGGGTTGGGTGGGATCGGTGTTGTGTCGACGAGCGCGAACACGTGGGTTGCGCTGGCTTGGAGTCGGGAGAACACGAACGGGCGGTCCAGGACCTGAGCGGTGTTCCACGTCTGGCCGTCAACGGTTGACGCTGCCACGACCTCGGTGGCTGAACTTGCGACCGCAACGAGGCAGTCGCCGCGCACTGTGACCCACAAGCCGAGCGTCGCATCGAGGTCGAGGTCAGCAGGAGTCCAGTTCACACCGTCGACGGACCGGGCCAGGGTCCGTGTCCCGGTCGCCTCGTCAGTCGAACTCGACCAAAGCTCCCCGCCCCACGGCACCGGTCGAGGTTGTGCCGGGTCAGAGCTGCGCTCGCCGAGCATCGTCACGCTGTCGGGGACTTGCGTCGGAGCCGGGTCGCCGGCGGCGGCACCTCCCTCCAAGCAGCCTTCTCCGGCCGGATCGACAGCGGTGTCGAGGGCAACGGGCTGCTCTCGCTGCGCGCTCCAGATCGCCCCTGCCGCGATGGCGACGACAGCGATCACGACAACCGACGCGAGGACGCGCCGTGACCCGTTGCGGCTCGATGGTGCTTCCGAGGGCTCAGCGGTGACCGACATGGCCTTTGTGAGGCCTTGAAGGTGCCGTTCGACTCGTTCGGTGACGGCGTCGGGCTCATGATCCATGACTGTCCCCCAGGTCGGCTCGGAGCCGGTCGAGTGCGCGAGCGAGGCGGCTCTTGACGGTGCCCTCCGCAACGCCGAGGTACTCGGCGGTCTCGGCGGTGGAACACCCGATCAGGTGCCGCATCACGACCACGGTGCGGTGCTCGATGTCGAGGCGGTCGAGCGCTTCACCTACGTCGATGTCCACCGTCGGGTCTGTGTCGGCAAGTTCCGGGAGTCGGGCGAGCAGGTCTTCCCGTCGACGCCGCCGCAACAGGTTCCGGGTCCAGTTCAACCCGACGCGGTAGGTCCATCCGGCGGGGTTCGACGTGTGCCGCACCTCGGGCCAGTGCGCGAGAGCGCGAGCCAGCGCCTCGTCCGCAGCGTCCTGCCCCAGCGCGAGATTTCCGCATGTGACAGCCAACGCTGCGGCCAACCGGTCCCTGTGGGTCCGGTGGAAGTCCGAGAACTCCAGACCTGCACCGGACGAGGGGTGACCTGACGGTTGCGAGTCGACACCGCCAGTCGCCGTCGCTGCCCGATCCGCCCTCATGTTGTCTAGAACCCCCAGGCGCCCGATCGGTTCCGAAATCCGCGCCACCACCTCTACCAGTCCACCCCGTCGGCCCAGAGACGCATCCCTCAAGCTGCGTTCATTTGTTCCTGGCAGCAGCAGTCGATGGATGTCGGCCCCAAAGCGCCGGTAGCCGGCACGGACTGCCGATGCAGAGCGCGTCGCAATGCAGTACTCCGATCACGCGGTCGGGAGCGGTGCCGGTGATACGAGCGGGCAGCATCTGAGGCTTCCGGCTTGATTCTGTCGGGTGACCCCGCAAGTCGATCTCGTGGGCTTGGCCTCTGAAACGGCCGCCATGCGGAGGCACTTCCGTTCGGCGTCGATGACGCTCGCGCACTTGCTGTAGCGCGACACGGGCACTCGTCGGTTACTTGGGTGAGGCTGACATGATCCACACCGATTTCGACGACTTTGCTGCTGAGGCGCACCCGCGTCTGCGCCGGGCGCTGATAGCGACGCGCGGGGTGGACGGCGCAGCTGATGCTGCCGCCGAGGCGCTCGCCTACGCCTGGGAGCACTGGGACCGCATCCGCGTGATGGACCGGCCCCTCGGTTACCTGTTTCGGGTCGGCCAGTCGAAGACGAGGTCGCGCCGGCAAGCGTGTCTTCCTCCACCCGAGATCCTCGGCGTACCCGATCTGGAACCGAAGCTCGTACCGGCTCTCCAGTCACTACCTGAACAACAGCGCACCGTGATCTGGCTCGTACACGCCTGCCAGTGGACCCACGCCGAAGTCGCAGAAGCCCTCGACATCACCGCCTCGTCTGTCGCTACCCATGGCAGCCGAGCGCTGATGAAGCTCCGTTCCCTCCTGGAGGTGGACTGCAGTGCCTGACCTGATCAACGAACTCCAGCGGTATGCCGATGCCGCCGAGCAGGCTGTTCCGCCCCGTGACGTGCCTCGGATGGGTCGCAGACGCGCACGGCTGCCTCGCATCGTCCTGGTCGGGGCGGTCGCTGCAGCGGTCGCGGTCATCGCTGCGTGGGTCGGCTTCAGCGATGACCGGTCGGCGACGGTCGACACGGCAGCGGAGGAGCCGACGGACGGCGGCGACTGGGAGCTGCAACGCGTCGGCGTGGTGGAGCACTTCGGTGAGGCCCCGGTGTGGTTCGCGGAGCGCTGGTGGTCGGTGGCGACTGATGGCGGTGGCCTGTTCGCCAGCGACGATGCCAAGGACTGGCAGGCGGTCGAGTCTCCGCTTGGATCAGTTGACCCGCTTCCCTTCGGGGCGCTGGTGGCGAACGACCATCATCTGATGGTCGTGGGTGTGGACGACGCTGGCGAGGTGGTCGCCGCAGTGACCCAGGACGGTTCGACGTGGGAGCGTCACACCGTGGGGATCGCCGGGGCCCCGGATCGGACGCTCATGGCCGTCACGGCCGTCGCCCTCGATGACGTCTTTGGCATCGCCGTACGGGTGCCGACCGACGAAGCTCTTGCGGGTATGGCTGCGTCGCGGCGACTGAACGACCTCGTGCGAGAGCTCGTCGACCCCGATGGTGCCGGGGGCGGTTACAGCTTCCACGTAGACCCAGAGACGCGCACGTTGCACGCGCAGAGCAGCGACGGCCGGGAAGTGTTCGCTGGCTCGCCGTTGGATCTTGGTCTCACAGAGGACGAACTCGACCGGATCGTCGAAGACCAGACGCGGATGGAGGTCGTCGACGGACACGACTGGGAGCTGTACCTGTCGGCGGACACACGGTCCTGGGACCGCGCCGAACTGCCCCCGGCCGCCATGAACGCTTCTGATCTGTCGGCGAACGGGCGTGCTCTGGTCGCCCGGTCCCTCGACCTCTCGGTGCTCGCAACGGTCGACGGCCGGAACTGGGTGGATGCAATCGACCCGTCGGCCGTGCCCGTCGGCGAAGGACCGCCGTCGTTGTCGGCTACCAGCGGCTCGGACGTGTGGCTCCTCGACGGGCCCGAGTCCGGTCACGGTGTCAGGCGCGGGCGATCCTTGGACGGCCCGTTCCTCGGGATGGACGTGACCAACGGCGTGGCCGTCGCCCGTACCGACGACACGGCCGCCGTGCTTGTGGACAAGACGCCCGAGGACCCATCCGAGCAGGCAGACCTCGAGGCGCAGTGGGGATGGGCAACGGCACAGTTCACATGGACCGACGGCACCTACGAGTTCCAGGGATCCCTCGCCGGAGGGGGAACGTTCACCGAACTGACGTCGGGGCGCTCGTGGTCGATCACCTACGACGACCTCGTCGGCTCCGGCGACAACGTCTCCCTTGTCGGAGACGGCCGGGCGTTCGTGGATCCCGATACTGGGGAAACGCTCGTCACCATCGGTGATGAGTTCAAGGAAGCGATCGCCCAGCAGCACCCCGAATGGGCAGACGCCGTCCGGGGCGCGGTCGTCGACGATCCCACCCCGTCGCCGCGCCAACACCTCCAGGTGGCCCTGATCGACGGGAGTTCGGCCCCGAAGTACGTGGACCTTCCGATGCTGCCGCCGGAGTTCGCTCCGGGAGCGACGATCTCGCCAGGGCCCGACAACTCGTTCCTGGTCGTCGCGGTCACCCGTGTCGATGGCAACTCCCGTGAGTACAGCATCGGCGAAGTGACCGCCTACCTGGTCCGCCGAACGTAGAGCTCGCCGGCGTGGGTTCCGCTGGCCGCGATCGTCTGCCGTGTGGTGGCCCGCAACGGCGACTACACGGCTCCAGGCGGATCGAGGACCTCGAGCCTCACCCGCTTGTTGCCCTTGCCCTTGCTCTCGGTCTTGACGATCCTGATCCGGCCGACCTCAGCGGTGGACGCCACGTGGGTGCCGCCGTCAGCCTGCTTGTCGAGACCTACGATCTCCACGACACGCACAAGCTGGTCAACGGTGAGTTTGCTCAGTCCCACGTTGGTGCGGATGAGGTCCTCGTCCTGCACCGCCACGGAGCGAGGCAGGAACGACACCTCGATCGGGCGGTCGGCGGCGAGCTCGATGTTGACGAGGTCCTCGACCCGATCCTTGAAGCCCTCGGGGAGGGGGTCGAACTCGAAGTCCATGCGAGCCGAGAGCGGCTCCATGTTCCCGCCCGTGACCGGCACGCCCCACTCGTTGCAGATCACCCCGCACAGCACGTGGAGCGCGGTGTGCGTGCGCATGAGCTCGTGGCGTCGCTGCCAGTCCAGCTGGCCGGTGACCGGGTCGCCGACCGCAGGCAGGCCACCGCCCTCGAGCGCGTGCCACACGACCGTTCCCTCCTTGCGCACGGCGGTGACCGTCCGCTGGCCGGTGGGCGTCTCCAGCGTGCCCGTGTCGTGGGGTTGGCCGCCCCCGGTCGGGTAGAAGGCGGTCCGGTCCAGCGCGACGCGGCCGCCGTCGGCGTCCACGTCGGTCACGCTGGCCTCGAAGGCTCGCAGGTGGGCGTCGCGCAGGTAGAGCAGCTCGGTCTCCATCGGTGCCGAGTCTGGTCCATCCACGCGGGCCCGCACCGACGTCCTCCGTCCTAGCCTCCGTCCCATCGCTGCGCCCTCCACTCGCCGACGACGCCGGTGGCCGTCGGGCCTCCTGGCCGCCACCGTGCTGGCCGCCGCCTGCACCTCCGGGGGAGACGAGGCCGCCCGACCCGAGGCCGACGACCCGGCTCCGGCGCTCGACGTCCGCTGTCCCGACGGCTCGGAGATCCCGGATGCCCCGCCGGCCGGAGCGCTGCCGAGCATCGACGCGACGTCGGCCGGCCCCGAGCCGCGGGACGGTGCCCTCGACGTCGGCACCCTGCTCCCGCTCTCGGGCGAGCTCGCCTTCCTCGGCCCGGCCGCGATCGCCGGCGTGGAGCTCGCGGTCGCCGACCTCGCCGAGGCGGGGGGCGTGCTGGGGGCGCCGGTCGGGCTCCGCCATGGCGACTCCGCCGACGGGACACCGGGCACCGTGGAGGGGGAGGCCGCCCGGCTGCTGGGCGCCGGCGTCGACGTCCTGATCGGCCCGCTCGCCTCGGGTGCGGCCGCGAGCGTGCTCCCCCAGGTGGTCGACGCCGATGCGGTGCTGGTGTCGCCGGCGGCGACCTCGGGCGGGCTCGATGCGCTCGACGGGTCCGGCCGGCTCTTCCGCACCGGGCCCACCGAGGCGCTCCAGGGTCGGGCGCTCGCCGACCTGGTCCGGGCCGACGGGCATCGCTCGGTCGCGATCGCGGCCCGCGACGACGACCACGGCCGGACCGTCGCCGATGCGCTGGTCGAGCAGCTGCAGGCCACCGGGGGCACCGTCGCCAGCCGGGTCGACCACGACCCCGCCGCCGCCGACCTCGGACCGACCGTGGTGCAGGATCTCGACCGCGCCGCCGATGCGATCGTGCTGGTCGGGCTGGCCGAGACGGCCGTGGTGCTCGACGAGCTGATCGTCACCGACCAGGGTCCCCGGGAGCGGCCCGTGTACGGGACCGACGGGAACCTCGGCGAGCGCCTCGGCGACCTGGTCGAGGACCGGACCGAGCTGGCCTGCATGCGTGGGCTGCTCCCCGCCGCCCCGCCCGAGCCCGGGTTCGCGAGTCGGGTCCGGTCCCACGACCCGGCCCTGGCCGAGGTCGACGACGCCGGCCTCGATCTCGCCGCCGAGTCCTACGACGCCGTGGTGCTCGCCGCCCTGGCTGCGGAGGCCGCTGGTTCTGCGTCCGGCGCCGGGATCGCTGCCTCCATGGCCGCCGTGTCCGGCGGCGGGACCGCGTGCCGGGAGCCGGCGGCGTGCCTCGACCTGATCGCCGACGGGGTCGACATCGCCTACATCGGCCAGACCGGGCCGATCACCCTGGACGAGGCGGGCAACCGCTCCGACGGACGGCTCACCGTGGTCGCGTTCGACGCCGACGGGCACCTGGCCCGGCTGGGCGACGCACCCGCCGGATCCTGAGCCGAAACCCGGCATTCACGTCCAACGCCCCCACGACCTGGCCCGGACCGGTACTCTCTGGCTCCCTGTTGGTGAACACAAAGGAAACCCATCACATGCGCAAGCCAGGCAAGTTCCGCCTGCTCGTGGCGCTGTTCCTGGCCCTGTCTCTCGTTGCTGCAGCATGCGGCGACGACGACGACGAGGCCACGGACACGACCGACGACACGGCGACCGATACCGAAGAGACCACCGAAACCGAAGAGACGACCGAAGACGCAGCCGGTGCCACCGACTGCGAGGCCGGCGAGGGCGACGGCACCCTGAAGATCGGCACCGTGCTGCCCGAGACCGGCAACCTGGCCTTCCTCGGCCCGCCGGAGTTCGCAGCTGCGGAGCTCGCCGTCCAGGACATCAACGCTGCCGGCGGCGTCCTCGACGCCGACGTGGAGCTGTTCCAGGGCGACTCTGGCGACACGTCCACCGACGTGGCCTCCCAGACCGTGGACCGTCACCTGAACGAGGGCGTCGACGCCTTCATCGGTGCCGCCTCCTCCGGCGTGTCCTTCACCTTCATCGACAAGGTGACCGGCGCCTGCAAGATCCACTTCAGCCCGGCCAACACGTCCCCGGACTTCACCGACTACGACGACAACGGTCTGTACTTCCGCACCGCTCCGTCCGACGTCCTCCAGGGCCGCGTGCTCGCCGACCTCGTCGTCGCTGACGGCAACGAGAGCGCCACGGTCATGGCCCTGCAGGATCCCTACGGTGAGGGCCTGCTGCAGTACACCGTCGAGCCCCTCGAGGAGCAGGGCGTCGTCGTCGACGAGGAGTTCGTCTACGACCCCTTCGCCGAGAACTTCGACGCTGAGGTCCAGCGCGTCGTGGACGCCGACAGCGATGCCCTCGTGCTCATCGGCTTCGATGAGTCGGCCCGCATCCTGACCGGCCTCTTCGAGAACGGCTTCACGCCCGACTCCAAGAGCATCTACCTGGTCGACGGCAACGTCGGCAACGCCCTGGGCGAGCAGGTCTCGGCCTCGATGGTCGGCGTGAAGGGCACGCTGCCCGCCGCCGAGATCACCGAGGACTTCCGGTCCCGCCTCCTCGAGGTCGACCCGGAGCTCGAGGACTTCTCCTACGCTCCGGAGACCTACGACGCCGTCGTCATCACCGCCCTCGCCGCCCTCGTGGCCGAGAGCGACGATGCCGTGGCCATCGCCGGCGAGATCAACGGCGTCACCCGCGACGGTGAGACGTGCACCAGCTTCGAAGAGTGCAAGGGCATGATCGAAGAGGGCACCGACATCGACTACGACGGTCCTTCCGGCCCGCAGACGTTCAGCGAGGCCGGCGAGCCGAGCGAGGCGAGCTTCGCCATCCTGCAGTACGGCGAGGGCAACACCATCGACGACTCGCTCACCGAGTACCGGTTCGCAGAGCTCTAGACCTGAGCTGAGCACCAGAACCTGAGGAGGCCGGGCCCACGGGCCCGGCCTCTTCGCGTGCTGGGGTCGGCGCCGCTGGAGTCGACGCCGGCGGGCGCGCGACGTGGGAACTGCCAGAACGGGAGGGGCGTGCGGCCCGGGGTTCAGCGGTTGGCTGCGAGGGTGCCGAGGTAGAGCTCGACGACCTTGGGGTCCTCGAGCAGCTCCCGGCCGGAGCCGGTGTACGCGTTCGCGCCCTGGTCCAGGACGTAGCCGCGGTCGCAGATCTGGAGGCACTTGCTGGCGTTCTGCTCGACCATGAGGATCGAGACGCCGGCCTCGTTGATGCGACGGCAGCGCAGGAACACGTCGTCCTGCAATGCGGGAGAGAGCCCGGCGGAGGGCTCGTCGAGCAGGAGCACGCTCGGCTCCATCATCAGCGCCCGGCCCATGGCCAGCATCTGGCGCTCGCCTCCGGAGAGGGCACCGGCGCGCTGGTCCTTGCGCTCACCGAGGCGGGGGAACATCTCCACCACGCGGTCGAAGGAGCCCTTGAACAGCTTGGGGCGCAGGAACACGCCCATCTCCAGGTTCTCCTTCACCGTGAGGCGGGGGAACACGTTGTTGTTCTGGGGCACGTAGCCCACGCCCCGCTCCACCAGCTCGTGGGCCTTGCGGTTGGCGATGTCCTCGCCCCGCAGGGTCACGCCGCCGTCGCGGACGGGGATGAGGCCGAAGACGGCCTTCAGGCAGGTGGACTTGCCGGCGCCGTTTGGCCCGATGATGCCCACCAGCTCGCCGTCGTTGACGGTGATGTTGCAGCCGTTGAGGATGTTGACGCCCGGCAGGTAGCCGGCGACGAGATCGTCGGCGACGAGGAGCGGTTCGTCCTTGGCCATCAGTGCTTCTCCGGGTCCAGCTCGATGGTGCCCAGGTCGATCTCGTGGGCGGTGCCGAGGTAGGCGTCGATGACGGCCTGGTTCTTGCCGATCGAGGCGTGCGTGCCCTCGGCGATGATCGAACCCTCGGCCATCACGACCACCCAGTCGGAGATGTCGCGGACGACGTCCATGTCGTGCTCGACGAAGACGACCGTGAGGCCCTCGTCCTTGAGCTCCTTGACGTGCTGGAGCAGGGACTGGGTGAGGGCAGGGTTCACGCCGGCCATGGGCTCGTCGAGGCAGATGACCTCGGGGTCGGCCATGAGGGCACGGGCCATCTCGAGCAGCTTGCGCTGCCCGCCCGAGAGCTCGCCGGCGTAGTCGTCGCGCTTCTCGTACAGCTTGAACCGCTTGAGGAGCTCGTCGGCACGGGCCTCGATCTCGCGCTCCTGGCTGCCCCAGAGGGGACGGACCAGGGCCTTGAAGGGATTCTCACCGGTCTGGCCGACGGCGCCGAGCTTCATGTTCTCGATGACCGACAGCTTGGACAGCGCCTTGGTGAGCTGGAACGTGCGCACCAGGCCCTTGCGAGCGACCTTGTAGGCCGGGACGCCCTCGAGGGGCTCGCCCTTGAACTGGAACGTGCCGGCGGTGACCTCGTCGAACCCGGTGATGAGGTTGAAGAAGGTCGTCTTGCCCGCACCGTTGGGACCGATCAGGCCGGTGATGGCGTTGGCCTGGATCTCGAGGTGGTCGACGTCGACGGCGGTGATGCCGCCGAAGCGCCGCACCAGCCCGTCCACGGACAGGATCGTGTCCCGCTTGGGTGAGCCCGGTCGGGGTTCGACCTGGTCGAAGGCGTCAGTGGTCATCGAGGGCCACCTCCCGCTTGTTGCCGAACAGGCCCTGCTGGCGGAAGATCATGAGCGCTGCGAGCAGACCGCCGGCGATGATGAAGCGGACCTGGCCGGCCTGAACGCCGTCCATCAGCCAGGTCGGGATGTAGTCGTTCGCGATCGCCTGGCGCAGCGAGACGTCGGTGAACTGGATGATGCCCCAGAAGAGCATCGAGCCCACGACCGGGCCGAAGACCCGCCCGGCACCGCCGAGGATGAGGGCGGTGAAGGCGAAGAAGGTCGTCGGGGTGAAGAACTGGTCGGGCTGCACCGACTGCTGCTCGAGGGTGAGCATGATGCCGCCGAGCGCACCGAAGGCGCCGCCGAGGATCAGGCTCTGCATCTTGTACCAGGTGACGTTCTTGCCGAGGCTGCGCACGGCGTCCTCGTCCTCACGGATGGCCTTGAGCACGCGACCCCAGGGGCTGCGCACCAACAGGTAGGTGAGGACCATGCACAGCACGACCACGCCCCAACCCACGACCATGAACCACAGCTCGCGCTCGGAGAAGCTGACGATGCCGAGGTCGAGCCCGCTGTCGATGGGGTTGTTGTCGTAGAAGCCCCGGCCGATGCCGTTGAGGCCACCGGATCCACCCGTGACCTCGCTGTACTGGGTGGACTTCACGATGCGTCTGATGATCTCGGCCGCGGCGATGGTGACGATGGCGAGGTAGTCAGCCCGGAGGCGAAGGGTCGGCAGGCCGAGGAAGAAGGCGAGCAGCACCGACAGCACGATGCCGAACACGGCCGCCGGGCCGATGGTCCAGCCCCACTGGGTGATGGCGATGCCCGTGCCGTAGGCGCCGGCGGCCATGAAGCCGGCCTGGCCGAAGTTGAGCAGCCCGGTGTAGCCGTAGTGGATGTTGAGGCCGATCGCCGCCAGGGCGAAGACGACGGCGTTCTTGGTGACCATCGCCTCCAGGGTCGACTCGATGATGATGCTCCAGTTCATCGATCAGCCCACCCGTTCCTTGCGGCCCAGGATGCCCTGGGGGCGTACCAGCAGGATGAAGGCGAGGATCAGCAGCGCAGCCACGTTCTTCAGCTCGGAGGAGATGACGAGCGTCGACAGCTGCACGGCGAGGCCGACGATGATGCTGCCCACCAGGGCGCCGTAGGCGGTGCCGAGGCCACCGAGGGTGACGCCGGCGAACATCAGCAGCAGCAGCTGGAAGCCGCCCTGCCAGCTCACCTGCTCGGTGAGGCCGAGGAAGATGCCGCCGACCGCCGCCAGCGCGCTGCCGACGGCCCACACGACAAGGATGACCTTCTCGACGTCGATGCCGGAGGACTCGGCCAGGTCCCGGTTGTCGGCCACGGCCCGGGTGGCCTTGCCGATGCGGGTGCCGCCGAGGGCGAGGGCCACGAGCACCAGCAGGATGATCGAGACCACCACGATCCAGATGTCCTTGCGCACCATGGTGATGTTCAGGAACTCGATGGTGTCGGTCTGGATCGCGTACTGGTCGAAGGGCCGGGTGCGCCCGCCGAACTGGTACAGGAACAGGTAGCGCAGGACCAGCGACAGGCCGATCGACACGACGAGCATGGCGATGAGGCTCGTGCCCCGGTTGCGCAACGGTCTCCAGAACCCCCGGTCGAACCCACCACCGAACACCCCGGCGAGCAGGACGGCGATCGGCCCGGCGATGAGGAGGTGCAACCCGAAGGTCACGTTGAACAGGTAGGCGAGCAGGGCACCGAAGGTGACGACCTCGCCGTGGGCGAAGTTCACCAGGCCGGTGGTGCCGTAGATGAGGCTGAGGCCCACGGCCGACATGGCGATGATGAGGCCGAACTTGAACCCCTCGAAGGCCAGCTGGGGGACCTGGGCGATCTTGGTCGAGCCGCTGGAGCGCTCGACGCCCTCGCCCTCCACGATCGGGAAGAGCAGGTTCCGTCGCTGCCCCGCGTTCATGGACAGCTCGAGTGTGCCTCGCTCCTCGCTGCGCAGGGAGACCCCGTCGGGCAGCGTGTCGGGGTCGAGCACGAACACGTAGTCACCGGCGCCCGGCAGCGACAGGACGAACGTCCCGTCGTCGCCGGTGGTGGCGGTGTCGATCTCCTCGCCATCGGCGGTGGATGCCGTGATCTCCACGCCGGCGACCGGCACGTCCTCGCCGTCCTCGCCCTCGTAGTCGATGGTGCCGACCGCCTCGGCCTCGCCGCCTTCGGTCTGCTGCGCCGCGGCGGCCGGGGCGAGCACGCCGGCCAGACCGAGCGCAGCGAGCGCCGCGAGCAGCAGGGTCAGCAACCGGCGTTGTGTCGGACGGGCGGGCACGATCGGGGGATCATAGGCAACCGAGCGGGTGACGGCGGACACCCCGGCGATTCGCGCAGTTCCGCTCACCCGCAGCAGCCGGGAGCGGGGTAGCTCACCGACGGGGCGACGACTCCGTCGACGTGGCCGATCTCCGCCAGGAGCAGGCCCACCGTGTCGACGCCCTCGACGGCGGGGAGGTCGAGGTGGAAGACGTCCTCGGCCACGCCGGCCCGCCGCGACGAGACCCGCACGTCGGTGATGTCGGCGCCGAGCGCACCGATGCGGGAGGCAACCGACCCGAGCGCGCCCGGGCGGTCCGGCAGCTGGAGCGTGACGACGAGGTGGCGCCGGCCGGTGTCGGCCGTCGGGTCGGCGGAGGTCTCGCCCATCAGCGCTCGGTCCATGGGTGCAGGCAACCAAGCCCACGTTCCCGGGCGACCACCCGCACGTGAACGCTTCGTGAACGAGACCGGCTCAGCGCAGGCCCACCGCGTCGAGGACCTCGGCGAGGGTGCCGGTCATGCCGGTGATGAAGGTGCCGAAGTCGGCGTAGACGGCCGACGCCTTGTCGTAGCGCATCGTGTAGACGACCTCCTTGAGGTCGTCGGGCTTCTGGGCGAACAGCGTGACGCCCCACTCGAAGTCGTCGACGCCGGTGGAGCCGGTGACGACCTGGAGCACCCGCCCGGCGAAGGTCCGCCCGGACTTGCCGTGCTCCATCATCAGCTCCATGCGCTCCTCGTAGGGCAGCGTGTACCAGTTGCCCTCGACGGTCCGCCGCTTGGACATCGGGTAGAAGCAGAACGCCGGCTTGCCCTCCGGCGGGAGCTGGGGGAACAGGCGGGCCTGCTTCATCTGGTCGGGCACGCCCTGGGCGTACTCGCTGATCTCGGTGAGGCTGACGTAGCTGTCGACCAGCTCGAGGCCGGCGGAGACGAGCTCGGTCTGGAGCCGGCGGAGGCGCCACTGGTCCGCACCGAGGGCCATGAACCCGATGTCGGCCTTGTGGCCGAGCACGGCGACCGGCACCACCTGGTAGCCGTCGGACTCGGCGGACGTCACCGCCTCGGACACCGCATCGGCATCGGCGAGGGGCGTGAGGGCGAAGAACAGGTGGAGCACGGCCTGCCCGTCGGCGGGGCTGGAGGGGGCGGGCGTGGCGGGGGCGTCGCTCATGGGCCCAGCCTACGGAGCGGCCCCGGCGGGCCCGTCAGTCGTACGCGCGCCCGCCAGCGCTGCTGGCCCAGCCGACGAGGGTGATGCGCGCCATGCGGGCGGCCTCCACGGCGAGCGAGGTCGGCGCGCCCTTGGCCACCACGGTGGTGATGCCGGCGGCCCAGGCCTTCTGCACGATCTCGAACCCGACCCGGCCGCTCACCGCGAGGCCG
Source organism: Acidimicrobiaceae bacterium (assembly GCA_003476595.1). GTDB lineage: Bacteria > Actinomycetota > Acidimicrobiia > Acidimicrobiales > Salinilacustritrichaceae > Salinilacustrithrix. The sequence goes on along the minus strand of DMTU01000050.1, from coordinate 7,359 downwards.
AAGCCGTGGCGGGGCAGCTCGCCGGCGAGCAGCTGGTTGCCCACCACCTTGTCCACCGCGTTGTGGCGGCCAACGTCCTCGCGGACCACGACCGCCTCGCCGGTCGGGGTGAACAGCGCGGCGGCGTGGACCGCGCCGGTGGCGGCGAAGATCGGGGTGTCCCCCAGCAGGTCCGCAGGCGCGGCGAGCAGGACCTCGTCGGGGATCGGCTCGCCCACCGGGAGCGGGTGGATGCGGGTCCGCAGCTCGTCGACGGCGGTGGTGCCGCACATCCCGCACGCGCTGCTGGTGACGCCGAGGCGGGCCTGCGGCACCGGTG